>JAYVML010000269.1:0-3959 GCA_043758955.1 Novosphingobium sp. | reverse complement strand
AAACGGCGACACGGCGGTTGCCGAGATCGACAGAGGCGAAGTTCTGCACGGACTGGTTACTGACATAAGGCTCGGTTCAGCTGTTGACGGATGGGACGTCGCTCGTCATGCCCGCTCAAAATTCCCGTCCATTGCGGTGGTCTACATAACCGGCGACAGCGCCAATAGCTGGGCATCCCAGGGCGTGCCAAATAGCACCGTGCTTCAAAAGCCCTTCGCCGATGCCCAGCTAATGGACGCGGTCACAACATTGCTACGTGAGGCCGGACCACAGCCGCTCACGTGACTTCGGCAATGATTTTCAAGTGCTCGTCGTGCACAAGAGTGCAAATTTTACAACGGATTGCTGCGGCTGCTCGCTTTCCACCAAACGCAGACTTTTAAGAGTCTTTCACCTCATTCGGTTCAGCAGACCCGCGAGCAAAAAAGATAACAACACGCACGCCCTCGTTCGGGGCCGAGTGCACTTCGAGCGTGGCCTTGGCATTCTGTTTCAATGATTGCGCGATCGCCGCCCCAAGCTTGCCCGATTGTGGCCATGCGGTGTCCTCGGGCAGCCCGCACCCGTTGTCTTCCACGATCACCCTGCAACCTGTATCGTCGACCAGGCTCGATACCGTAATAGTTCCGCCATCTCGACCGACGAACGCATGCTTAAGGGCGTTGGTCATCAGCTCGTTCACGACCAGGCCAGTCGGCATGGCCACATTGATTGAGCAAGGCCAGGTGTCGATCTTGAGTTCAAGGCGGACGCCTTCGACCGAATGGGCTTCCATGACAGACGAGGCGATCTTACTGAGATACACGCCCAGATCGATGCCATCATACTGGCCGTCTCCCGACAGCAAGTCATAGAGGAGCGCCAAGGAATGGATGCGGCCTGCAAGCCTGTCGAACCGCTCTCCCGTCTCACCACCAGCAACATTGCGCGCCTCCATGCGGATCAACGCAGTGATCATCTGCAGATTGTTTTTTACGCGATGCTGCAACTCGCGCAGCAGAACATCCTTCTCATGCAGAGATTGGTCATGGTCTTCACTGGCACTACGAAGATGCTGCGCGGTGGTTGCCAGCGCCACGAGGCGAAAGAGGGGAACGCCGTCGTCATTTTCAATGGTGTTCGACCAGGCGTCAACGTCGTGTCGCTCACCGTCGCTGTCGATGGTGAATGTGCCAATAAATTCGTCGTCCGCGAGAACGGCTTCGCCCAATTCAGTATCGTCCCCGCGAGCTACGGCCACGCCGGGGAGGACCGACCATTCCTGCCCTTCGATATCGCCCACCTTTAGGCCAGTCAGGTGCTCAAATTCAAAATTACAATAAATGATCCTCTCCGACGGTCCAAGTTCAGCCACAGCGATAGCCACCGGAATATGGTCGAGAAATTGTTTGAACCGATCGCTCTCGAGGGCATCGGCGAGGCCGGGCGTGGCGAGCAATCGCTCCACCCTATCCGGGTTTGCTTCATCTTCCATTTCGCCCATCCCTCACGTTTCCAGCCTTCATAATGACTTACAAGCGCCGCCGCCGCCGCCGCCGTCTTATGCGGGTGGACGGCTAATTCTGCAACTTGTCTAGCTTCGCCGGAAAAGAGGGTCGCGAGCCATAGGCTGCTTGCATCGTCATAACCCCCGGCGCCGGTATCTCAGTGACAGTAAACGCCCTTTAGTCCAGCCCAGATCGCATCCCCGTAGGATAGACGGTCATACTCGTGATGCAGCTTGAGCCAACCGACGACGACGACCACCCGCTGTGAGAGCCACCGCTCCAGTTCGGCATTGTCGCGGGCCTTCAGTAGGCCGTCCATCCCGCCCTCGCAGGTGGCATTAGGATTATCGCGGTCATTGACCACCTGCTCTACATGCAGCACCGCCGATGTGCAGCCCTCGCTAGGTGACCCTCCGTCGCATCTCGCGGCGAAATCCGCGCCGCTTGAGAAAAGGTCAGCGGCCAAAACCTTAGGGACTGGCGAGACAAGCGCCACGACAAGCACGAGGGTCATCAGGGTCAGTTTATGCATGACGGTGCCTTTACTTGACTCGCGAACAGACAAAATTCGAGCAAAGTCTCGACCCTGGTTCCAGGCAAGACTGGCTTGTCCGGCAATTTCTAGCCTTTGGTGTATTCATATAGTAGAGCAGCCCGTTGGGACCGCGGCGAAAACTGCCGGTGTCGATAAGTGTCAAGTGACCGGTATCGACCCAGGTCTCAGCCAGCGCCTGACTGGTCAGAAACACAGTGCCTATCACCGTCAGACATGCTGCAAGAAACCGCGTCATCGCCCCGCCCCACCTGAGAAGTTATTGCATCGCTTTACCCGGTTTAGTTTCTACCAGAAATTGCAGAACGGAGGAAGCTCGGTAGAACGCGTTGGTTGGGGTTTTGAGGATGCCGCAAAGCAAAAATCGATCGGGAGTGACGTGAACACAGCGTGCACCAAAGCTCAGCTGTCTGTTGTTGACCCCTTGCGAGCATGAGGTTCATCTGCTGTGGAAAATTCCAACCACATGTCAGCCGCCGTCGATGTCGACCTCTGCTTCACAGTTCACCGGGGCGTTTAGTGGGATCATCATTCCGATTGATGAGCGCGCGTGTGCTCCTACTTCGGGACCAAAGAGTTCGTTTATCAGGTCCGAATAGCCATTCGTCACCCGCGGCGTCTCGTTGAAACCGGGTGCAACATTGACCATTGCGAACACCCGCAGCCATGCCGTCACTCGGTCAAGTTCACCGAGTGCCCGCTTCAGACTGCCGAGGTGAGCAAGGGCGACGAGCCTTGCCGATTGGTATCCCTGCTCAGGTGTCAGAGCCTGATTCAAAAGTTTCTCAATGAGTTGAGAGTCTTGCGATTCTGCGGTTGAGCATTCTGATGCTGGCGATGGTGGCCCATGCGGCAGAGCTTTCGATGGAGCGCTCCCAGTCTTTGGCGAGGCGGCGGCACCGGCCCAGCCATGCGAATGTACGCTCGACCACCCAGCGCCGGGGCAAAAGCACGAAGCCTTTGGCGGTATCGGATCGCTTGATGATCTCCAGCGTCCAGCTTCCATGGCCCTGCAGTGCGTCCTTGATTGCCGTGACGACAACCTTAGCGCCTGCATGGACGCAATTGGTATATTGCTTTCACTGATCTTAACCGTTTGCTCAGCTTATTCGTGTTATCTGCAGTCCCGCGAATTGTAAAAAAACACTAAAAAACATGGGTCACTTTGCGAAATGTCATACATCGAAAGCACTTTCGATGCGTCCACGGAAGATGCGCGTTCCCCGCGGCAGCGCAGACTGATCCGTGCCCAGATGGCCGACAGTTTCGGCGTGACCTACGACATTGTCATCCGCAATGTTTCGGATAAGGGCGTGGGCGGCACAATGCAGGGTGTCCCGCCCCTAAAGGGAAGCGCAGTCAAATTCATAATTGCCCACGGCATAGCGATGGACGGCATGATCCGTTGGGTCCAAGGTAGAGCGTTCGGAATCGAGCTGGAAAAACCTATCGACCTGCAGACACTGACCGAAGTGATACAGCGCAAGCAGCAGTCGGCCAGCCAAGAAGGACATTGGGAAGTGCGCCGTCTTCACCAGGTACACTCTCACCATGTCAACCTAAACAAGTTACGGAAGATCTAGACCACATGTTCGTCTGAGACTGGGCACGCCCGTCTCGTAATATGCAAAAGCAAGGTCGCAGCGGGCTGGTCTGGTGCGATCTCCTGCATGGAGGCGAACGATGAACCAGTCGGTGAAATATGTGGGCCTCGACGTCCACAAAGACACGATAGCTGTTGCTGTGGCGGAGGACGGCAAGCGCGCGGAAGTTCGAGAGCATGACGAGATCGTCAACACCCCGGCAGCGCTGACGAAGCTGGGCACCTCCAAAAACCTCTGGTCAACGGGCGCGTGATTTGATTCACTGCGCTGACGGAGGGAACGATGCGTCAGGCGGGATTGTTTGGGTTATCGGA
>JAYVML010000268.1:0-5499 GCA_043758955.1 Novosphingobium sp. | reverse complement strand
CGCCACGGTGGTGCCGCGCGCGCTGCATAACTTGCAAGTGCTGGCAAAGAAGTATTTCGCGGTCGAAGCGCTGATTGCTGGCCGGCCACCGGTCGAATGGGGGATCGCGCTCAGGGTAGATGAGCCGCGCGCACTGGGTGCGGACCGCGCAGTCAACGCGATTGCGGCGCAGCAGCTGGAAAGCGGTGACAAGATCGTCATTAGCTTTGGCACGGCGACCACTTTCGACCATATCGGCGCCGACGGGGCCTATCTTGGCGGCAGCATTGCCACCGGGGTCAGCCTGTCGCTTGATGCGCTTTACGCCGCCGCCGCTATGCTGCCGCGCATCGCCATCGAACCACCGCCCACCGCCAGCGTCATCGGACGCGATACGGTCGGGCAAATGCAGATTGGAATCTACTGGGGCTATGTCAGCATGATTGAGGGAATGTTGGCCCGGATGAAGGCCGAGATCGGCCGCCCTGTGAAGGTCATCGCCACCGGCGGGCTGGCGCCGCTGTTCCAGCAGCACGCCGCCTTGTTCGACCGGATCGAGCCCGACCTGACGCTGCGCGGGATTGCCAAACTGTACGCCAACAGCTTCGGCCCGGCGGCATGACCAAAAACCCAGGCCACAGACCCGGCAAGGAATTACTATTCTTGGCGCTCGGAGGATCGGGTGAGATCGGCATGAACGTCAATCTCTACGGCTGCGATGGCAAGTGGCTGATGGTCGACTTGGGGATGACCTTCGGCGCCAATGAGTACCCGGGCACTGAACTGGTCTTCGCCGATCTGGAGTTCATCGAGGAGCGCAAGGCCGATTTACTCGGGATCGTGCTGACCCATGCGCACGAGGATCATATCGGCGCGGTGCCTTATTTCGCGCAGGAATTGGGGGTTCCGCTCTATGCCACCCCGTTCACCGCCGCGCTGGTCACCGACAAACTCGAAGAAGCAGGGATCGCCCGCGAAATCGAGCTCAATATAATCGATCACCTCGACCCATTTCAGATCGGCCCGTTCGGGATCCGCTATGTCCCACTGGCGCACTCGATTGCCGAAGGCAATGCGCTGGTGATCGAGACGCCTTATGGGCGCATTTTCCATACCGGCGACTGGAAACTCGACGATGCACCGCTGGTCGGCACCCCGGCGACCGCCGCCGAACTGACCGCCATCGGCGACGAAGGCGTGCTGGCGCTGGTCTGCGATTCGACCAATGTATTCAATTCCGAAGCGTCAGGTTCCGAAGGTATGGTGCGTGACGCGTTGCTCGCCGAAGTTGCCAAGCACAAAGGCAAGCGCGTGCTGGTCACCACCTTCGCCTCCAACGTGGCGCGGCTGCAAACGTTGGGCGAAGTTGCGCAGGCTACCAAGCGCAAACTTTGCGTGGCCGGACGCTCGCTTGACCGGATCATACGTACCGCCAAAGGCTGCGGATACTTGCGGAAATTCCCCGAAATGGTCGATTTTGCTACCGCCATGGCATTGCCGCGCGGCGAAGTACTGATTCTGGCGACCGGCGGCCAAGGCGAACCGCGAGCCGCGCTGTCGCGAGTGGCCGAGGAAAGTCATCAAATCGCACTGTCAGCGGGCGACGTGGTGCTGTTTTCGAGCCGGCAAATCCCGGGCAACGAAGTGGCTATCGGACGAATCCAGAACCGGCTCGCCGCGCGCGATATCACGATTGTGACCGATCGTCAGAGCGAGATCCATGTCTCTGGCCATCCCGGCCGCCCTGAGCTCGAAGCTTTATACAGCTGGATCCGGCCTCAGATTCTACTCCCGGTGCACGGTGAAATGCGCCACATGAAAGAACAGGGACGCTTGGGGAAGTCGTGCAGTATTCCGCAGACGGTCGTGCAGGGCAATGGAGATTTGGTTCGGCTCGCTCCTGGCAAACCTGGCAAAATCGCCTCCGTGCGCGCTGGGCGATTGTTACTTGACGGCGACATCATTTCACCCGCGGGCGGTGAGGCAATCGTCATGCGGCGGCGGCTTGCGCAGAACGGCCTGGTGATCGTTGTGCTGGGCGGGAAAGGCACTGTGCAGATCGAATCGCTGGGGCTGCCGCTCGAGGAAGACCATCATGACTTCGTGATCGAAGCGCAGCAGGACGTTGCAGCCGCGCTGACCAAGCTCAAAGGCGCGCAGCGGCAAGACCGCGAAGTGGTGCTTGAAGCCGCGCGTCTTGCTGCGCGGCGCGCCGCGCAGCGCTGGTGCGGCAAGAAACCGCAAGTGCGCGTTATTATGGGCGAGGTCTGACCATGCGTTGGAACGCGGCCTTGGCCATTTATATGCTGTTCTGGGTGCTCGCGGCCTTTCTGGTCATGCCGTTTGGGCTGCGAACGCACGATGATGACAATGCTGAGCTGGTGCCAGGCCAAGTCAGCAGCGCCCCGGTAAACTTTGCCCCCAAGCGCGTTGCCTTGCGCGCAACAATATTGTCAGTGCTGCTGTTCGGGCTGTATTACGCCAACTATGTCCACGGCTGGGTGACCGTTGAGAGCATCGACATCACGCGGTGGTTTAGTAACCCACCCGCCTAGTTGCGTAACCGCTCGATCGCTTGCGCCAGCGCTACGTAGAGCTTACCCATATCAGAAGACAGCAGCGTCACCCCCAGCGCGTGGCCATCGCGGGTAGAGAGTAGTTGGCGCAGCATCGCCTCGAACTCGTGGATATAGCGGCTGACGTGATCGCGGAAATCTCGGTTTGCCTCGTAGAGCTGTGCCACGGCTTTGGCCTCGGGCGGATCGAGTAAACGTACCGCGCGGCGCGTGAAAATGCCGCGATCGCCTTTGAGGTATGCACCCCAGGCGGTGTCGGTTACATCGCTGTCCAGCGCGCGGGCGATGTCGATCGCGTTGGAATTCAGGCTTTCGGTGATCAACGCCACGCGCCGGGCAAAATCGTGATCGACCTGCTCCTCGGCGCGGGTTCGAGCGTGCGCCACGCGGCGCTCCAGATTGCCCGCCAGCTCATCCACTTTGGCCAGTTGATCGCGTAGTTGCATTGCTGCTTCGCGGCTTGCACCGGCTGCCCTGGTCGAGGCTGCTTCAAGTTGCCCGGCGATTTGGGTCGCGCGTTCGCGCAGCGCCGTGTCGATTGCTTCGCCGCTTTCTTCGCCAATTCGCGCAGCGAGGGTGGTAATCGACTGGGCGCTCATCGCCTCGATCCCGGAAACTGCTTCGCGCGCCGAAATGCTCAGCTGTTCAATTGATTGGGTCAGATTGCCTTGAGCGAGCTCAGCCAAGGACATGGATTCCGCACGGATAGATTCAAGTGCTTGCTGCAAGTCGGCCAGGCTGGCGCCGTGCTCCGAATGGCTCTGAGTAATCTGGCTATGCAACGCAGCGATCTGTTCAACCGTGCCCGCCAGGGCTTCGCGGCTGAGCCCCGTGTGTGCCAGCAAGGTTTCCCCGCGCGACGCCGCTTCACCCGACAGCAGATAAACCGCCCGTACGCGTTCTTCGATCTTGCTCAAGCGCGCTTCACTGGTGTTCATAGCTGCGGGCAGGTTTTCGCTGGTATGCTGAACGCTGGCTTGAATCAGCTCTAGCAGCCGCACCGCATTGTCAGTCAGCACCGCCACTGCGCTGTCAGTTCCGGCAATCGCTGCGTTGCTGGCGTGCAGGCGCTCCGCAATGGTTGTCACATTGGCGCTCAATTTGCCTTCGACATCGCCGCCTTGCGCCGCGATCGCTGCGATTTGGGCCGAAAATGCCGCCAATTGCGCGCCGATCTCGCCATGGCGTGCTTGCAGTGCTTCGAGGTGGGCATCCTGGGAGTCGCGTTGACTTACCGCGGCGTCATCCAGTGCCGCCATCTGCGCGGTAAGCTGGGCGATGAAATGCTCATGCCGCGCATCGAAATCACTGCGGCGCTGTTCTATCTCGCGTGCGAACAATTGGTCACGCTCGGCCAGTCGTTGATCGACTAGACCCGCCTCATCCGTCAGTTCGGCAAGTCTTGCGCGGGCCGAATCCATCGCCTGGCGGTCAACTTCACCGATCTGTGCGATGGCGCCGCGCAGATCGTCCTCAAGCGTTGCGATGGCACTTTTCCACGCATTGATCGCGCCGCTTTCGCCTTCGCGCAGCGACCGCGTCAGCGCCGAACTTTCGTCGCGCACGGCCGCCAGGCGCGCGCGCAGCGAGGTCAGGCTTTCGGCCTCTTGCTGATTAAGCGCAGTATGCACTTGCGCCAGCTCCTCACCCAGTGCGCTGGCGCGGCTGCGGATCGCCGCAAGCGCCTCAACCTCTTGCGCGTCAAGCTTGGCTCGAACTTCGTCACCGCCATCGTTCAAGGCCGCAAAGCGCTGTTCGGCGATGACGCCCAATTGGTCAGTCTGGCGGGTAAATTCGGAAATGGTTTCATCGACCAGCCCGCGCAGAATCATCACCTGCCGCTCGCTCGCCTGGCCGAATTCGTTGAGCTTTTTGAAACCGTTGATCAGATCGTCGAGCTGGGCATGGGCTGCGCGTCCAGCGGTTCCGATATTGTTGGTCACGTCCTTAGCCGAGCTGGCGATTACCGGCAGCTGGCTGCGCAACTTCTCCATGTTCTCAAGCGCAGCGCTGCTGACATCGCCGATCGCATCGATCCGCGTACCGTTGTCGTGGATCAGGCTAACCAGCCGTTCGGCATGCTGTGACAGTCGCTCGGTTGCCACACGGCCTAGCGAATCGATATCGCGCGATTGCGCGGCTATGAATTCGCGGGCGAGACTAAGTTCGCGGTTGATGGTGGTCAGCCGTGTTTCAAGCTTGCTCGCCTCTTCGCTGAGCAGTCGTGCGGTGTCGCCGAAGCGCATTGCTTCGCGGCGGCTGTTGCGCATTGCCAACTGCCACAAAACCGCGATCAGAACCACCGGCACTGCCCAGTCGCGCAGCCAGCCGGTCCATTGCATCGGGTTACCGCCGGCACGCATCGTGTCGAGGTTGGCGAGTAAATACAGCGCGGTCCAACCGATCACTGCGGCGATGGCGAGCGTTACGGCGAGCACGGCGCCCCAGCGCCGCACTGGGCGCGCGGCGGGTTCTTCCCACCAGTCCGCGTAAGTGGCGGATTGCTCCACAGCGACTGAATCGGGCTCGATCTTGGCATCGCCGACAGACGTCTGCGTTTCGATGGCGGCGATTGTTCCCCTGGTCATGGCAAGTTGTTTACCATGAATACGCCGTGGATAAACCCCGGTTTAACCACTGCCTGATATGGCCCCCCAATGGCTTATGAAGCAGGTGCACTTGATGCGACGATCGCAGCGGCTGCGGGAGCGGATCCGGCGCTGTTTAGTGAACTACGTCAAGCGTTTGGCGATAGCGTGTCGCGCCAACTCGATCTGCTGCGCCGTTCGCGCTGTGACGGTAACTGGCATATGGCCGCGCTGCGACTGAGGGGAGTGGCCGCGAGCTTTCATGCCGATTCGCTGTTGCTGCTGGCGGAAGAGGCGATCGACGGAGCCCCCGGCGATCCCAGTGTGCTGCGCCGGATCAAGCTGTTTCTTGACGA
>JAYVML010000267.1:0-1838 GCA_043758955.1 Novosphingobium sp. | reverse complement strand
CCGTAACGTTAGCACTTGCAGCAACGGCAATGCAACATATCCATGCTGCACAGCATCACCGCCCGAACCGGTGGCCGAGCAGCGTCAGCAATTCATACTGTGACAAGCCGCTGCGCGCGGCGGCATCGGGCAGTGCGTAATCAATCCCGATCCAATCACCCTCAGTCAGGTCGAGCGCTGCGGAAAGATCGATCACAGTCATGTCCATCGACACACGCCCCAACACTGAAAGGTGCGTTCCGCCTGAATGAAAGCTGCCAAGGTTTGACCAAGCGCGCAAATACCCATCGGCGTAGCCCAGACTGACCACCCCCACTTCCATCGCGGCGCTGGCGGTAAAACTGCCGTTGTAGCCAACACTGTCACCCGCGTGAAGGCGGCGGCGCTGGATCAGCTGTGCCTCGGGCTGTGCGACCTGGCGGATATGCTGGGAGAGCGCGGCGCACGGCACGCCGCCATACAACGCCAGTCCGGGCCGAGTCAGATCGCCGTGATAGTCCGCGCCAAGCATGATCCCGGCGCTGTTGGCCAGACTGGCGGCGCGGTGCGGCACTTGCTGGCACGCCTCGATCCAGCGGCTGCGCTGCACTTCGTTGAGCGGCGATTGCTCCTCGGCGCAAGCGAGGTGCGAGTGCAACGTATCGACCGCCAGCCCAGCTATGATGCTGTCGCCCAGATCGCTGAGCGGCAACCCCAGCCGGTTGATCCCGGTATCGACCATTAGATCGCACAAACCCCCGCCCGCAGCCTGCCACCGCCGCGCTTGTGCCAGCGAATTGATCACCGGTCGCAGACCCGTAGCTTGTCCGAACGCCGCATCTTGCGCGTTCAGCGGACCATGCAATACAGAAATGCTGGCGGGCGGAACCAGATCGACAAGGTCCGCCGCCTCGGCCCAGTGAGCAACGAAAAAGGTCCGGCAGCCCGCCTCCCACAGCAGCGGCACCACCCGCCGCGCGCCCAGACCATAGCCGTCGGCTTTGACCGCCGCTCCTGCGGCCGCACTGCCCGACAGTCGATCTAGTGCACGCCAATTATCGGCCAGCGCCGCCGCATCTATGGTCAGTCGCAGCGGGTAATCAGGCCGTTTAGGCGGCATCGTCGGTGAATTCACGGGGCGGTCCGTCGGGCAGTCCCCACCACGCGACGACCAACGCCACGGCGGTGAACACCCAAGTGTACCATAACCCGGCATAAAGATTACCCGATTTGGCAACAATGTAGGCGGCGATCAGCGGCAGGAACCCGCCGAAATAGCCTGCGCCGAGATGGTAGGGGATCGACATCGAGCTGTAGCGGATCCGCGCGGGAAACATCTCGGTTAGCAAAGCCGCGACTGGACCGTAGTTCATCGCCGACAGCATCCCCAGCGAACACACCAGCAGGATGATCAGCAGCGATGCGCCAAGCGATGGCTTGACCGGGGTGAAGTCATAACCGGCGGTGCCGAGCTGCGCTTGCAGCTGCGCCTTGCGGGCTTTGCCGTCGGCCCACGGATAGCTGTTCAGCGCAAGCGGCGCGCCGCCGACGCTGGCCGCCAGGCTTGGTCCGCTCTGCAACGTGTAAGGTACTCCGCTGGCGGCCAGATCCTCGAGCAGTTTTCCGCACTGGGTCGATTGCTTGCCCGAGAACGGATCGTAGCTGCAATCGGGCCCTGCCACCACCACCGGCGCAGACCGGGCGGCGGCGGCGAGCCCGGGATTGGCCAGCGCCCCCAAACCCCAGAAGATCGGAAACAGCAGCACCAGGATCAGAAGATTGGCCCAGATCAGCGGTTTCTTGCGCCCGATCCGGTCGGAGATCTTGCCCCATAGCAGATAGAAGCTCATCGAGATCAG
>JAYVML010000266.1:0-3187 GCA_043758955.1 Novosphingobium sp. | reverse complement strand
GCTGAGCGTGCGATGCTGCGCCAGGGTCAAGTGCTTTATACTTACCTTCACCTCGCGCCCGATCCGGAACAGACCGCCGATCTGATTAAATCGGGGGTGACCGCGATTGCCTATGAAACGGTCACCGGTCCGGGCAATTCGCTGCCTTTGCTCAAGCCGATGAGCCAGGTTGCCGGGCGGATGTCGATCCAGGCCGGTGCAACCGCGCTTGAAAAAGCGCACGGCGGGCGCGGGGTGCTGCTGGGCGGAGTGCCCGGGGTGCTGCCGGGCAAGGTGTTGGTGATCGGCGGCGGCGTGGTCGGCTTCAACGCCGCGCAGATGGCGGTCGGCCTGGGCGCCGATGTGACGATCCTCGACCGCGATCCCGAAGTGCTTGAACGGCTCGGCATTCACTTTGAAAGCCGCGCCAAGACGCTGTTTTCCAACCGCGCCAACATCGAGCGGATGCTGAGCGAGGCCGATCTGGTGATCGGCGCGGTGCTGGTGCCCGGAGCCGCCGCGCCCAAGCTGGTCAGCCGTGAGATGCTGAAACACATGAAACCCGGTTCGGTGCTGGTCGATGTGGCGATCGATCAGGGCGGGTGCTTCGAAACGAGCCATGCCACCACCCATGCCGATCCAACCTATGTGGTCGACGGGGTGGTGCATTACTGCGTTGCCAACATGCCCGGTGCGGTCGCACGGACCAGCACTTATGCGCTTAACAACGTGACCCTGCCGCACGCGCTGCGGATCGCTGACCTGGGGTGGATGGCGGCGCTGAGCGCCAATCCCCACCTCGCCGCCGGGCTCAACGTCCACGACGGCAAGATCACCTACGAAGCGGTCGCGCAGGGCCTGGGTTATCTCTATACGCCGGTGGCCGAGGTATTGGGCTAGGCTTCATCCCCGAATGGACGGAACGGCGCGGCGATTTCGTCGCGCACCCGCTGTAATCGGCCGCTGGCCTTGTCGATCAGCGCCCAGGTGGTGTTCGCGCTCACAATCACCTTGCCGGTAGCGTCCCGAAAATCGACCCGGCGACCGAACCGCGCGCCGCTCGGGCCATGCGGAATGAACGTCTCCGCGGTCACACACTCGCCCATCCCGATATTGCCGCGATAATCGATCTCGTGCCGGGTCACGACCCAGATGTAAGCGGCCTGATGCGCGGCTAAGGCCACTGCTGCCCAGTGCGCGGTGGCAATCTGCTGAATCCACTCGACCCACACCGCGTTGTTGACATGACCAAGCTCGTCGATGTGTTCAGGCTGCGCGGTAAAGGTCAGGGTGTGGCGGTTGGGCACTCGTCCACCCCCAGCTGCCACAGGATAAACGCGAACTCCTCGGCGGTTTCCTTCAAACTCTCGAACCGGCCTGACTTGCCGCCGTGGCCCGCGCCCATGTTGGTCTTGAGCAACAGCTCGTGGTTATCAGTCTTGAGCTCGCGCAGTTTGGCGACCCATTTGGCGGGCTCCCAATAGGTCACGCGCGGATCGTTGAGCCCGGCGGTGACCAGCAGCGGCGGATAGGCCTGGCGCTTGACCTGATCGTAAGGCGAATAGGAGCGGATCAGTTCGAACGCGGCTTGGTCTTCGATCGGATTGCCCCATTCGGGCCATTCGCCCGGGGTCAGCGGCAGGCTGGCATCGAGCATGGTGTTCAGCACATCCACGAACGGCACATGCGCGGCCACCGCGCCCCACAGCTCGGGGTCCGAGTTGATCACCGCGCCCATCAGCTCGCCGCCGGCCGAACCGCCCGAGATGCTGATCCGGCCTGTCGCCGTATCGCCGCGCGCGATCAGCGCCTTGGCGACATCGACGAAATCGGTGAAGGTATTGCTGCGCCGCTCCAGCTTGCCGGCCTTGTACCACGCCCGCCCCAGATCGTCGCCGCCGCGGACATGCGCGATGGCATAGGCAAAACCGCGATCGACCAGGCTGAGCCGCGTGGTCGAAAAGCCCGGATCGATGGCGATGCCGTAAGCGCCGTAGCCGTAGAGGTGGAGCGGGCCGCCGGGTTGGCGGTCGCGGCGCATGACCACGCTGACCGGTACCAAAGTGCCATCGCGCGCGGCGATTTCCAGCCGCTGCGTGGTGTATTGCGAAGCATCATAGCCGCATGGCAGCTCCTGCACTTTGAGCACTTCGAGGCTGCGGTCGGCCAGATGATAGTCATAGACCGTCGCCGGGCTGACCATGCTTTCGTAGCTCAGCCGCAGCTTATCGACTGCCCATTCCGGATTGTCGCCCAGCCCCGCGCTGTAGCTCGCCTCGGGGAACGAGATCGGCTCAATCCGCGCTGGATCATCATAATAGCGCAGCTCGATCTGATCGAGCCCAGCGCGGCGGCCTTCGATCACATAGAAATCGCGGAACAGATCGAACCCGGTCAGGTAGAACGCATCCGAACCCTCGATCAACGTGGTCCATTCGCCCGGCCGCGCCAGCGGGGCGGTGGCCAGCCGGAAGTTTTCGTGGGTGTCGTTGGTGTGGATGAACAGCGTGCCAGCGCGCTCCTCGACGTCGTATTCGACCCCGGTCTGACGCGGCTTGACCAAGATCGGAGTTACCTGCGGATCGGCCACCGGGACCAGCCGCACTTCGCTGGTTTCGTGGTCCGAAGTGCCGATGATCAGCCACTGCTCGTTGGCCGAGAGCGACGCGCCGACGCGAAAGCCTTCGTCGTTCTCATGGTAAAGCTCAACGTCGCTTGAGCTTGGCTGCCCGAGCCAATGCAGCCGGGCGTTGTCGGTGCGCCACTGTTCGTTGGCGAGGCTGTAAACCAAACCAGTATCGCCCGCGACCCACACCAGCGAGGACAGCGTGCCGGGAATTTCGTCGGGCAGCAGGTCGCCGCTGGCGATCACTTTTATCCGCACGGTAAAGCGTTCCGAACCATTGTCGTCGACCGACCAAGCCAGTTTGCTGCCATCGTTCGAAACCGCGATCGCGCCCAGCCGGAAATAATCCTTGCCCGCCGCCAGCGCGACTTCATCGAGGATCAGCTCATTCGGTCCGCCTCCAACAGGCTTGCGCCACCACTTCTTGTATTCCGCCCCTTGTTCGAACTCGATCCAGTACAGCCAATCGCCATCCTTCTGCGGGACTGACGTATCGGCTTCCTTGATCCGGCCGCGCATTTCGGTGAACAGCGCATCAATGCGGGGCTGATGCAGTGCCATCCGACTTTCGAACCAGGCGTT
>JAYVML010000265.1:0-4155 GCA_043758955.1 Novosphingobium sp. | reverse complement strand
GCGCATGAAATACAAGGGCATCATCTGCGAAAAATGTGGCGTTGAAGTCACCCTGGCGCGGGTTCGCCGCGAGCGGATGGGCCACATCGAGCTGGCTTCGCCGGTGGCGCACATCTGGTTTTTGAAGTCGCTCCCGAGCCGCATCGCGATGATGCTCGACATGCCGCTCAAGGACATCGAGCGGGTGCTCTATTTCGAATATTACATTGTCACCGAGCCCGGCCTGACCACCCTCAAGCAGCACGAACTGCTCAGCGAGGATGAATACCTTCGCTTTCAGGAGGAATTCGGCGACGACAGCTTCACCGCCGAGATCGGGGCCGAAGCGGTGCAAGGTCTCCTCAAGGCTATCGATCTGCCCACCGAAGCCGACAAACTGCGCGAGGATCTGCTTACCACTACCTCGGAAATAAAGTTAAAGAAAACCTCCAAGCGATTGAAGATCATCGAGGCTTTCATCGAGAGCGGCAACCGGCCCGAGTGGATGATCATGACCGTGATTCCGGTCATCCCGCCCGAACTTCGCCCGCTGGTGCCGCTGGACGGAGGGCGTTTCGCGACCTCGGACCTCAACGACCTCTACCGGCGGGTGATCAACCGCAACAATCGTCTCAAGCGTCTGATCGAGCTGCGCGCCCCCGACATCATCATCCGCAATGAAAAGCGGATGCTGCAGGAAAGCGTCGACGCGCTGTTCGACAATGGCCGCCGAGGCCGAGTGATCACCGGCGCCAACAAGCGACCGCTGAAGTCGCTGGCCGACATGTTGAAAGGCAAGCAGGGCCGTTTCCGGCAAAACCTGCTTGGCAAGCGGGTCGACTATTCGGGTCGCTCGGTGATCGTCGTTGGACCGGAACTGAAGCTGCACGAGTGCGGGCTGCCGAAGAAGATGGCGCTCGAGCTGTTCAAGCCGTTCATTTACGCCCGGCTCGACGCCAAGGGACTGTCGATGACGCTCAAGCAGGCGAAGAAGTGGGTCGAAAAAGAGCGCAAGGAAGTCTGGGATATCCTGGACGAAGTTATCCGCGAGCACCCTGTGCTGCTCAACCGCGCCCCGACGCTGCACCGTCTGGGCATCCAGGCGTTCGAACCGGTGCTGATCGAGGGCAAGGCGATCCAGCTCCACCCGCTGGTCTGCTCGGCCTTCAACGCCGATTTCGATGGCGATCAGATGGCGGTCCACGTGCCGCTCAGCCTTGAAGCGCAACTTGAAGCGCGTGTGCTTATGATGTCGACCAACAACATCCTCAGCCCCGCCAACGGCAAGCCGATCATCGTGCCGTCGCAGGACATGGTCTTGGGGCTGTATTATCTCTCGATGGACCGTCAGGGCGAGCCGGGCGAAGGCATGCTGCTGGCCGATATGGCCGAAGTGCATCAGGCGCTGTATGTTGGTGCAGTCACGCTCCACTCCAAGATTGTCGCCCGCGTGTGGCAGACCGATGCTGACGGCAAACAATACCAGAAGCGGTTCGAAACCACTCCGGGCCGGATGCTGATCGGCGAATGCCTGCCCAAATCGCACACCGTCCCCTTCGACGTGGTCAACCGGCTGCTGACCAAGAAGGAAATCGGCGACGTGATCGATCAGGTCTATCGTCACACCGGCCAAAAGGACACGGTGCTGTTCGCCGATGCGATCATGGCGCTGGGCTTCCGCAACGCGTTCAAGGCCGGGATCTCGTTCGGCAAGGACGATATGATCATCCCCGACAGCAAGGTGGCATTGGTCGATGAGACCAAGGCTTTGGTGGCGGATTACGAACAGCAGTATCAGGATGGTCTGATCACCCAGCAGGAAAAGTACAACAAGGTGGTCGATGCCTGGAGCCGCTGCGGCGATCAGGTGGCGAATGCCATGATGGACGAAATCCGGGCGACCCCGCTCGATAAGAACGGCCGCGAGGCACAGGTCAATTCGATCTACATGATGAGCCATTCGGGCGCGCGTGGTTCACCAACCCAGATGAAGCAGCTGGCCGGGATGCGCGGGCTGATGGCCAAGCCTTCGGGCGAGATCATCGAAACCCCGATCATCTCGAACTTCAAGGAAGGGCTGACCGTCCTTGAATACTTCAACTCCACCCACGGCGCCCGCAAGGGTCTCGCGGATACGGCGCTTAAGACCGCCAACTCGGGTTACCTGACCCGCCGCTTGGTCGATGTGTCGCAGGACTGTGTGGTGGTGATCGAGGATTGCGGCACCGAACGCGCGCTGGAAATGCGCTCGATCGTGCAGGGCGGCGCGGTGATCGCTTCTCTCGGCGAACGTATCCTGGGGCGCACGCTGGCCGAGGACATCGTCGACAAGGACGGCACGCTGGTGATGCCCAAGGGCACGCTGCTTGATGAAGCCGCGACCGCGTTGGTCGAAGCCACCGGCTTGCAGGCCGCACGGATCCGCTCACCGCTGATCTGCGAAGCTGAGCAAGGCGTTTGCGCCACCTGCTATGGCCGCGATCTGGCGCGCGGGACCCCGGTTAACATCGGCGAAGCGGTGGGCGTTATCGCCGCCCAGTCGATCGGTGAACCCGGCACCCAGCTGACAATGCGGACGTTCCACATCGGCGGCGCGGCACAGGTCAACGAACAGTCGCACCTCGAATCGATCTGCGATGGTTCGGTCACCTATCGTGACATCATGACCATCGTCGACAAGCGCGGCCGCCAGCTGAGCCTCGCGCGCAGCGGCGAAGTCGTGGTCCTGGACGTCGATGGCCGCGAACGCGCGATCCACCGTGTGCCATACGGGACTCACTTGCTGCTCAAGGATGGCACCAAGGTCAAGGAAGGCCAGCGGCTGGCCGAATGGGATCCGTTTACCACCCCGGTGATCACCGATCAGTCGGGCATCGTGAAGTATCAGGATCTGCTCGATGGGCGGACCATGACCGAGGCGACCGACGAGGCCACCGGCATGACCAGCCGCCTGGTGACCGAGAACCGCTCGACCAACCGCGCCAAGAAGGAAGACCTGCGGCCGCGCTTAACCCTGCTCGATGCGGATTCGGGTGAAGCGGCGCGCTATATGATGGCGCCAGGTACCACGTTATCGGTCGAAGACGGCCAACAGGTTGAAGCGGGCGACATTCTGGCCCGCGCTAGCCGCGAAGCTGCCAAGACCCGCGACATCACCGGCGGTCTGCCGCGCGTTGCCGAACTGTTCGAAGCGCGCAAGCCCAAGGACAATTCGATCATCGCCAAGATTGCCGGGCGGATCGAATTCGTTCGCGATTATAAAGCCAAGCGCAAGATTGCGATTATCCCCGATGAGGGCGATCCGGTGGAATACCTGATCCCCAAATCGCGCGTGATCGACGTGCAGGAAGGCGATTACGTCAAGAAGGGCGATAATCTGATTTCCGGCTCGCCCGATCCGCACGACATTCTGGAAGTGATGGGGATCGAGGCACTGGCCGAATATCTCGTCGCCGAAATCCAGGAAGTGTACCGCTTGCAGGGCGTGAAGATCAACGACAAGCACATCGAGGTGATCGTTCGCCAGATGCTGCAGAAGGTTGAGATCACCGACGGCGGCGATACCACGCTGCTCGCCGCCGAACAGGTCGACCGTGAGGAAATGGACGAGTACAACGCCAAGCTGGCGCCGGGCCAAAAGCCTGCCGTGGGCAAGCCGGTGCTACTGGGCATTACCAAGGCCTCGCTGCAGACGCGCTCGTTCATCTCGGCCGCTTCGTTCCAGGAAACCACCCGGGTGCTCACCCAGGCGGCGGTCGAGGGCAAGAAGGACTCGCTGATCGGACTCAAGGAAAACGTCATCGTTGGCCGGCTGATCCCGGCCGGCACCGGGGCGGGCATGAACCGCCTGCGGGTGGCCGCTTCCAGCCGCGATGCGGCGCTGCGCGCGCAGTACCGCAAGCTCCAGGAAAGCCTGATCGCCCCGGCCAGCGCGGCGGAAGAACACGCCGCCGAACTGGCGCAAGGCCCCGAAGCTGCGATCGGCGATGATCCGCTAGCGGCAGTCGAACCCGAAACCCACGGCACCGACGCCGATGCCGGTGATTACTTGAATGCCGAGGCCGCGGACAACGCCGAGTAGGCGCTGATCGCTACGCTAACAACGACCCCGCTGGAGCAATCTGGCGGGGTTTTTGTTTGTCTCAAATGAAGCGGAGTGCAGCTTCGCACCGGTTA
>JAYVML010000264.1:0-1721 GCA_043758955.1 Novosphingobium sp. | reverse complement strand
ATACCGCTGATCGCGGTGTTCGTGTTCTATCTGATCGCCGCCAAGGACAGCCCTGACCAGCCTGCGCCCAAGCCGCTCTCGGCTTATGCTGCCACGCTCAAGGACCAGGACGCGTGGTGGTTCATGCTGTTCTACTTCGTCACCTTCGGCGGCTTCGTCGGACTATCGAGCTCGTTGCCGACCTTTTATGCCGATACCTTCAAGGTTACCCCGGTGATCGCGGGCTACTGTACCGCAGCTGCGGTGTTCATGGGCTCGATGCTGCGCCCGGTCGGCGGCGCGATGGCGGACCGGTTCGGGGGCATTCGCACCCTCACCGGGGTCTATGTAACTGCGGCGCTGCTACTGACGGTGATCGCCATGGCCGCGACGCAGGCGCTGGGCATTGCCGTCGCGCTGTTCGTGGCAGTGATGGGTACGCTGGGGCTTGGCAACGGCGCGGTATTCCAGCTGGTGCCGCAGCGCTTCCGCAAGGAAATCGGCGTGATGACCGGGCTGGTCGGTTTCGGCGGCGGGCTGGGCGGGTTCTACCTCGCCTCCTCGCTCGGCGCGATCAAGAAGGCCACCGGCAGCCCGTCGATCGGTTTCCTGATCTTCGCCGCACTGGCGGTGATTGCCCTGCTCGGGTTGACCGCGGTCAAAAAGCGCTGGCGGACCACCTGGGGCGCAGCGCTGCAAGGCGCACGCATCTGATTTGCGGGCAGAGGGGGCGAGACCCGAAAGTCTCGCCCCGCCGACCGCCGGGACAGGCGGCGGCGGGAAGAGGATGCCGAAGAGCGGTGCCACGCCATTCCGGAGGGTTTCATGAAAATCACAGTCAAGATCGCGCTCGGGCTTACCGCCCTGGTCGCCAGCCAGCCCGCGCTTGCGGCTCCTCCCAAAAGCCAGCCGGGAGATCCGGTAAGTCTGGGCGGCGGCCTCACCCTCGATCCGATCATCGATGCCCGGCTGCGCTATGAGCAGGTGGATACGCCCACACTTGATGCCGATGCAGTGACGCTGCGCCTGCGTGCCGGAGCCGAGCTCAAGCACAAGTCGGGCTTCGCGCTCCTGGTCGAAGGCGAAGGCACGCTGGCATTGGACAAGAGCTACAATGCGTTTCCCTTCACCATCGCCGACAGCCAGCGCCGACCGGGCTTTGCCGTTGTTGCCGACCCGATGAACATCGAACTCAACCGCGCGCAACTGCAGTACAAGGACAAGAGCCTGACGCTTACCGTGGGCCGCCAGCGGATCAATCTCGATGATCAGCGCTTTGTCGGGAACGCCGGCTGGCGACAAAACGAGCAGACCTTCGATGCAGTGCGCGCCGAAGCGAAAGTGGGGCCGGTCAGTTTCGATGGAACATACGCGATCAGCCAGCGCACCGTGTTCGGCATCGATGCCGGCCCGCGACTGGCTTACGATGGCGACTTCGTGTTCCTCGGAGCTGGCGCAAAGTTCGGCCCGGTCCAGCTCAAAGGCTTCGTCTACCTGCTCGACTATGATCCTGCCGAGCAGGTCGGTGCTTTGGCACTCAGCAACGCGGATACGCAAACCTATGGAGCGCGCGCGACGACCAGCCTGCCGCTGGGCAAGCGGACCAAGCTTAACCTCGCGGCAAGCTATGCACGCCAATCGAATTGGCAGCAGAACCCGGTCAGTTACAGCGCGGACTATCTCGCTGCCAAGGCTGGGATTGTGCATGACAGACTGGGCCTCACTGCGGGATATGAACAACT
>JAYVML010000263.1:0-2412 GCA_043758955.1 Novosphingobium sp. | reverse complement strand
AGGTTCGAATCCTCCCGCCCCAGCCAGCAGGATCAGACTCAGGCGGCGCGGGCAAACCAGATCACATGGCGCGGGCCTTTGCCGTTGGCGCGGGCGCGGACTTCGACTTCTTCGACCTCGAACCCGACATCGGCCAGCCGCTGCGCGAACTTGGGCTCTTTCCACGCCGACCACACCGCCAGGATGCCGCCGGGGCGCAGCGCCTTGCGGGCGTTGTGCAGCCCAGCCTTACGATACAGCAGGTTGTTGTCTTCGCGGACCAAGCCATCGGGGCCATTGTCGACATCGAGCAGGATCGCGTCGAGCGGTTCGGGCGCCAGCAAGATCGCCTCGGCCACATCCCCCATTCGCAGCCGCACGCGCGGATCGGTCAGGCAACCCGCTGCGACCTCGGCCATCGGCCCGCGCGCCCATTCGATAATCTCGGGCACCAGCTCGGCCACGGTGAAGCGTGCGTGCGGTCCGACCTTGGCCAGCGCCGCGCGCAGGGTGAAACCCATCCCGTATCCGCCGACCAGCACATGCGGCGCAGCGGTATTGTCGAGCCGCTCGAGCGTCATTGTCGCTAGCGTTTCTTCCGAGAACCGCATCCGCGTGCTCATCAGTTCGTTACTGCCCAGCACGATCATGAAATCGCGCCCGTGTCCGAACAGCTTCAGTTCCGCACCGCCGGGGATTTGCGCAGTGCCAAGCAAAACGCGCGGGATCACGTTTTCACACCAGGTTCGTGCTGAGCTAGGTTCAGACTCACGCCGCGCGCTGCGCTCGGCCCTGCGCCTCTAAATTGAGCGCTTCGGCGAGCAGGAAGGCGAGCTCGATTGACTGCGCCGCGTTAAGTCGCGGATCGCAGTGCGTGTGATAGCGATCACCCAATGCCTCGGAGCTGATCGCCACCGCGCCGCCGACGCATTCGGTTACGTCTTGGCCGGTCATCTCGATATGAATACCGCCGGCATGCGTGCCTTCGGCGCGGTGCACCGCAAAGAACCCGCGCACTTCGTTCAGGATCCGTTCGAAGGGGCGCGTCTTGTAGCCGCTGGCGGCCTTGATCACGTTGCCGTGCATCGGATCGCAGCTCCACACCACCGGATGCCCCTCACGCTTGACTGCGCGGACCAGCGGGGGCAGCCCGGCCTCGACCTTGTCATCGCCGAACCGGCTGATCAGCGTAATCCGCCCGGCCTCGCGGGCCGGATTGAGCACGTCGAGCTGGCGTAGCAATTCGTCAGGGCTCATCGATGGCCCGCATTTCATGCCGAGTGGATTGCCCACCCCACGCAGGAACTCGACATGCGCCGAGCCTTCGAAGCGGGTCCGGTCGCCGATCCACAGCATGTGTGCGCTGGTATCGTACCAATCGCCGGTCAAGCTGTCCTGCCGGGTCATCGCCTGCTCATAGGCCAAATGCAGTGCTTCGTGGCTGGTGTAGAAACTGGTGCCCTGAAGCTGGGGTACGGTCATCGGATCGATCCCGCAGGCGGCCATAAAGTCCATTGCTTCGCCGATCCGGTCGGCCATCGCGGCGAACTTGTCGGCCCACGGGCTGCGCCCCATGAAATCGAGCGTCCACTGGTGCACCTGGCGCAGATTGGCATAGCCGCCGGTTGAGAACGCTCTCAGCAGGTTAAGCGTGGAGGCGCTTTGAGAATAGGCTTGCAGCAGGCGCTGCGGATCGGGGATCCGGGCTTCGGGAGTGAACTCGATCCCGTTGATATTGTCGCCCAAATAACTCGGCAGCTCGACCCCATCGATCACCTCGGTTGCTGAGCTGCGCGGTTTGGAAAACTGTCCAGCCATGCGCCCGACCTTGATTACCGGCTGCTTGCCGGCGAAAGTCAGCACTACCGCCATCTGCAGCAACACGCGAAAAGTATCGCGGATATTGTTGGGATGAAACTCGGCAAAGCTTTCGGCGCAATCGCCGCCTTGCAGCAGAAAGCCTTTGCCTGCCGCCACTTGCGCAAGGTCAGCCTTAAGCGCACGCGCCTCGCCGGCGAACACCAGCGGCGGAAAATTAGCCAAAATGCCCGTGACGCGGCCCAACGCGGCGGCGTCAGGATAGCTCGGCAAGTGACGGGCTTGTTCCGTTTGCCAGCTATCAGGGGTCCAGTACTGCACCAAGTTATTTGCTCCGCTTCACGACAGCGCGCGCCTTAGCGGCAACCGCACCCGATTGCAAAACCTGCAAAGCGGCAGGCTGCATTCGCGAAATTTTATTTCGCTGGCCAATGTGCGGGCTTATCGCGCCGCAGCGCTAACCGGTGAGAGCGCGGCGGTCAGCGATTGGCCTTCCGGCAAGACTGCCATGCGCCAGCTCGTGCTGCGGGTCAGGTACTTGCGCGCCAGCGCCTGCATCGCGGCCGGGGTGGTCTCCGTATAGTCGGCCATCATCCCGCGCACCGTATCAAACCG
>JAYVML010000262.1:0-10716 GCA_043758955.1 Novosphingobium sp. | reverse complement strand
CGAGAAGAAGGTGAGCGGCGCGGCGAGCATTACATAGGCGAAGGACCAGCGTGGGCCGAGCAACCGGGTCAGCGAAGGATAGACCCCGCCCGCCCCGGGGAATGCTGAGGCAATTTCGGCATAGAGCAGGGCGAACAGCACATTAAACGCCCCGCCAAGCAAAAAGGCCAGCGCGGCGCCGGTCCCAGCAAGATGAAGCGCACCATTGCCGCCGATAAACACCGACACTACCGGAGACAGCGCTGACAGGGTCAGCAACAACACCTCAAACGGAGATAACACGCGCGCCAGTCTGCCGGTATCTGCCGCGTCCATGCCAATCCCCCTGTGGTTTACTGAAAAGCGCAGCCGCTAATGCGACAGCGCCTTGTTGATATCCTCGACCATCTTTTTCGCATCGGCCAGCAGCATCATCGTCTGGTCCATGTAGAACACGTCGTTGTCGACCCCGGCATAGCCAACCCCGCCCATCGAGCGTTTGATAAACATGATGGTCTTGGCCTTTTCGACATCGAACACCGGCATGCCGTAAATCGGGCTGGCCTTGTCGGTTTTGGCCGCCGGGTTGACCACGTCATTGGCGCCGATGATGAAGGCGACATCAGTCTGCGCGAACTCGCCGTTGATGTCTTCCAGCTCGAACACTTCGTCATATGGAACATTGGCTTCGGCCAGCAACACGTTCATATGTCCCGGCATTCGTCCTGCGACCGGGTGGATCGCATACTTGACCCGCACGCCTTTGGCCTTGAGCCGATCGCCCATTTCGCGCAGCACATGCTGGGCCTGCGCCACCGCCATACCGTAACCCGGGATGATGATCACCTGCTCTGCCTCGCCCAGCAGGAACGCGGCGTCCTCGGCGCTGCCGCGCTTCCACGGGCGCTGCTCCCTGGCCTCGCCGCCCTCGGCCGCAACCGCGCCGAACCCGCCCGCGATCACCGAAATGAAGCTGCGGTTCATCGCCTTGCACATGATGTAGCTGAGGATCGCGCCCGACGAGCCGACCAACGCCCCGGTGATGATCATCGCGGTGTTGTGCAGCGTGAAGCCCATCGCCGCCGCCGCCCAGCCCGAATACGAGTTGAGCATCGAGACCACGACCGGCATATCCGCGCCGCCAATCGGGATGATCAGGAGGAAGCCGATGGCGAAGGCCAGCGCGGTGACCGTGGCAATCACCCACAGGCTCTGGTCCATGGTGAAATAGCCGGTAAGGCCGATGATTGCGGCGAGCGTGCCGAGGTTGATCACGTGCCGCCCCGGCAACATGATGGGCGCGCCCGACATCTTGCCCGCGAGCTTGAGGAAGGCGATCACCGAGCCCGAGAAGGTAATCGCACCGATGGCAATGCCAAGGCCCATTTCGATGCGAGACTGTGGATCGATGATCCCGTCAGCGCCAGCAATTCCGAAGGCTGTGGGGTTGAAGTAGGCAGCCCAGCCCACCAGCACAGCCGCCATGCCGACGAGCGAGTGAAACGCGGCGACCAGCTGCGGCATATCGGTCATCTTGATGCGCTTGGCAGTGAACCAACCGATCGCGCCGCCGAGCGCTATCGCGGCGAGGATTTCCGCCGCTGTTGCGAAGAGATTATTATTTATGTCGAATACAGTAGCCCCATCCGGTGCGCTCCCGGTTGGCTGCATCCAATGTATGTTGGTCAAAAGCGTTGTCACCACCGCAATGCCCATGCCGATGATGCCAAACCGATTGCCGCGCTGCGAGGTGCTCGGGCTCGACAGCCCGCGCAGCGCGAGGATGAACAGCACGCCCGCCGCGAGGTAAGCGAGCATCGCCCAGGCGGGGGTCGCCATGTGCTCCATCAAATCACCCTCCCCGTTCGCATCGAGCGAAGTCGAGATGCCGCGCGCTGTGTCTCGACTTCGCTCGACACGAACGGATGTTGGGCGGTCCCCATCACTTCCGCTCCTTCTTCTTGTACATCGCCAGCATCCGCGCGGTCACCGCAAAGCCGCCGAAGATGTTGACGCTGGCCAGCACCACCCCGAGCAGCCCGAGCCACTTCGAACTGGCACTCCCCGCCGCCGCCGCCGCAATCAGCGCGCCGACGATGATCACGCTGGAGATCGCATTGGTCACCGCCATCAGCGGCGTGTGCAGCGCCGGGGTCACCGACCACACGACGTAATAGCCCACGAAGCAGGCCATGACGAAGATCGAAAGGATTGAGATGAAGTCCATGTCAGCAAGCGACTCCTAAAGAGTCTCCCCCAGAGGGGGAGACTCCAAGCACTATAGAGTCTCCCCCCTTGAAGGAGGTGGCCCGGCGCAGGCGGGGCGGTGAGGGAACGACGCCACTCACTACGCCAACCTCTCATGCACAACCTTGCCGCCCAAGGTGAGCCGCACCGCATTGCCGATCTCGTCATCCAGCACTGGCCGCCCGGCGCCCTTGTCCCAGAACGCGCTGAGGAAATTATACAAATTCCGCGAAAACAAGGCCGAGGCATCGGCCGCCAGATGTGCTGGGGTGTTCGACCAGCCGATCAGCTTGACCCCGTGCCGGATCACCACCTGATCAGCGACCGAACCTTCGACATTGCCGCCCTGCGCCACCGCCAGATCGAACACCACGCTGCCCGGCTTCATGCTGGCGAGCTGCGCGTCGGAGACCAGCCGGGGGGCCGCTCTGCCGGGGATCAGCGCGGTGGTAATCACAATGTCTTGCTTGGCGATATGGCTGGAGACCAGTTCAGCCTGCGCGGCCTGATATTCAGCGCTCATTTCGGTGGCATAGCCGCCTGCGCCCTCACCCTGGATCCCCGCTACGTTCTCAACGAACACCGGCTTGGCGCCGAGCGATAGGATCTGTTCCTTGGTCGCCGAACGCACGTCGGTAGCCGAAACTTGCGCGCCCAGCCGCCGCGCGGTGGCGATGGCTTGCAAGCCCGCCACGCCGACGCCCATGACGAACGCCTTAGCCGCCGAAACCGTGCCCGCTGCAGTCATCATCATCGGGAACGCGCGGCCATAGGCGTTTGCCGCTTCGATCACTGCTTTGTAACCCGACAGGTTCGATTGCGAGGACAAGATATCCATCGATTGCGCGCGGGTGATGCGCGGCATGAATTCCATCGCCAGCGCCTCGAACCCGGCCTTGGCATAAGCATCAATCCGTGCGCGCCCTTGCTCAGGCGTGGGGCCAAACGGATCGAGCCCGGCGACGATCCACGCGCCGGTGTTGGCAGTTTTCAGCGCCGCCGCGTCTGGCCCCTGCACCCCCAGCACGATATCCGCGCCTTTGGCCGGATCCTTGCTAACCTCGGCCCCGGCGGCGGCATAGTCCGCATCGGCAATCGCCGCGCCTAACCCGGCGCCGGCCTCAACCGCGACGCTCGCGCCCAGCGCGATAAACTTCTTCACCGTTTCCGGACTGGCCGCCACGCGGGTCTCGCCGGGGGCCGTTTCTTTCAGGACCGCGATCCGCATTGGGGCGGGCCGCTTACTTGGTGATCATGAAAATGACGAAGGCCGCCACCAGCGCGGTTCCGATAATCCCGAATTTTACCAGGCCGATAAAGCCGGTGTAGGTCGTTTCGTGCGCCTTGAGATCGTTGCCGCTGGCCATAGGTAAAGCTCCGTACTGCTGGAAGTGGTCGATTGCGTGGCTGTCCTATCGCCCCCGGGCTGCGCGCTCAAGCGCTTTGACCCCACTTTTTCCGGCAATTGTCAGCCTTAATGGGGTCTTTACCCAAACTGGCTATGCCCAGACCTACGCACACTGCGCGCTCAAACCGGGGATTAACACGGGGACAATGGCCGAGATCGAACAGCGCACGCTGATGCTGATCGACGATGAACCGGCGCAAAGCCGGTTGATCACGGCGCTTGCCGCGCGTGAAGGCTGGCGCACACTGGTGGTGAGTGACAGCGAAACCGCGATTGCCACACTGGGCACCCGCCAAGGCATGCAGTTGCACGCGATTATCCTCGATCAATGGGTGCCGGGCGACGAAGCCTGTCAGCTGATCGCTGAATTGCGCGCCCGCCGCCCCGCGGTGCCAATCCTGATGCTGACCACCAGCGCCTCGCCGCTGCTCGCGGTCGAGGCGATGCGCGCCGGGGCCACCGATTACCTGGTCAAACCGGTTGCACCGGATCAGATGATGCTCGCGCTGCGGATGGCCACCACCCGCGAGGCGCCGCGCGATGAATTGCAGCCGCTGACCGAAAAAATGCCGAGCGCCCCCGATTTCGATGCAATGATCGGGGCCGCGCCCGCGTTCCGCTCGGCGCTCGCGGTCGCGGCCAAAGCGGCGCGAGGCCACGGGCCAGTGCTGATCGAGGGCGAAAGCGGCAGCGGCAAGGAAATGGTGGTGCGCGCGATGCAGGCCGCCAGTCCGCGTGCCAAAGCCCAGTTCCGCCTGCTCAACATCGGCGCAATCCCAGCCAATTCGGTTGAAAGCGCGCTGTTCGGGCACGAAAAAGGGGCGTTCCCCGGCGCGTTTGATCGGCATGTCGGCGCGCTGCAACACGCCGATGGCGGCACGCTCGCGCTCGACGAGGTCGACCGGTTACCGCTGAGCGTGCAGCAGCGTTTGCTCGAAAGCGTGCAGCGCGGCGATGTCCGCCCGATCGGCGCGCGCCATTCGTTCCGGATCGACGTGCGGGTCATCGCGGCCAGCAACCTGCCGCTGCGTGAGATGGTCGAGGCTGGGCATTTCCTGCCCGAGCTGCTCGCCGCCTTGGCCGGTGTTACCGTGCAATTGCCGCCGCTACGCGCGCGCACTGGCGATATTTCCGCGTTGTCCCGCCACTTCCTCGCCCGGATCGGCGCGCAGCCCGGGCTGCGCGCGCTGGGCATCACCGATGCCGCGCTGGCGCTGCTGTCAGCATACGATTGGCCGGGCAATGTCCGTCAGCTGCAAGCCGTGCTGTTCCGCGCCGCCGTGTTCTGCGACGGCGATGCGCTCACCGCCGAAGACTTTCCGCAGCTTTCCGATATGCTCGGCGGCAGCAATTCAACGCCGCAAGCCGCGCACCAGGAAGGCGTCGGCGTGATGCTCTACGCCCCTGACGGCAACCTGCGTCCCTTGGAAGAGATCGAAGCCGATGTGATCCGCCTCGCCATCGGCCATTACCGCGGCCGGATGACCGAAGTCGCCCGGCGCTTGGGGATTGGCCGTTCAACCCTGTACCGCAAACTCACCGAGCTGGGGATTGGCGAGAGCGCTTGATCGGCGCGCCAACGCCCTGAACCACTAAACCCGTTCATGCTGAGCTTGTCGAAGCACTGTCCTGTTTCTTCGTGCCGCTATGCGCAACCGCACCAAGGAAGAACAATCCTTCGATAAGTTCAGGACGAACGGAAATAGGGGGCGAACAATCGTTCTTGGCTGGGTCGCAATTATGGCACGAGCTGCCCGAAATCAGTCAGCGCCGCATCCTTCAGCCCGCGCCATACCCGCACCGCTTGGACCGTTTCCGCCACATCGTGCACCCGCAGCACTTGCACGCCCGCGTCCATCGCCTTGAACGCCAGCGCCACACTGCCGCCGAGCCGCTGGTGTGGCGGCGCTTCATTGCTCAGCGCGCCGATCATCCGCTTGCGGCTCGCCCCCACCACCAGCGGCTGGCCGAGCGCGTGGAACAGCGGCAGCGCGTTCAGCAGCAGCAGATTTTCCGCGACCGACTTGCCGAACCCCAGACCCGGATCGAGCAGGATCTTATCGCGAGAAATCCCCGCCGCCAGCGCCGCATCGCGGCGCGCGGCCAGCCAATCGAACACGTCGAGCACCACATCACCATAGCTGGCGCTGCCGTGCAAATCCTCGCCCTCGCCCGGCGCGTGCATCAACACCACCGGCGCACCGCTGCGCGCGGCAAATTCCAGGCTGCGCGGATCGTGGCGCAAGGCTGAAACGTCGTTGATCAAATGCGCGCCCGCCCCCAGCGCAGCCTCCATCACCGCTGGACGGCGGGTGTCCGCGCTGATCGCCGCGCCCGCTGCGGCCAGCCGCTCGATCGCCGGGATCACGCGCTTGAGCTCGTCGCCTTCCCACACCGCCGCTGCACCGGGCCGGGTGCTTTCGCCGCCGACATCGATGATCGCGGCGCCCGCCTCGAGCATCGCCGAGGCGTGCGCATTGGCGACCTCGGGCTTGTCCATGAATTCGCCGCCATCGGAGAAACTGTCCGGCGTGAGGTTGAGAATGCCCATCACTTGCGGCTGATCGAGCCGGATCGTGCGAGCGCCGCATTGCAGGGGTGCGTGGCTACGGGCGAGATTTTCCCACTGTTCGCGCACCGCATCGGGCAAGTCCGGCAAGGCAGCGCGCAGTTCGGGAACGGAATAGCGGGTGCGCGCGATAACCCTGTCCGTATCGCGCGCGATCAGCGCGAACCGGCTGGCATAAACCAGCCCGCCAGCCAACCGCTGCGCCTCGCCCTCCTCGCTCTGCGGGCTGTCGGCCAGCGCGATCGGACGCAGGTAATGAGTCTGGGTCAACCCTCGTTCGCCAGCAGGTACAATTGGCGGACTGTATCGAGCGGCTTGAGTTCGCCTTGGTGTTCAATGTGCCAAAACGTCCAGCCGTTGCAGCTGGGCGCGCTTTGGAGCTTGGCCCCGAGGCCGTGGATTGAGCCTGTCCCATCGCTGCTCACCAGCGAACCGTCGGCGCGCACGGTGGCGGAAAGACGGCGCTGCTTGTCATACACAAACGTCCCCGGCGCGATCATGCCGGTTTCAACCAGCGTTCCAAACGCGACTTTGGGTGCAGAGCGCGCGCTCTGCATCGTGGTCAGCGCGCTTTCATCGAGCGGCAGGGCAAGTTCAATCCGCTCGAGCGCGGCTTGGCGGTAAACGCTCTCGCGCTCGCAGCCGATCCATTCACGCCCCAGCCGCTTGGCTACTGCGCCGGTGGTGCCGGTGCCGAAAAACGGATCGAGCACCACGTCGCCTTTGTTCGAAGTGGCGAGCATCACGCGGTAGAGCAGCGCCTCGGGCTTTTGCGTAGGATGCACTTTTGTGCCGCCCGATTTCAGCCGCTCCTGCCCGCCGCAAATCGGCAGCACCCAATCAGACCGCATCTGAAGTTCGTCATTCAAGGTTTTCATCGCGCGGTAATTAAACGTGTACCGCGCTTTCTCGCCCATGCTTGCCCAGATCAGCGTCTCATGCGCGTTGGTGAAGCGGGTGCCCTTAAAATTGGGCATCGGGTTGGCCTTGCGCCAGACCACATCGTTGAGGATCCAGAACCCCATATCCTGCAGAATAGCGCCGACCCGGAAGATGTTGTGATAAGACCCGATCACCCACAACGAGCCGCTCGGTTTGAGCACCCTGCGCGCTTCTGTAAGCCAATTGCGGGTGAACTGATCATAGGCCGCGAAACTGTCGAACTTGTCCCAGTGATCGGTCACCGCATCGACATGGCTGCCATCGGGCCGCGCCAGATCGCCGCCGAGTTGCAGGTTGTATGGCGGATCAGCAAACACCAGATCGACCGAGGCGGAAGGCAGACTGCGCATCGCCGCGATGCAGTCGCCCGGAATTATCTGACTCAGCGGCAGATCAGGCCGCCCAACCTCCTTGGCGGCGCGCAGTCGCGCCTTTTCGCCCACCAACAACTGACCCATGACTGCCTTAAAACCCCCAAAGTTATCCACAGGGTGAGTCCTGACGAGTCCCCCGTCAAGCAGAACCTCGCCGGAATCTTAAGCATTCGTGGTTAAGGTGGGGTGAAGAAAAACGGAACGGAACGCGTCCGGCACACCATATGGAGTTCAAACGCCTCGATCAGACTCGATATCTAGTGGTGTGGCGCTGAAGACTCGCAGACCAAAATTCACTCTGGCAGGCGGTGGAGCATCAACCGGACCGGCGCGAAACTGCGGCGGTGCAGCGGGCTCGGCCCATGATGCTGCAAGGCTGTCATATGCTCGGCGGTGCCGTAGCCCTTGTTGCGCTCCCAGCCGTAATCGGGGTGCTGCACGGCATAGTCCCGCATCAGCCGGTCGCGGTGTTCCTTGGCCAGGATCGATGCGGCCGAAATGCATGATTCCAGACCATCGCCGCCCACGATCGCTCGCGCGTTCCAGCGCCATTGCGGCACCCGTCCATGCGGCGTGTGGTTGCCATCGATCAGCACTACATCGGGTTCGGCCCCCAAGGCTGCGACAACTGCGGCCACGGCGCGGGTCATCGCGAGCATGGTCGCGGCAAAGATGTTGATCCGGTCGATCTCGTCGGCCTCGACCACTCCGAGCGCCCAGTGGCAAGTCGCATGGATCTGCGGCTCAAGCACCGCACGACGCTTGGCCGAAAGCTTCTTCGAATCGTCGAGCCCCGCCGGCACGGCTCGGCCCAGCACGCAGGCCGCTGCGACTACCGGACCAGCCAGCGGACCGCGCCCCGCCTCGTCCACGCCAATCACCAGCGGGTGAAGTCTTAATCCCATGGCCAAACCTTTCTCGCCGCTGCGTGGTAACCGCAAGTCTCAAATGTTGGCTATCCACCTTTGCCTTGCACGGTTTGGCCCGCTCCCCTATCGGCGCGCGCTCATGTCTGAGACCGCCACCCTTGTCCCGCTCGACACTATCGATCCAGCGCTGATCGAGGCGCTGCTTGATCGTGCGTTCGAGCCAGAGCGCCGCACCCGCACCGCCTATCTGCTGCGCGCCGGGCTGGACTGGCTGCCAACGCTCAGCTTCGCCGCGATGGATGGCGACGACCGACTGGTGGGGTCGATCCAATGCTGGCCGGTGGCGCTGACCGATCCGCAAGGCAAAGCGCATCCCCTGATCATGGTCGGCCCCGTCGCGGTGCTGCCCGAGGCGCAGGGCGGCGGTTTTGGCCAGGCCTTGATGACTGCCAGCCTTGCGGCCCTATCGCCCAAGGCGCCCTTGCCGCAGATCATGATCGGCGATCCGGAATATTACGGCCGCTTTTGGGGGTTCAGCGCCAAGCACACGGGCTGCTGGACGCTGCCTGGACCATGGGAGCCAAGCCGGCTGCTGGCCCGCTGTGAGAGTCGTGCGGCACTGCCCCGCGCAGGCATGCTGGGACCGTGGCGGCGCTGAACCGGTTCACGCCAACAATTGTCGCGCGCGCTGCGATCTGGCATCGCAGCGCCGATGCCCTATGAACCGCCCCCCGAACTGGCCGCCATGTCGCTCGAGCAAATCGCCCAGCTGGCGGCGGCGCGCAAACTCCCCCCGGTCGATCAGTGGGACCCACAGGCTTCGTCCGACAGCCTGATGCAGATCAAGGCTGACGGGCGCTGGTTTCATGATGGCGGCGAGATAAAGCGGGCGGCGATGATCCGCGCCTTTGCCAGCCTGCTGCGGCGCGACCCCGATGGCCGGCACTGGCTGGTCACTCCGCACGAAAAACAGTCGATCGTGGTCGACGATGCCGCGTTCATTGCGGTCGATGTGGTGCAGCAGGCCGGCGCGCTGACCTTCCGGCTCAATTCCGACGACACGGTGGTAGCGGGGCCCGACCATCCGCTGATTGCGCTCGGTACGGCCGAGCTGCCGGCGATCTACCTCGCGGTGCGCCACGGTACCGAGGCGCGGGTGGGTCGCAGTACCTGGCTGCAACTGGTCGAGCTGGCTGATGCCGAGTTGACCGTGACCAGCCAGGGCGCGACCTTCTCGCTGGTGCCGGGATGAAGGCACTGGTCGAGCGGCTGCACCGCCTTCATGCCGAGGGCCATGCGGCAGAGACTGAACACCGCGACGAACGCCACTTCGCCGCAGATCAGCTGACCCCCGCCGCCGTGCTGGCTGCGATCACTGCCGGGCCGCGGCCAAGCTTTCTGCTGATCCATCGGCCTTCCAACATGCGCTCGCACCCCGGTCAGGTCGCGTTTCCCGGCGGCAAGATCGATCCCGGCGAAGATGCGGTCGAAGCCGCCTTGCGCGAGGCCAACGAGGAGCTGGGCATTCGCGCCCGCGATGTGACCGTGATCGGGCCCAGTGACACCTACCTCAGCGGCAGCGGCTATGCGATCACCCCGGTCATCGCGGTGATTCCGCCCGATCTGGAACTGCACCCCAACCCGACCGAGGTGGCGCAGTGGTTCGAAGCTCCGGTCGATTTCGTGTTCGATGCGGCCAATCATGCCCACAATTCGGCGGTTTGGCAGGGCCAGGAAAGGCGCTACATCGAGATCATGTGGCAGCATCACCGGATCTGGGGCGTAACCGCCGGCATCATCGCCAATCTGGCGCGGCGGATCGCGTGGTGAACGCCGCGCTCCCCCCCGCCGATTGGACAAAACGCACCGACCTCGCCGCATTGCTCGCTGCGCTAGGCGCAGGCAACGCTCGCTATGTCGGCGGAGCGGTGCGCGATACGTTGCTCGGGATCGCGGTCAAGGACATTGACCTCGCCACCCCTCTCGAACCGCGTGAGGTGATGCGGCGGCTCAAGGCGCACAGCATCCAAGTAGTGCCGACGGGGATCGATCACGGCACCGTCACCGCCGTGCTGGCGGGCGGCCCGGTCGAGATTACCACGCTGCGCCACGACGTCAGCACCGACGGTCGCCGCGCCACAGTGGCTTTCGCAAGCGACTGGCAGGACGACGCCGCACGGCGCGATTTCACCATCAACGCGCTTTATGCCGATCCAATAACCGGCGAGATCTGGGACTATTTCGGCGGGCTGGATGACCTCACCGCGCGGCGGGTGCGGTTCATCGGCGATGCCCGTGAGCGGATCCGCGAGGATCACTTGCGGATCC
>JAYVML010000261.1:0-2284 GCA_043758955.1 Novosphingobium sp. | reverse complement strand
CACCTCGAAAGTGACCGGATCGAGATTGTCGTCGAACGTAGTGTGAAGTTTGAGGTGGGGTGAAATCCGGTCTGCCCAGTCTGGTTTTGGCCTGTAGCTGTGGGTCTTCCCGTTCCAGTCGATCTGAGGTTGTTCGCTAAGCATTTTGGGTCTCCTCAAGCGCTGGCGTGAAGGTCGATGACGACGCTGCCGGTCGGATCGATGCGCGCCGCGCAGCCGTGCGGCACTACTACGGTGGTGTCCGGAAATTCGATGATGGCCGGCCCTGACGTTTTGAAACCAACGCCCAGCCGTGCACCATCATATACCGCTGTCGTTTCGGCATTACCGCCCCGTCCGTACCAGATTACGTCGCGCGGTTTCTTGGCGGCATCGCCTGATAAATCCGCCCCCTGTTGAACGATATCGCCCACCCGCAAACCTGACAGTTTCGCCGTCCCATGGACCTGCAGGCTGGTGAGGCCAAACCCGACCCCGGCAAACCCACTGCCTTTGCCATACAACCGTTCATATTCGGCTTCGAATGTTTCGACGAGCCGTTCGACGGCAGCGGCATCATAGACCCCGCCTTCGGCTGGCACGGCAACTTGGTTGATCTGCAACTGATAACGCAACTCGCCGAAGCGGTGGAACTCGATAGCTTCGGCAGGGACACCTTGCTTAGCAAGCTTTGCCGCTACGCGCGCTTCCAGAACTGGCCAGCGCTTATTTATCTCGTCAGGATCAAACGGGCTGGACAGGCTCATGGCGGTTTGCTCGGTTACCAACGCTTCGGACGCCGTAATACCGAATGCCGACCAACCAGCCGCAAGGTTACTCATCGGAATGACAACCGAGCGCGCGCCCAACTCGCGCGCGATTGCTGCGCCGTGGAGCCCACCGCCGCCGCCAAAGCCGTAAAGCGAAAATTCACGCGGATCATGGCCCTGTTGGGTGAGTGTCAGCCAGATCGCATCGGCCATCTGACTGTCGATGATCCGCAAAGCAGCAGCCGCAGCCTGCTTCCCGTCAAGCCCAAGCGGCGCGCCAACGCGCGCCAAAGCAGCTTCTGCAGCGGCCGTATCAAGGGTGATCTTTCCTCCAAAGAAATAGGTGGGGTCAAAAAAGCCGAGCACGACTGCCGCGTCAGTGACTGTGGGCTCAGTGCCTCCGCGCCCGAAGCAGACCGGGCCGGGCCGGGCACCCGCGCTTTGCGGTCCGACCTTCAGTACGCTTTCTTCGCTCCGGATAATACTACCGCCGCCCGCACCCACCGACCGCACATCGAGCGTCGGCACGAAATATTCGTACTGGCCGTAGCTGGCGGTCGGCCGACGCACCGGCGTGCCGTCGAAGATTGTGCCAATATCAAGAGTTGTACCGCCGACGTCAGCGGTAATGACGTTACGTCCACCACCGACTTCGGCAGCCTTGGCGAGACTTGCGGCTCCGATTAGGCCCGCGACTGGACCCGACCCGACCGTCAGCACCGGTACTTCACGCGCATGATCGGCGTCGATCAGTCCGCCGGTGCATGACATGATTTGCAATGACTGGGTGTAGCCATACTTTTTAAGATCGACCTCCAGCGCTTCGAGATAAAGCCGCATTGGCGGCCCGATCAGCGAATTGACGATCGTCGCGATTGTTCGCTCATATTCGCCGACGCGCGGGCTGACTTCCGATGAGATTGAGACGAACATGTCGGGCGCGATTTCGTGTACCAGTTCGCGGAGCCGCTTTTCGTGGGTATCGTTCACTGACGACCAGAGTAGCGAGATGGCAATCGCCTCGGCCCCTAGATCGACGATCCGCCGGATGCTCGCCCGCGCAGTGTCGTCGTTCAGCGGCGCGAACACCTTCCCATCAAAAGCAATCCGTTCATCGATCCCTTCGCACAGCCATTTGGGTACCAGAGGCGTAGGCTTGGTCTGCTTGGCAACATGCGCAATTTCAATTGCTGGCTGAAATTTCAGCCGGTTCCCCGCCTTCATTATGAAGACCGTGTCGGTGTGGCCACGGCTTGCCAGCAAGCCGACCCGGGCGGTCTTGTGCTCCACGAGGGCGTTTGTGCCTACGGTGCAGCCGTGATAGACCTGTGCATTCGCTAGCATTTCTTCAAGTGCGACACCATGCATATCAGCAGCGGCACGCAGCGATCCAATGAAGCCTGTTTGAAAATCGGGCGGGGTAGAAGATGACTTTCCGATCTTTACCACGGGCGGACTGCCATCATCAGTAACCTTGAGCGCGACACAATCCGTGAAGGTGCCACCAATATCGACGCCCACAATAAATCGCACTT
>JAYVML010000260.1:0-3488 GCA_043758955.1 Novosphingobium sp. | reverse complement strand
TCATTCCAGCTTGAGACAGATCTGATCAACTGGACTCGATTTGATTTCGAAGGCACCCGCACGGACACGATCCTCTACACCAACCCGACGCTTAAATATGGACTGACGACTTCGACCGACATTGAAGTTTCGATCACGCCTTACGAGACAGTCCGCACGCGCGATCCCTTAGGCGTCAGCACGATCAGCGGCATCGGAGACCTCTACCTGCGCGTTAAGCAACGCCTAACCCCGAGCGATGCCAAGTTTCAGTTCGCGCTAATTCCCTTCATCAAGATCCCAATCGCCAAGACCGGTCTTGGCAATCGCAAGGTCGAGGGCGGCCTGGCCGGGACGGGCGTCTTCACGCTCCCCGCCGGCTTCTCGCTGACCGTTACCCCCGAGATCGACGATCTAGAAAACACCAATCTCGACGGCCATCACGCTCAGGTTGTAGGCGCACTTAACCTCAGCAAGACGTTGTCATCGAAGGTGACGGCCAACGCCGAACTATGGACGGCTCAGAACTTCGATCCGTCGGGCACGGTGAGGCAATACTCAGTGGACGGAGCAATCGCCTATGTTCCCTCACCCAATCTCCAATTTGATCTCGGTGCAAATTTAGGGCTGAACCCCTTTACCCCACAAATCCAAATCTACCTTGGGGTCGCTAGACGGTTCTGAGACACACCCCAACGCTCACGTAAATTTGGTTCGTCGCTCTTGCTGATTTCGAAGGAAAAACAATGAAACATACCCCGCATCCGCATATCGAAAAGCGTAAGAAATACGCGAAGGCGGCGGTTGATCAACAGAAGACCGGATTCAACAATTGGCTGGCTGTCAAAATAACCAACGTCGTGGGGACCATGTGGTGCGCATATGCGTTTACAATCCTCGCACTCGTCAGCTTGCCCGACGCGATCAAAGGGGGTCGAAGCACACTTGTCGCTTGGATTGCTCAGACTTTTCTTCAACTCGTTCTATTGTCCATCATCATGGTCGGTCAAAAAGTAGCCGCGGCCGGTTCGGACAGGCAGCTTCAGCAAACCTACGACGACGCGGAAGCGCTTCTTCAGATTACGGACGAGATGCACAAGCTTCTGAAACAAAACACCACGTTGACTGAGCGAATTGACGAGCTGGTCAGCAAAATAACAGAAAAAGACAAATAAATATTAATTTAAAAGTTTATAACCTACTAAAGCGCTATAACAAACTTTACGTCAATTTCTTCATTAATTTCATATCTTTGAACCAGATCAAAAAATGAAAATAGACTCGTCGTCCGTGAACAATGCGATTTTGGCTACGAGGCGGCATAGAGCGATGACCGCCCGGCATTGGACCATGGATTGTGGATCAGGATGGCTCAGGTCAGAGCCTTTGCTTCCTGCCATTCCGGGAGCAGAGCCCTGATCAGGGCGCGCAAAAGCGCGGTCAGCCATGCGACGAGCAACCGCAGATTGTGTCCACCCACACACGAAATTACTGACAGTCCCATCACGAGGGCCTAGTGCGGACTGCTCGACGATCTGGATGATCTCGAGCTTCTCGGATGCAGGACACTTCGTTCTTAGTCGCCCCCATCCGCGATCATGCTTTTTTGAGCAGGCGGATCTCGAGTGTGAGATCGGCAACGCATTCTTTGAGCGCGCTGGCCTCGCGGCGCAGATCCCTGACCTCATCAGTGGTCGCAGCACGAGCTGTGTCGCCCGCCAGGCGGCGCTTGCCAGCTTCCATGAACTCCTTCGACCAGACGTAATACAGACTCTGCGCGATGCCTTCCTTGCGGCACAGCTCAGCGATGCTGTCATCGCCGCGCAGGCCGTCCAGCAAGATCCTGATCTTGTCTTCCGCCGAAAAGTGCCGCCGGTTCGCACGCCGAATGTCCTTCACCACCCGCTCAGCAGGGGTCTTTGTTGGCGATTGTTTCAAGGAGTGTTGGGGCTTCATCTTCGTTCCTTCGTCAATACGACGAAGCCCCCACACTCTTTAAATCACAACCTCAAATCTGTCCCAAAGGTGCTGACGGGGAACAGATTGTGCGTTTCCCGCTCAGTTTGCGGAACGTCGAGGACCTGCTCTTCGAGCGCGGCATTGACCTGTATCACGAGGCGGTGCGATCGCTGTTAGGGTCGGTTTGGTGGCTGATCTGCGTTCAGTGAAGTTTATAGTTTAAGATCAACGTCATCTTAGTAGAGTTCGGATCCTACCCTGTCCGCCAGCTCATGCCGCTGGTGCAAATCGTGATGCAGCGCGCTTCAAGCCTTCGACCACCAGACCGAAGAACAGCCCGCCGACCACGGTCGAGAGCACCAGCTCGATCCAGTTGACATGCAACTGCACCAGCGGCGCGGCGGCCAGCGTGACGTAAAGCATGGTCGAGGTGTTCACCACCAAGGGCACGGCCTTGATAATATCGAGGTATAGCGCGAGGATCAGCAGCAGCACGGCGGCAGTCAGCCCCATTGTGCCGTAATGCACCGCACCATAGACCAGGAACCAGGCCAGCCCGATCCCGACCACCGCGCCGATTATCGCGGCGGGAAGGCGGCTGAACTCTAGTTGCTCGTTGTTGGCCCAGTACCACAGCATCATGAACCCGCCCACCAACGAGGTATCCTGCATGAACTGCAAGCCCAGCACGATCCAGGCGACGATCAGCACCAGTACGATCACCAAGATGACGAGCCCGGCGACCGGCCCCGGCGGAGCTGCGGCTGCGGTTTGGGTGGGCGGTGTGTCGGCCATGGTCTGTCCCCCTGTTACGCCGGTCTCAACCCGGTCTGTGCGGGGAATAAAGCGCAATCTGGCGGTCGGCGCCAGCACAAAACGGCGCGGGTTGATCAGCAGCCATTAGATATGGATCGCGCGGCCATAAGCGGCGAGTACGCTTTCGTGCATCATTTCGCTCAGCGTGGGATGCGCGAACACCGTTTGTATCAACTCGGCCTCGGTGGTTTCAAGCGTTTTGCCCACGACATAGCCTTGGATCAGCTCGGTCACTTCAGCGCCGATCATGTGCGCGCCGAGCAGTTCGCCGGTCTTGGCATCGAACACCGTTTTGACAAACCCCTCGGCTTCGCCCAACGCAATCGCCTTGCCATTGCCAATGAATGGAAAAGTGCCGACTTTGAGAGTGTAGTCGGCGTTCTTGGCGGCGGCTTCGGTTAGTCCAACGCTGGCAACTTGTGGATGGCAATAGGTGCAGCCCGGGATGTTGCGCTTGTCCATCGCGTGGGGATGGACAGCGGTGTTGCCGAGCGCCTGCGCAATTGCTTCGGCCGCGATCACGCCTTCGTGGCTGGCCTTGTGCGCCAGCCAGGGTCCAGGCGTGACATCGCCGATCGACCAGACCCCCGGAACATTGGTCCGGCCCATTTCATCAATCGCAATGACACCGCGGTCGGCTTTGATCCCCAGCGCTTCAAGGCCGATATTCTCGGTATTGGGAGCGATCCCGATCGCGACGATCACGTGGCTGAATTCGCTTTCGGCAACTTTCC
>JAYVML010000259.1:0-2546 GCA_043758955.1 Novosphingobium sp. | reverse complement strand
CTGGGATTGAGCGCGGTCATGCGATCCCAGCCAATTTGCAGCCGATCGGCAACGCCGGGCCCAAAGCTCTCGACCACGATGTCAGCATCGGCCGCCAATTCGCGCGCAATGGCCAGTCCCGATGGTTTGCGCAGGTCTAGTACAATGCCTCGCTTGTTGCGATTGACTGCGGTAAAAATCGCACCGATCTCATCCTTGAATGGTGGCCAGCCGCGGGTGTCATCGCCGGCAGGCGGCTCCACCTTTATGACAGCGGCGCCGAGATCGGCTAGATATTGGGTGCAGAGTGGGCCAGCCAGAATTTTGGAAAAGTCGAGCACGCGGATGCCAGCAAGCGGTTGGAACGTTCCGGCACTTGCATCGGGCGACTCTGTCTGTTTCATCTTTCCCATGATTAGATTATTTATGGTCCAACAATTGACTTGTCCAGACTCAAGAGGTAAAAAACTCGTATGACAACCGACCTTTCGCCAGCAATCCCGCAATCGGAAACAATGCTGGAGGGGCTGGGGCGTATAAAGGTGCCCAAGTCGAGTGACGTGCTTGCCGAGCGCCTGAAACAAGAAATCTTGAACGATGGGTATAACTTGGGTTCGGCACTGCCAACCGAACGGGAGCTGGTATCGACTACCGGACTGAGCCGCGGATCAGTCCGGGAAGCGTTGCGTATCCTCGAAGCGCAGGGGCTCGTGAACACACGTGCTGGCCGTTACGGCGGAACGACGGTTTCCCAACCGACTGCCGACCATCTGGCAAGCCATATCAGCCTTTACATCAAGGGTCGCAGCGTCACTCTCAGCGCGTTGGTTGAAGTGCGACTGGCGCTGGAGCCAATGGTCGCGGCGCTGGCCGCCGAGCGGCGGACCGCTGAGGACATATTGAATTTGCGCGCGATCGCGAAACGGATCGAGTGGGCCGCCGACAACGATCTGACTGCGTTCCTTGAGGAAAACGTCAACTGGCACGATGCAATCGCTGCGGCCAGCCACAACGATCTGTTACACGCCTTTGCCACCTCGGTCAGCGGGATGATGTTCGAGGCGTCTCAGATCAAGGAATTCGCATCGGCTGAGGTGCGGCAAAGGGTGCGGCACGCGCACGCTCGCATTTTGGAGGCGATCGAAGCGGGAGACGCGGATCTGGCGCGCCGCCGCGTCGAGCGGGACGTACAGGCCTATGCAACTATTCTGGCAGCCACTTTGGCAGCGGCAGCTGGCGTGGCGTTGGCAACTGAGAGCCAAGAGTCTTCATAGATCGAGGGTCGTGACAGTCGAATGGATAGTGGATCGCTGAGGACCGAGTTGCACTGGGATCGGATCGTTCCCTGCTTCTCACAACGGGCCGCCAGCCTTGCACAACAAATAGCAATGATCGCTGAGAACCGGCCGAACACCGTTGCGGTGGTCGAAGGTGACGAACGTCTGAGCTACGCTGACCTGTATATCCAAGGTGGTTCATTGGCCGCCTTGCTGGCGGCTGGCGGTGTCGGTGTCGGCGATCGGGTCGCGGTGATGCTCCCCAACGGAGCCGACGCCGTCCGGGCGGTGGTGGCAATCCTACGGCTGGGGGCGTTGCTGGTCGCGATTGGCACACGGTCGCGTGCGGCTGAGCTAGACCATATTTGCGCAGATTGCGCCCCGTCGGCTATCATTTACGGTCCTGAGTTCGCCGATATAGTCGCCGCCGCACCCGCTGCCCCGGTCCGGCACTTCGACGTGACGGCCTCCGCATGGCGCACTGCGATTGTTGTAGTTGATCGACCTCCGCCTGCTGCGCCCGCCGATGAGGACGCTTTGTTTGCGATCCTCTATACCTCGGGTACGACCGGCAAGCCCAAAGGCGCAATGCTCACACATCTGGGTGCCATCCATTCTTGCCTGCATTGGCGCAAAGCCCTTGCGCTCGGCGCTGAGGAGCGGACGCTGGTCTGCGTGCCATGGGCGCACGTGAGCGGGCTGTGCGGCGTCATAATGCCCTTCCTCTATTTGGGCGGCACTCTGATTATGCTGCCCGAGTTCAAGCGACGGGCTGCGCTCGAGTTGGCGGAGCGCGAGCGCATCACGCACGCGCTGATGGTCCCGGCGATGTACGGCCTGTGCTTGCTCGAACCCGATCTCGCTGAGTTCGACCTCAAGGATTGGCGCCTTGCAGCTTTTGGCGGCGCCCCGATGCCGGAGTCGACAATCGCCCGTTTCGCCGCAGCCCTTCCTTGGCTTGCGATGTGCAACGCTTACGGGGCGACCGAGACTACATCGCCCGCGACGATCATGCCGCCGGGCGAGGGGACCGCGCGCGCCGACAGCATTGGCCGGGTTGTAGCGTGCGGCGACATCAAGATCATGGACGATCATGGCCGCGAAATGCCACCCGGTTCCAACGGTGAAATCTGGATCGCCGGCCCCATGGTCGTGCCAGGTTATTGGCGTAATGCGGAAGCGACTGCGGCTGCGTTCGTAAGCGGCTATTGGAAGTCGGGCGATATCGGCAGCATCGATGCCGACGGTTATGTCCGCATTGCCGACCGCAAGAAGGACATGATCATCCGC
>JAYVML010000258.1:0-5849 GCA_043758955.1 Novosphingobium sp. | reverse complement strand
ATTTTGCCTTCGGTGGTTTTGACTGCGCCGGTAAACGCCCCCTTTTCGTGCCCGAACAGTTCACTTTCGAGCAGATTTTCAGGGATCGCGGCGCAGTTGATCGCCACAAATGCGCCGCTTGCGCGGTCGCTGGCATCATGCAGCCCCCGCGCCAACAGTTCCTTTCCGGTCCCGCTCGCGCCGAGCAGCATGACCGAAACGTTGGTGTTGGCGACCCGTTCGATCGTGCGCGCCACTTTGATCATTTCGGGGGCGGCGGTGATCATCCGGCCCAGCACGCGGTTGTCCTCGCTGCCGCGCGCAGCGAGCTGGCGGTTCTCACTCTCAATCCAATGCAACTGCAAGGCACGGCGTACGATCAGCCCCAGCGCCTCGATATCGACCGGCTTCTGATAAAAATCATAGGCTCCCTTCGCGATTGCCTGCAATGCAGATTCGCGCGCGCCATGACCCGTAGCAACGATCACTTTGGTATCGGGCTTAAGCGCCATAATCGCGTCGAGCACTGCGAAGCCCTCGCTGGTCCCATCGGGATCGGGCGGAAGTCCGAGGTCGAGCGTAACCACCACGGGTTCCTCGCTGCGCAAAGCGGCGATGGCGCCGACCCGGTCACCCGCAATGATCACCTCGAAATCCGGCCAGGCCCATTTCAGCTGGGCTTGGAGACCGGGATCGTCCTCAACGATCAGCAGTTTGGGCTTAACTTGGGACATCAGGCGACCCTCTTTTCAGCCTTGCCGCCGGTGGCAAGGGCGTTGATCAACTGCGCGGTATCGGCGCGTGGCAGACGCACGGTGAAACGCGTACCCAGCCCTTCGCGGCTCTCTACGTCAAGCCGGCCCTGCATCGCCCGGACTAGCTCGCGCGCTTCATAGGCACCGATTCCAAAGCCGCCCTGTTTGGTCGAATCGAATGGCTTGAACAGCCTTTGCCGGACAAATTCAGGGCTCATCCCAGTACCGGAATCGATTATCTCGATCACCCCGTGCAGGCCCTCGCTGACGACCCGCACGAAAACGGGCTGGTCGGCCGCACTGGCGTCGATCGCGTTCTGCACCAAGTGCAGCAGAACTTGTTCGAGCGAGCCGCGCTCGGCTGACACTTCAACCAGCTCGCGTTCCACCAGCGTAACCAGGTGGCGGCCGCGCAATTGTTCGACGACCGCTTGTGCCACATCGTCGGCACGAACCGGTGCCAGTGCACCGATAGCCGCTGCGCCATAACGGGATAGCCGAGCGAGAAGCGCGTTGAGCTTATCGGCCGAATTGCGCAGTGTCACCAGCATGTCAGCACGGAATTCAGGGTTTTCGGCGTGCTGCTCGGCGTTGCGCGCCAGCAGGGCCATCTGGCTCGCCAAGTTTTTGATGTCATGCATGACAAAGGCAATCCGGCGATGGAAATCATCGAACCGAGCAGCTTCAGCAAGCGCCGCCTGCCCGGCGTGCTCGGCCAGATAACTGGCGAGTTGCTGCCCGGCTACGCGCAGCAGATCGAAGTCTTCCCAATCAAGCGAACGGGCGTGCGGAGGCCGGGCTAGCACCACCGCACCAATCAGCCGTTCGTAATGCAGCAATGGCACCAAGGCCCAGGCGCGCGGCTCGGCCAGCAGCCAGGCTGGGAGCGGCGGCGCATTGACCGGATCGGGCCGGCCAGCGCGCAGCTCATCCAGATCCGCAACATAGGCGTGGGCTTCGATCGCCCGCACCGCAGCGGGGTCCAGCGCCTCAGCGGGCACTTCGGCCATGGGCCAGTGCCAGGAAGCGGCGAGTTCGAACGGACCGGTTTCAGACCGGGTCAGCAGCAATCCGGCCGGACTGTCGGTAATATCTGCCACCGCGCGGATTACGCGCTCCTCCAGCGAGGCGCGATCGCCTGAGTTTTCCCCAATCGTGCGCGTAAACCGCAGCCATTCAGAACGGTAATCATAGCGGTGCTGGAACAAATGTTTGGCCACGGTCACCCGCAGCCACCCGCGCAGTCGCTGTGACGGCAGCACCACCATGCTCGCTATTAATGCGGCGGAGACAAACGCCAGTTGCAGCCACGCCGCATAGTCGCTGCCGGTCAAGGCCAGCCACTGCGACACGGCGACGAGGGCAAGCAGATAGCCACCGATCAGGAGCAGCGAGACCGACTGGAACGCCACCGCGCGGGACGGGCGGAATCGCGGGTTGGTGCCCTGTCCCGGCGCACTCAAGACCAGCAGCGCCGCTGCGGGCAGCGCTAACAGGCCGCGCACCGCTGCCAGCAGCATCGGGGTGCTGCCAGACAGATAGCCGATGGCATAGAGATTGAGGTCAACAGACCAAAGCAAGACCATTGCGGCGCACGGCCACAACAGCGTGCGCCGCGCCTGGCCTGAGGAACCGCCATAAAGGTTGTGCAGCAGCACCAAGGCACCAATCGCCACCAGCAAATGAAACATGGTCAGCGTCTTGAACAGGAACAACAGCGCACCGCCGCCTTGCCCCTGAACAATCGGGCCCTTGGCAATCAGCCACAGCCAGATCGATGCTTGCAACATTTCAACAAAGCCCAGCGCCAACGCCATCGGCCGCACCGGGCGCATCGAGGCATGCCGCCCATCGACCGCGAACAGGCGGTACAGCGCGAACAGCCAGGCAAGATTGCGCGCGGATTCGGCCAGCGAAGTGGCGGCACTGGAGATACCGGTCAGCGCGCCGGCGCCGGCCCACAATCCGGTTAGCGCAGCAGCGGCAATCACCGCGCTGTGCGCCGGACCAAACCGCTGGCGGCGGCGCTGCAACCAACCAGCTGCGAGCAGGCAGCACAATGCGCCCGCGGCCCAAACTCCGGTTACCAGGCTTGCCCCAATGCCGCTGGCCAGGTTCATGCTACCGCGCTCCCTCGTGCCACAACACCACTCGCAGCGTTTGCAGCAAGATCAGCATGTCGAGGAACGGGGTGTAATTCTTGGCGTAATAGAGATCGTACTCGAGTTTATGCCTCGAATCTTCGATCGACGCGCCATAAGGGTAATTGATCTGCGCCCAGCCGGTGATGCCGGGTTTGACCATGTGGCGCTCAGCATAGAACGGCAGTTGATCTTCGAGGCCGGCGACGAACTCTGGCCGCTCGGGACGCGGGCCGACAAAACTCATTTCGCCTTTGAGCACCGACCATGCTTGCGGCAATTCGTCGATCCGAACCTTGCGGATAAATTTGCCCAAGCGGGTCACGCGCGGGTCATCTTTAGTCGCCCACTGCGCGCCATTGGCCTCGGCATCGGTGCACATCGAGCGCAGTTTGATAACCGCGAAATCCTGCCCGAACAGTCCGACCCGGGTTTGCCGGAAGAAGGCCGGACCCTTACTGTCAAACTTCACCAGCACCGCAAACAGCACGATCACCGGCGCGGTCAGCGCCAAGAGCAAAGAACTGGCGGCAATATCGAACAACCGCTTGGCCACGCTGGAAATAGCGCGCCCTGACGAAAATCCATCCGAGAATATCAGCCACGAAGGATTGACCGAATCGAGATCGACCCGCCCGGTCTCGCGTTCGATAAAGCTGGAAAAATCGTTGACGTGGACCCCGGTGGTCTTGATCCGCAGCAAGTCCGCCAGCGGCAGCGAATTGCGCCGCTCCTCCAACGCCAGCACCACTTCGCTCACGCCAAGATTTTCGACATGCCGGGTCAAATTTTGGATCGCCCCGCGCGGGATTGCCTCAGCAATTACCGGCTCGCTCTCGGTCATCAGCACATAACCGACGATCACGAACCCGCTCTCGGGCTTCTCAGACAGTATGCGCAGCCGGTCAGCGCGCAGGCCCGCGCCCAACACCAGCACCCGGCGCCGAAAGGCAGTGGCGCCAAGGATGCCGCCTACCACGACCCGGTTAAGCACCAGCGCGAGCAGCGATCCAGCCATCGCGTAAGCCAGCGTCGAGCGCCAGAAATTGTGCCCGCCGAGCAGAAAATCGAGGAAGGTGATGGCAATGATTCCCAGCGACACTGCAACCAGCAGCCGCGCGGTGGCAAAGCGCATCGAACGCAGCGCATCGGCGCCATAGACCCCGACTGCGATCATCGCGGTCACGATCACTGCTGCGTATCCAATCAGCTGCCCGGCCCGGTCACCCTGTGGCCCCGGATCCATCCCGATCTGCCCGGCGCGCAGCCGCCACGACGCCTCGCCAACCGCGATCAACAACGCGATATCAATCAGTCCCAGCAGGATCACGGCGTGGGGTATGTAGTGTTTGAACAGGCGGATCATGGTCCGGCGGCGGTCCCCTAAGCAGTGTCTCAAACACCCGCCTAAGCGCCAGAGGTGAAATGTCGGTAAATTTTACAGCACTTGGTTAACGCCAATGCCCGCTTCAGCGGCCAAAATTAAACGGCGTCAGCCCGCGGCTGCGCTCATCGAATTGCAGCGCTGCGCCGCGCGGGGGAAGCGAGCGCTGTTGGCAATCGGGGCGGTGGCAACGCGCACAGCCTGGCCCGGTGCGCACCGCCTGGACTCGGCTCAGCGTGGCCCCGCGGGCCTGCGCCAATTGCCCGGCCAAAGCGGCATCAAGACCCAGCACAACCACAAATTGCGCGCCTTCGCCGCCCAGCGCGCCGCTACCCTGCACCGTGCGCGCGAGCGTGAACCAGTGCGAGGCTTGCCCGGCGCTATCCGTGAACTCGATGTTTTGGACGCCGATCCGCCCGGAGCGCTCGAACGCCTGATGGACATTCCACAGTGGACAGCTTTGCTCGGTTTCGAGCAAGACCGTTCCGCTGGCCCCGGCATAGCGTTTGGAGAACTGTCCGGCCCGATCAATCCGTGCCATGAAAAACGGCAACCCGCGTTGACCGATGCGCTGCAACGTCGTCAAGCGGTGCGCCAGCTGCTCAAAGCCCACATTGAAACGGCGCTGCAGAATCGCCAAATCATAGCCGGTGTCTTCGCAAGCGCGCATGAACCGGCCATATGGCATCACCAGCGCCGCCGCAAAATAGCCCGCAAGGTGGCGGCGGAACATCCGCCAAGCAGCACGATCGGCAAACCCCGCGCCGTCCGCCAGAGCCGCAATTTCATCGCTCTGCTCAAGCAAAGCCAGTTGCACCGCGATCTGGAAATTGCGTGACGATTGATCCAGCAGTTCGGACAGCTGCAATTGCCGTGCGTGCAGATCGAGCCGCCGCAGCGCATCGGGCATCACATCGGCGGGCAGCACCCGCACTGACAGCTGATGCCGCTGGCGCAGTCGCTCAGTCAGCGCGGCACCGATTTCTGCGCTCGACAACCGCAATTCATCGGACAAAGCTTCTGCCGCCAGATCAAGATCGGCGAAGTGGTTGCGCCAGCGTTCGATTTCGCGGCGCGTCAGATCCGTCGGATCGCTTTCGCTGCCCCCGCCCGAGCCACCCCCGCTGGCATCGAACAGCCGGGCAAAGGCCAGCGCGGCTTGAGGTGCAGCGGAGAGCCATTCGGCAATCTCGTCGCGGTCTATCGCCAGATCAGCAAACCGCTCGTCGGCCAGCCTCCGCCGCAACCCGTCAATCCCGCCCACCGCTTCATCCTGGCGCAGGCTTCGCGGATCGAAATCAAAGCTCTCCGCCAGTTGCACCAGCAGTCGCGCAGAAAGGGGCCGCTGATTGCGCTCGATCAGGTTGAGGTAGCTGGGCGAGATTGCCAGCCGCGCCGCCATCGCCGCCTGGGTCAGCCCTTCACGTCGGCGCAAACGGCGGATTGTCGGCCCAGCATGGAGTGAGGTTTCAGCCATGCGCAATTTTGTCATAAACATTACAACATTGCAACTCAATTGCACTCAATTAGGCCAAGTGGACAACAAGTTTTGTCATTTCCATTACGCAATCGAACTGCATTGAAGTATGA
>JAYVML010000257.1:0-4184 GCA_043758955.1 Novosphingobium sp. | reverse complement strand
AGGCCCCAGCCGGCCCGTTCGGCGAAAAATGCGGCTGTGCAAATGCGCTTCTGTTCGCGCGTATTTGTCTCGAACACCTCGGGAATGTACCCATTGCCGGCCCGGTGCATGGCGTTGCCCTGATCGTAAGCGGCCCACGATCCGGCATAATCGCGATTGTCCTCAAGCGCCTTGCCCAGGGCGAATCCGATGTGGACCCGGTCGATCTCAGTGGTCGCGGGTTCATCCAGTTGCTGGCGCATCACTGCGATGGATTCGGGCGCGAAGCGATAGGTCTTCAGGTTGGCGAGGCTCCACCAAGCATCGCCAAAATCGGGCCGGTCGGCGGTCGCTGCCATGTAAGCCGCGATCGCCTCTTCGGTTCGGCCCTCGGTTTTGAGCGCGTGGCCGAGCCAAAGGTTGAGATCGGCGCGATGGATCCGTGCTTGAAGGGAATCGCCGACGGTCTCGCGCAGCATCTCACGGTAAGCCGGGATTACGCTTTCAAAATCGCCCAGCCCGACCTGGATGGTGGCTGCTTGGATGCGGTTTGCATGATGGGCGGGATCAAGTTTAAGCAGCGGCTCAAGTTCGATCCGGGCTTCGGCGAACTTGTGCCTTGCGATCAGCACCTGGACGTATTCGTGCCGCGCCTCGTGATGGTCGGGCACCATCGCCAGCACGGCGGAATAAAGCGTCTCGGCATCGTCGAGCACATTGCGCGTTTGGCCGATCTGCGCGAGCAGGCGCATCGCTTCGGGATGATCCCCGAAATCGAGCAGGAACCGGCGGATCAGCATTTCAGCCTGATCGATCTCGCCATCGAAATGGAGGACTTTGGCATGAACTATCGGCGGCGGAAGGCTGGCGAGGTGGTCGCTGTGCTTCCCAGCCACAGCGGCACTGGCAGTATCGCCAGTCATCCGCAGCAGCCCACCGAGCATGTGCCAGCCCATTGCCAGAGCGGGATTGATCGCCACAGCGGTGCGTAGATCGGCTATTGCTGCGGTCGCATCGCGCCGCGCGATATAACATAGTCCGCGTTCAAGAAACAGCTGGCTGAAGCGCGGATGGTGCTGCGCCAGCTGCTCCAACATGGCCAACGCCGCGTCGGTCTGCTGCGTCATCCGCAGCGAATGGGCTGCGATCAACAGCAGTTCGCGGTGCGCCGGATGCGCCTCGAGCAAGCGGTTCGCACCCGCAGCCGCGGCGGTGTGCTCGCCCTTCACCTGGAGCGCATGCAAGCTAGCAACCTCCGCTTCTAACAGAGCGGCGGGAGGCAGTGGCAAAGACTGGGGGCGGTCATCGGTCGATCGGTGGGCTTGTGTGGTCATTGCGCACTACTCGTCGGCAATCGACGGGCGCTTGTCAAACGCGGCGTAGCCGGAAAAACAAGGGGCGGCGCTTGTGGCACCACCCCTTGCGTGTCGATTTATCGACATCCGATCAGATCTTGGTGCTGATCTTCAGGCCGTAAGTCATCGGACGGACGACCGTCGAAGTCTTGATGTACTGCGACGAATTGGTGAACGTCGATGCGTGCGAGTTGAACAGGTTGTCACCGAAGATGGTCACAGTCCAATTATCGCGCGTGAAGCCGATCTGCGCATCGGTGAGCGCATAACCCGGCATCTTGTAGCGAAGCACGGTCGTGGCTGGGACGATGATCCCGTTGGGACCGAGCACGTTGCCGTTGCCGGCAACATCGCCCGACGGGTAGGTCGCAGGCTCGTTAAACATCGAGCTGGTGTAATTCACACCGCCCGCAATGAACCAATCCATTCCGCCCGGACCCGCAAACTCATAGCGCATCCGCAGATTGCCCTGGAAATGCGGGCTGAACGGGGTGATGCTGCCGATGGTGCCGAACGGGCTCTGCACCGGTCTTACCGTACCGCCTGAGTAGACCTGCGTAATGCACTTGCCAAAGCTTGAGACGCCCGGATTGTTCGCGATGAAGCACGGCGCATTCGACTGCTTCGAATCGTTGTAGGTCGCCGAGCCCTGAATCGTCAGACTGCTCGAAGGCCGCGCAACGATCTGCACTTCAGCGCCCTTGATGTGATAGTTCGGACCGTTGGTTGCAAACGCGGTATTGCCGAAGCCAGCAGCGGGATTGAAGAAGCCAATCTGCGTGTCCTGCCAGATCATGTAGTAGGCCGACGCATTGAAGGTCATCTTTCGGTCAAACAGTTCGGTCTTCAGGCCCACTTCCCAGTTGGTCAACGTGTCGGGACGGTAGGCGGCCGGAACCAGCAGCTGCTTGGCGTGCGGTGCCACCGGGTCGTTAACCCGCGCCGATGGACCACGGTTAAAGGCTCCGGGACGGAAGCCTTGGCTGAACAGACCGTAGATCATGGTGTGTTCGCTCGGCTTCCAGGTGATCACGCCCTTGCTTTTGAAGCCGTGGAAAGTGGTCTTGAGATTGAGAGCATCCAGGTTCGAGCCGGTCACGCACACCGGAGTTTGATAACACGAGGCGCTGAACGAGGAATAGACCGACCCCGTTTCATATTCCTTGTAGTTGTAATACCGCGTGCCGCCGGTGATGGTCAGGTTAGGCAGCACATCGAAATCGACCGAAGCGAAGGCCGCGTATTGTTTGTAACCGCGCTGGATGTCTTCACCAAAGGCAACCGCTGGCCCGCGCGCACCGGGAACGTTGAGCGTAGCGGCCGGGTTGGGAGCAACCAAGCCTAGGCACACCGTGCCGGCCGATTGGTTCTGGGCCTGAGTCAGCGCCGGATTGCACTGTGGAATGGTTTTGTAGTCCCAGTCCTGGTTGTCCTGGATCTTGAACGATTCATAGTACGCGCCCGCGATCAGGCGAATCCGTTTGTCACCCGGTGTGGCGATGCGGAATTCGTGGCTTTGGTGTGTGTTGCGAACCTTGTCGGTCCAGTAGCCGGTCGGCTCATGGCAATACGGTGCTGCGCCTGGATTGAAGTAATAGTTGGCACCGCCTGTGCACTGATAGAAGATCCCATAAGTCGCCCGCGCGTAGTTGGTGTAATCACCCTGCTGCGAGATGTGGCGGGTCAGGTAGGCGCCGGTGTAGATCAGATCGAGACCGCCGATCTTGCCGTTAAGCGTCCAGGCGGTGTTTGAGAAATCGTCCTTGCTGTACTGCGGCACAAACAAGGTCGACGACAGACCGGTGAGCGGGGCGTAGTCATAGGTGTAGCCCTGGACCGCGAAGGTGCCCTTAGATTCCAGCTTCTGGTACGATTGCGATACCAGCAGGTCCCAATCTGGCGCGAACTTCCAATCGATCGACACGCGGCCGCCAGTGTAGTCAACGGGGTTGAAATTGTCCTCGACCAAGGCGTTGTTGTTATACTGGCCGTTGTTGGTCTGCTGGGCCGGCGTCAACTGGTTGCCGTTCCCGCGGTAGGCAAGGTAGTACGAACCCAGATCGGTCGGTCGGCGCGTAAAGGTCGAAAACTTGTTGTCGATGTAACCGCCGTGATGATCGGTGTAGATCACTGCGCGAATGGCCAGCTGGTCCTGGATGATCGGTATGTTGACCATCCCGTTGAACGAACCATTCGCCCCGCCGCCGGCGGTGCCGCCAAAGCTGCCCTCCATCCGGCCTTCGAACTTGCTGAGCTTGGGCTTGTTGGTGATGTAGCGCACCACACCCGCCTGCGCACCGCCGCCAAACAGGGTACCTTGCGGACCTTCGAGAACCTCGACGCGCTCAAGGTCAGCCACGTAGACGTCGACGTTGCGCGCCGGGAACTGCATTGACTGGTCATCGAGATAGAGCGCGACATTCGGGAAGCCGCCAATCGTGGCCGACGACTGCCCGCCGGCGAAGCCCGCTGACAAACCGCGCATGAAAATCGCACCTTGTCCCGGGCCGTTATTCGAGAAAGTCACGTTAGGGGTGTACTTCAACAAGTCGTTCAAAGTGGTGACGTTGAGCTTGCTCAGCGTATCGGTGCTGAAGGCCTGGATGGTCAGCGGCACGTCTTGGATCGACTCGTCACGCCGGGTCGCGGTTACCACGATGTCGCCGATCGCGGTGCGCGAGGTGTCGTCAGCGGCTGGGGCTGGAGCTGATTGCGCACTGGCGGGAGCAGCGATCCCGACTGACAGTGCAATCGCGACGGCGGCGGTTGATGCATTCCAGAAGGTCTTCATTGGTAACTCCCCTAGCCATCCCCATTTTGGGGCTTGTTTGAGTAAGAATCCTAAGTCCC
>JAYVML010000256.1:0-9025 GCA_043758955.1 Novosphingobium sp. | reverse complement strand
GCTGCTGATCATGCCGGTCGATACGCCGGCCGCGCTGCAAGCGCTGATCCCGCTGGGCGTTGGCTTGGTAGTGGTGGGCAACGCGGTGCAAGTCGCGGCCAAGCTGTTCCTGCGCCGCAGTTTCGGCATCGCTCCCGCCAATCGCGGGATCAAAACTGGCGGCATGTACAAAATCGTGCGGCACCCCATGTATGCCGGCTATCTATTGATTCACATCGGGATCTTGGTGCTGATGCCAACCGTGCACAATTTCATTATTTATTCAATCAGCTGGTCGGCTCAAATCCCTCGCCTGCTGGCCGAGGAACGTCTGCTGAGCGAAGATCCAGCCTATCGCGGCTTGCTGGCCAAGATCCGCTGGCGATTGATACCCGGCGTGTTCTGAACCTAACTCATTCTGGACTTGTAACGGTTTTGCGCCGGTCACTTCAGAGTTTAACCCTCGACCAACGAGATGGTTAAGCATTCTGGCGAGTTCAAGCGGGAAGCGGGAGCCTTACTACGGCTGCGGCATAGCTGATAGGAAACGTTACCGCTTTCGTTGACCCGGACTCGGTTAAAAAGGTGATCGTCAGCCACCTTTAGATCAGGTCACCGCCCGCCGCCGAAGCGGTTGTACCATGTTCCTGGAAGGCCTTTATGACATTTCGCCCGACAGTCCAGCGATGGACCTCATCCGGCCCGTCCACAAGCCGCTGTGAGCGGATGTGTGTGTACCACGAAGCAAGCGGGGTGTCCTGGCTGTAGCCGAGCGCGCCATGAAGCTGGATCGCGGTGTCGACCACCTTGTGGACCATGTGAGCAAGAAACACCTTGGCGATCGAGTTCTCTTGCCGAAGGTCCATGCCACGCTCGGCCTTATAGGCGATGTGGAGGAGCATGAGACGGGCCATGTAGAGTTCGCTAGCGCACTCGGCGAGCATGAACTGGACCCCCTGTCGCTCTGACAGCAGCTTGCCAAAGGTCGAGCGCTGGGTCACGTGCGCCGCCGCCATATCGAGCGCGCGCTGCGCCATCGCGATATTGTGCATACCGTGGCGGAGCCGCCCATAGGCAAGGCGATGCTGGCCCATGTTAAAGCCATTGCCCTCGCCGCCAAGCACGTTTTCGGCGGGCACCCGCAAGTCGCGAATCTCAATTTCGCTATGCCCCCCGCCCATCACCTTGGAGAGCGGCCCCTCGACCGCCATTGTCTTAATGTCCCGCTTGATGATGTATCCGGGATTGGGAAGCTCGACGATGAAGGTCGAATAGCGCTGATGGCGCGGGGCATCGGGATCGGTCATCGCCATGACGAGTGCCATGTCCGCTGCCGATGCGGCGGAGGAAAACCACTTCTCGCCATTGAGGACATAATTCTCGTTGCCGTCCTTGACCGCCCGGGTCTGCATGCCGGTCGCATCGGCGCCTGCCGCCTTTTCGGTCATCGAATAACAGACGCGCTTCTCACCATTCAGCAGCGGTTTTAGGAACTTCTCTTTCTGCTGATCGGTACCGTGCGCGAGCAGCGTCAACATCGTGGCATCATCGGGGCCCTGGCTGTTCATCGACAGGGCGCCAAGATGACTGAGGCCAAGCTCCATTTGCACGAGGGCATTGGCCAGCGGACCCAGACCCATTCCGCCGTGCTCCGTCGGGATGAACGGCAACCACAGGCCCTGCGCGCGCGCTTTGGCGCGGAGTTCTGCGAGCAGCTCCTGGAAGTCGCGGCCGTCGTGGAGCGCCTTCTCCGCCGGGATGCACTCATCCTGCACCCACTGCCGAACCCTCTCGCGAACGGCCTGCGCTTCAGCCGGGATCTCGAAGTCGATCGCCATTGTTGTCTCCAATCTTCGAATGAGCAGCCCTCACACGTGAGGGGCTCGACTACTCGTGTTCGTAGCTAGAGTGTTAGGCCTGGGGCGAACGGCAGGCAACGGCGACGCAGCAAACGAAATGGAATAATTCGCTTTCGCGTTCCTCATCAGAGCCCAGCTTAATCGGTTTCTGCCGTTCGACTTGGGATGGACCCGCAGAGCGCGTCCACACTGGCGGCTTTGGAGCCCTCGCCAGTCCAGATGCGCAGCTACTGCATTGCGCCAAAATGTTACCGGGAACCCTGCCGCTGCCAAATCTCCAACACCGTGCGTAACGCGGCCGTAAAAGCTAAGGGCTGATCAAGCATGAGGTGATGCGCAGCGCACGGAATGGCCACCATCGGAATGTCGGTTCCGCCGAGCTCGCGCACGTATTTCGCGGAATCGGCAGTGAACAGCACACTCTGTTCGCCATGCACAATTGCCTTTCGACCAGCGACCTCCACTAAGCGCTGGCCCATTCCGCGCCAATCTTGCCCGGTTTTGTCTTGCCGGAATACCTCTGGATCGAACTTCCAGGTCCATTCGTCTTCGCTCTGCCGGAGCGAATGAAAGGCCATGTAATCCATCAGAAAAGGCTCGCCTGCGGATTGGGGCGGGGAGAGGACGTAGCGGCTACGGGCTGAGGGGTAATCAGGATAGCGGCGCTGAGGCTTGTCAGGGTCGCCCGAGCCAGGACGGGAGTTGCCTTGGCTCCACCGTTCTTCGAGGATTTCGGGTCGCAGGATCATGAGATCACACAAGATCAAACCGGCAAATCGCTCGCCGGCCATCTCCATTGCAGTCAAGCCAACCGACGATCCGAAACTGTGCGCAATGATTACGGGTTTGGCAGGTCCATCGAACAAGCCAAGCGCCTCGGCCACTCCGATCATCTCCTCGCCGCGAGCGCGAGCATCGCAATCAGGCCGAGCGGCGCTGTCTCCCATTCCCGACAAGTCGTAGGCGACGATGTGGTAGTCGGCGGCCAAGAGCGGCGCAATGAATGCGAAACACCGCGCATGTGCCAGAAAACCGTGAGTCATCAGGATAGGCGACAGCGAAGGGTCGCCCCAGCGAAAGTAATGGATGCGAACACCGTCTACTTCGACGAAGCCTTCTTCGCGCGCGACGGCAAGCGCTGAATGGAACCATTCTGGCAAATCTTCAGGATGCGGAGCCCAGAGCGGGTCAATGTCTTCAATGGCTTGCATGCGTGGTCTTCCTGTTGGCCAACCAGATCCTGGCCGCCCTATTACGTCTGGCTAAAGCACTTGGGCTTTGTGGCGCGAACTCTTTGCAAGCCAGACCAAATTTTACAACCTTTGCACGCTTTGGAAAGGACCGGTATTCGCCGATTGAATGGCGCAAGTAGCGGAAGGTCCGACTAGCTGATAAATCTTGCCGCGCAACCAGCGCAAGGAAGCAGCTCATGCACTACACCACACTCGGACCGTTCGCCCAGATCAGCCGCCTCACGCTTGGCGGCGGAGGGCTTGGGCAAATCTGGGGTGAAACAACCTCAGAGGAAGTGCACGCGACGATCCATGGAGCAATCGACGCGGGGATCAACTTGATCGATACCGCGCCATCTTATCGCAATTGTGAACGCGAAATTTCAGAAGCCTTTGGAGGAAAGTTGCCAAGGGGCGTGCGCATCACATCCAAGTGTCTGCTGGGCACCGTGCCGGCTGGTTCAGCGGCGACCATGCTTGAGGTGTCAATCGATGCCAGCCTCAAGGCGATGCAAATTGAACATGCCGACATCTTCTTCCTTCATAGCAATATATATGAGGACGAATTCGTTTTCGCTCATGGCAATGAGTTCCGAGATCGGTTTGCGACACCGTGGAGCCAATACACTGAGGAGGTCATTCCGGCCTTCGAGGCACTCAAGGCCAAAGGCAAAATTGGCGCGTGGGGAATAACCGGCATCGGTGTCCCTTCGTCCATCATGAAGGCGCTTTTGCATAACAGCAGGCCCGATGTGGTGCAGCTGATCTCCAACTTGATGGATTCAGCCGGCGCTCTGCGGCGTTATGCTGAACCCGAGCGCGCGCGCGAGCTTATCGCCGCAGCAAAAGCAAATGGCGTTGGCGTGATGGGTATCCGTGCCGTGCAGGCCGGCGCCCTCACGGCTGGCTTTGATCGCCCGCTCAAGCCAAGCCACCCGGAAGCTAGAGACTTTGCCCGCGCCGCGCCCTTCCGCGCACTCTGCGCCGATCTCAATATCGATCCGGCAATCGTGGCGCATCGCTACGCTCTTGATATTGCCGATGTAGATGCAGTCGTGCTCGGCGTCAAAAACCAGGCCGAATTGCATCAATCCTTGGAAGCCGAAGCTTTAGGACCGATATCCAACAATTTGCGCGCTCAGATTGATGGTTTGGGACTGGCTTCCGCGAAATCGTGACAACGACGAGTGAGACAAGGGCAGGGGTGGATCCGCTTGCATCAGCCAGCCCGCACATCGCGGAAGGGAATGGTGCGATCGACCTCCGGCTCGCGCGGCAGGTCAAGTACGCGTTCCCCGATAATGTTGCGCTGGATCTGGTCGGTGCCGCCACCGATCGATGTGAAGTAAGCGTTTAACGTCAAGAAGTTGGCGTCTTCGCCGCGCGGATGATCAGGGCCTTCGAGCAGACTCTCTGGCCCTAACAGCATCGTGCGCACGCGTGCCTCCTCATGAAGTATCCGGCTCATCGCCAGTTTGCCGAGCGACATGATCGACGATGACGTACCCTGAGTCAGTTCGGCTTTGGCTCGTTGGGCGTTGAGCTTGTTGAGCACGCGCCACGCGATCACCTGCGCTAGGTCCTGACGCACGACCGGATCATTGAGCTTGCCCGCTTCACGGGCCAGACCCAGCAGGGCGTAGTCGCCCTGGGGCCCTTCCGCGCCCGAACGAGGTCCGCGCGCAAGATCGCCCATCACCGAGCGTTCGTAAGCGAGCGCGGTCTGGAGAACGCCCCATCCGCCGTTCAGCGGCCCGAGCAGATTCGCATCTGGGACAAAGGCATCGTCGATGAACACTTCGTTGAAGTGCGCTTCGTTGGTTATCTGGCGCAGCGGGCGAACCGTAACCGCTTCCTGGCGCATTGGCAGGAAGAAGAAGCTGATGCCCTTGTGCTTCGGAACATCCCAGTCGGTGCGGGCGATCAGCATTCCATAGTCGGCGATTTGCGCGCCCGACGTCCAAACCTTCTGCCCGGTGATGCGCCAGCCGCCGTCAATTTTCTTTGCCCGCGTGCGCACCGCAGCGAGGTCCGACCCCGCACCCGGTTCCGAATAGAGCAAGCACATGCCGACTTCGCCCGCAAGCAGCTTCGGCACGATCTCGCGCTTGAAGGCGTCGGTCGCATGGGCAAGCGCAGTATTCGCCCATAGGTTCGTGCGGTCCTGACCCGCGCCGGGTTTGGCCGCCGCAGCAAACGTGCGCTCGACGATCCGCGCCTGCTCGGCGGACAGGCCGCGCCCATACCACTCCTCTGGCCAGCTCGGTACTGCCCAGCCAGCATCGCGCACCTTGACGAGCCACAGGCTGCGCGGATCGCGGCCGAACGATTCGTGACGCACAGGGATGTCGTGCGCGTGCTCGGTCAGCCAAGCGCTAACTTCGTCATGCAACTCCTCGTTGGTCATGCTTCTGCTTCCAATGCACGGATGTAGCGATCGCGCCAGTGCGCCCCATCGCCAAATAGCCGAGCGCCCGATCGCGCGCGGCGAAGGTAGAGATGCGCAGGATGTTCCCAGGTGAAGGCGATGCCGCCATGCATCTGGATGGCATCCTTGGCGCAGCGGACGAACGCGTCGCCGCAAGTGAAGGCAGCGAGCGCGACAGAGGCCCTCTGGGCGGCACTGCCGTCCGTGCGTTGGCGAGCCGCGTCGCGCGCGGCGCTAGTGGCGTTCTCAACTTCCAACAGCAGGTCAGCCGCCATATGCTTGATTGCCTGGAAACTGCCGATCGCGCGGCCGAACTGGTGACGATGGCGGGCATAATCCACGGCAAGCCGCATGATGCGCCGCGCCCCGCCCACCTGTTCTGCGGCCAGTGCGACAAGCGCTGTGTTGAAGGCGTTATCAACGCGCGATCCGTCGCCGATCCTCACTCCCGGCCCGTTCAGCACAACATCCGCCATGCGCCGCGTTCGATCAAACACCGGCAGTGGGGTCACCTCGACCTCCCCACGTTCGAATGCGAACACCGCATCGTCGGTCGCGATGAGGATGGTGTCGGCGATTGCGGCATCCGGGACGAAGCGTGCCGTGCCCACCAGTCCGCCGCTCTCCAGTCGCACCTCGTCTCGCTCGGTCCAGTCCCGACTGCCGGTGAACGCAACCGCAACCAGGCGCGACCCATCGACCAAGGCCGCGAGCCGATCACCATCGAGAAGCGCCGCCGCGACAAAGGCCGAAAGCAGCGGGGCGGGAAGGAGCGCCGCGCCAGCCTCCTCCATCACCAGCGCCATCTCCACCAGGCCTAACCCCAAGCCGCCCAGCGCCATCGGCGAAGTCAGCCCAACCACGCCCAGTTCTGCGAGCGCGCGCCACAGTTCCGGATCATGCCCGCTATCGCTGTCCATGATCCGCCGCACGTCATCTTCCGTGCAGCGATCGCCCAGCAACCGCGCGACGCTGTCAATCAGAGCAGCGTGATCTTCGGGCGTTAGCCGGGATTCCGTGACATCTGAATTGACCTCAATCTGCGTCATTTTGCCGGCCTTCTTGGGAAGGGAGTTTAGGTAGACTTTCGGAAGCGCGGTTCCTGCACTTTAAACAAGATGAGCGTGGCAGCGGCGACCATTGCCAGCAACGAATAATTGATAATTGGCCAGAACCCTGCGCTTGCCACTACCAGCCAGCCGATCAATGGTCCGATGGATGCCACCGCGGTTTCCGTGGTGGTCGACAGAGCAAGTCGCATCGGAATATCCTCGGCCGACCCGAATTCCAGGACAAGCGCTTGCGCGCTGATCATGTAGCCACTGATCGCTGCGCCAAGCGTGCCGAACGCCAGCAGGAATCGGGTCAGATCATTTGCAGCCAGCTTCAGGACATAGTCCGCATTCCACAGACCCAATGCACAAGGGATCATATTCCGGTCCCGCGAAATAAGCACAGATAGGGCGACTCACGCGTTCGGCTTCGGCTCCGGGAAAGCGGCCTCCAGTAAGGTTTTGACCGCAGCATAGTCCATCTTGCCGTTGGGCGCGCGGGGGATCTTCAACACGATCAGCAGGTGGCGCGGAGCCTTATATGCAGCCAGTTCGCCGCGAACGTGGGCGATAAGTTCGGCCGGATCGGCGCTGCATTCCCCGTGGAGTTCAGCGAGCGCGGCCACCCGTTCGCCAAAGCGCGGGTCGGGCAAGCCGCTTATCGCCGCATCCCGCACTGCCGGGTGACGTTTTAGCGCTTCCTCGACTTCTTCGGGAAAGACCTTTTCACCGCCAGTGTTGATGCATTGCGATCCGCGCCCCAGTAAGGTCAGCGTGCCGTCTGCCGCCACGGTCGCCCAATCACCCGGCATCGACCAGCGGCACCCTTCAAGTTCGACAAAGATGGCCGCAGTCTTGGCTATATCGCCGTAATAGCCCAGCGGTATAGGTCCGCCGACCGCGACCTTTCCGGATTCGCTCGATCCGGGTTCAATCCGTCGCCCATTTTCGGCAAAGACTGCGCAATCAGGGCCGAGCACGAATTGGGCGGTTTCGGCCTGCGCGTCGCACGTAGTAGTCGATACGCCCAGTCCAAACGCTTCTGACGAACTAAAGCTGTCGATTATCGAAAGCTGCGGCATGTGGCTCAGCAGGCCGCGCTTGTTCTCGATGCTCCACATTGCACCGGACGATCCCATGAATCGCATTGACCCCAAGTTCCAGCGCCCTGGATTGGCATCGAGCGTTTCGAGGAGCGGCTGGGCGAACGGCTGGCCGACAATAATGAGGCGGGATGCATGGAATTCATCGACCAGATCCCACACCGCCTCGGGGGAAAATTGGCCGTCGCTGGTAAGCAGGACGCCCCCCCCGTTAATCAGGGCTGTGAAGGCTCCGATCATGCCGGTGCCGTGCATCAGCGGCGGCGCGATGATCGAGCGAGAGGGAGTGGGGGCCGCTTTGGCCCGTTCTCCGGCCGCTTCGGGGCTTTCCAGCGGCAGCAGACCTGACAGTGGATTAGCTCCATAGTTGCCGCGCGCCAGCAGATCGCCTTGCCGCCACATGACCGCTTTGGGCATGCCCGTAGTGCCGCCAGTAAAGATGAACAGCAGATCATCTTCACTGCGCGGCCAAGGGGCTTGGGGTACGTCTTCCTGCACGGCGATTGTCATCAGATCGGTTGCCCAGTCAGGCACGGGATTGCCGGGCGAAGCGAACGCAATCCACTCTTTGACCTGGGGTATTAGCGCCCGGACTGGTTGAAGGATCGGAGCAAATTCGGCATCGAAGACGATCGCCTCGGCGTCACCGGACTGAAGAAGGAATGCAACCTCCGCGCTAGCATAACGGTAGTTGACGTTGAACGGCACCGCACTGATCTTAAGCGCCGCATAAGTTGCAATAAGGTATTCGGGGCAGTTGCGGGCATAGACGGCTGTCTTGCCCTGGTGGCTGATGCCGCCCGCGAGCAGATGCGCGGCTAGGCCGTTGGCTGCTGAATCGAATTCGCGCCAAGACATGGTTCGTTGGCCCTGATGGATCGCCATTTCGTGTGGAATTGCGTTGGCGATGGCCTCCCAAATCGATGCGTAGGTCCATACGGTCATCGCAGAGATCTTCCCATGTTTCTATCGGCCCACACCTGTGTCATGGGGCGTCTTCTCGGTTTTGGCCAATCATCGAACGCGAGGTGCATCTACTGGTGCCCCAGCACGGGATGTGGAACGTACGGTGCTTCGAGCCGAACGATCTCGTCCGCGGTCAACTTGACCTCTAGCGCGGCGATCGCGTCATCCAACTGCGTCGCCTTGGTCGCCCCGACGATGGGTGCGGTCACGCCCGGCTTGGTGAGCAGCCATGCCAATGCGACTTGCGCGCGCGGCAATTCCCTTTCAGCTGCGATTGCGCTCACCACGTCGACGACTTTCCGGTCCGGCTCGACAGTGCGGGCGTAGAGTGTTGAACCGAACTGGTCCGACTGCGAGCGCTCGGTTGCCTCATCCCACGGCCGCGTAAGTCTTCCGCGCGCGAGCG
>JAYVML010000255.1:0-5336 GCA_043758955.1 Novosphingobium sp. | reverse complement strand
CGAAGTGGTTGCTGCTGCGATTGAAGCGCTCAGCGCGGCGGGCGCAACCGGACTGTCGGTCGACTTCACTCTGCCCGATCTGGTCGATAGGCTCGCGGCCAAGGCGATGCCGCTCGATGCCGACCAGATCGAAATGGTGCGGCGCGAACTTGATGCCAAGGATGCAGGCGGACTGGTGGCCGCGGGCGGCGCGGCGTACTTGCCTTTGCTGACTGCAATTGGACCGTTCGAGACGGCGATCGAGCGGCTGGCGGCGATCGACGCTGCCAATGATGCTGGGGGCGGCGCGCTGGCCGGGCGGATCGCGGCGCTGCGTGAAATCTCCGCGCGGGTGGCGGGCCAAGCCCGTCTGACACTCGATCCGAGCGAACGCCACGGGTTCGAATACCAGACGTGGTTCGGCTTCATGATCTATGCCGATGGGGTCCCCGGATCGCTGGGGCGTGGCGGCAGCTATCGCATCTCGCCGAGCAATGAACCGGCGATCGGTTTCTCGCTTTACCCGGACCGGCTGATCGACGCGCTGGCCGCAGCTGAGCCCAAGCGCGATTTGCTGTTCTTGCCGCTTGGTCACGATACCGGACATGCCGCGCGGCTGCGGGCAATCGGCTGGCGCACCGTCGCGGCGCTGGGGCCGGGCTGCGATGCCAAAGCGCTGGGCTGCTCGCACGGGCTTGAGGATGGGGAAGCGCTTGAGCTCTGACATTGCTGCGGCGAACTGTGCTTGCGACGGCCTGAATGGCTGTGGGTAAAATTGCAGCAGCTGCGGATTGCTGAACACCCGTTCATAAAAGTACTTTTATAAATACCTTTTTGCGTACGATTATTTCGTCTCCGCTCGGCTCGCCGCAGGCATCGCCTCCGCTCAACTTAAAAGCCGCGTGTCAAGATTTTACGGCATGACTTTGGGCTCCATCTTGAGGGCATGACGAACCGAACCCCCGCTTCGCCCCTGGCGCTGACCGCGATTGCCGCAGTCCTTGCCCTTGCCCCCACCCCCGTGCTGGCACAGGACGCCGCCGTGCCTGACCCGGCGCCGGTAGCTGTTCCTGCACCCGCCGCAGCGACAGTCGGTAGCCCCGCGCCAATCGTGATCCCCGAAATGCGCAGCACGCCAATGGTGCAAGCCGTGCCCGCAACGCCGATCGCGGCTGTGCCTGTCGCAGCCCCGGCTCCGACGGCCCGCGTAACACCGCGCCCGACAGCGCGGATTGTAAATCCCGCTATAGCGGCACCAGTCGCAGCCGTTGCGGTTCCGACGGCCGCCGGGCCGGTGGCCGAGGCGGCACCACGTCCCGTTGGTGTGCCAGCCGAAGTGCCGCCAGTGATTGCCGCCGAACCAGCATCGCCGGTTGTCGCGCCTGCGCAGAATGACAATACCACGCTCGAGCTGGGGCTGTTGGCATTGGTCGCGCTGGGCGGGGTTGGAGCTTACGCTCTGGCACGTCGCCGCCGCGTGGCTGGGCCTGCCTCAGCCCATAGCGAAGAACGTCTGACTGCTTCCGCGCCGACGGTTACAGTGGCGACATCCGCTTGGGCTCCGGCTATAGCCGAATTAGCTCCAGGCGAGCGCAATCCCATCGCTGCGGCTTTGGCCGGCACAGCCATTCCGGCGGGGCCGCTGCCGACCGGTCCGGCCTTGGCCACTCTGTTTGAGCGTATGGCCACCGCCGCGCCCGACGCCGACAATCCGTTTACGTCGTCTAAGCGCCGCCGTCAGCGGGTGCGTTGGTTGATGAAGCAGCATGAATACCGCTTGCGCGAAGCAAATGATCGCCCGTTTGATTTCCGCAGCTATGCCGCCGCGCCGCAAACCGATCGCGTGCTGGTCGACGCATAAGCGAGCACCCACGAATTGATATCCGAGCCCGGCCCCCGTTACTGTTGGGGGGCCGGGCTTTGTTGCAGCGGGAACGATTTGTCACCGACGGTCGCCGCGGTCAGCCTTGCCCTGTGCGGCCGGTTCGCCTAGGGCGCGGCACGGATTTGACGCCTGCTTAAAGGATTCTCCGTGGCCAATGTTACCGTGATCGGCGCCCAGTGGGGCGATGAGGGCAAGGGCAAGATTGTCGATTGGCTGGCCAGCCGCGCCGATGCAGTGGTGCGGTTTCAAGGCGGACATAATGCCGGGCACACTTTGGTGGTTGGCAACCAGACTTACAAATTGAGCCTACTGCCTTCGGGGATCGTCACCGGTACGCTGTCGGTGATCGGTAACGGCGTGGTGCTCGATCCGTGGCACTTCCGCGATGAAGTGGCCAAGCTTCGCGGGCAGGGGGTAGAGATTAACCCGCAAAACCTGCAGGTCGCCGAAAACGCCCCGCTGATCCTGCCGTTCCACCGCGATCTGGACGGCCTGCGCGAAGATGCCAGCGGCGCGGGCAAGATTGGCACCACCCGGCGCGGGATCGGCCCAGCTTACGAAGACAAAGTCGGCCGCCGTGCGATCCGCGTCTGCGATCTGGCGCATCTGGACGATATGGAGCCGCAACTCGACCGGATTTGCGCACATCATGATGCCTTGCGCGTGGGGTTCGGCCAGCCGCCGATCGACCGCGCGCGGTTGCTCGGCGATCTGGCCGAAATCGCCGATTTCGTGCTGCCTTATGCCAAGCCGGTGTGGCGCACGCTGAACCAGGCCCGCAAGGCCGGAAAACGCATCCTGTTCGAAGGCGCACAAGGCGTGCTGCTCGATGTCGATCACGGGACGTACCCGTTCGTCACCAGTTCCAACACGGTCAGCGGCACCGCGGCGAGCGGCTCGGGGCTCGGGCCGAGCGCGGCGGGGTTCGTGCTCGGCATCGTCAAAGCCTATACCACCCGCGTCGGATCAGGCCCGTTCCCGACCGAGCTGGAAGACGAAGTGGGCCAGAAACTGGGTGAGCGCGGCCACGAATTTGGCACGGTAACCGGGCGCAAGCGCCGCTGCGGCTGGTTCGATGCGGTCCTCACCCGGCAAAGCTGCGCGATCAGCGGCATAACCGGGATCGCACTGACCAAGGTCGACGTGCTCGACGGGTTCGAAACGGTGAAGATCTGCGTGGGCTACAAGCTGCGTGGGCAGGATCTGGACTATTTCCCCAGCCACGCCGCCGATCAGGCCGCGGTCGAACCGGTTTACGAGGAGATGCCCGGCTGGAGCGGGACCACTGCCGGTGCGCGGTCGTGGGCCGATCTCCCCGCGCAAGCGATCAAATACATCCAGCGCGTGCAGGAACTGATCGAAACCCCGGTGGCGCTGGTTTCAACCAGCCCCGAGCGCGAGGATACGATTTTGGTCAGGGATCCGTTTGTGGATTGATCCGACCCGGTAACGGCTTGCTGGGTTTTCTGGCGACGTCTTTCTAATCGTCTTAGTCGATTACAATAGCCGCTTTCATACCCAAAATTTTGTGCATGAAATGCGAACAATGCACGGAGTAGCGTCCTGGCGCGGGTGCAGTTATCTGGATATCGACTTCAGTTCCGCCGGCTACCTCAACCTCGCCGCCGGTGATCTTGGCGCGGTCCGCTAGCGCGATTTGCGCTGCGGCGAAGAATGCCTTGGCGGTGAAGTCATGCCCACCGCGCGCGCGGTTGACGAAGTGCAAGGTATAAGCCTGCCCGTGGCGCAGGGTGATCGCCGCGGGCTTGTATTTGAAGTTTACCATGTCGATCACGACGCGTTCAGGTGCGGGCCGCTGAGCGACCGACGCGACCGGGAGCGCTGCGAACGCCAGCACTGAAACCAAGAGAGCTGCAACACGCAAGGTGCATTCCTTTTACCGATGCCGTCTGGATAGAATGCCTTTTAAGCCACATCGAGATGATATCGATTAGCGCGCGAACAGCCAACTGGCAAAGCCTGTTCTAAACCCCGCCGCCACTGTCAGCTTTCCTACATCGCGCTTACCCGCCACACTGGCCGCACGAACACTCCCACCCGCTGCCGCAGCTGCGCCCCGTCGCGCAGAGTATGTGTAACCCGACGCTCCAGACACAAGCCTCTCACCTTACACAATAAATAGCCCGAATCCCAGGGTTACACCCTGTCACCTTTGTCACCCGCCCACGCGCAGCATTGATCCGCTCATCCTGAGCCCATCGAAGGGTCCCCGCGCGACTATCGGCCTTAGACGGACCAACTATTCTTGACATGGGCCTCGTTTGTTCTACTTCTGTTCAAGATTGTAGGAGTCGGAACAGCATGGCCCAGTCAAATTTCGCCCATCTCGCTTCGTCCAACGATACTGCGGGACTGCCGCTGGCCTTGTCGGTATTCGCCAATCGCGCGCATTTGCGCGGGCAGATTGGCGACGATGCCAGGCTCGCCGGATTGCGGCTGGCGCAGGTTGGCGATCTGGCCTTGCTGCTGAATGGCGGCGATGCGCGGCCGCTGGGCGATGTGGTAATCGTCGATTGCCCGAGCAATGACGCAGCCGCGCTGGCGGCGCTGGCGCGGCTGGACATGCGCGTCGTGCGGGCCGGAGCAGCACTGGTGGTCTCGACCTGCTTGGTCGCGCTAGACGATGTGTTCGGTTGCCTCGATCAGTCCGGCGCGCAAATTCTGGTCGATCCCAGCCGGGCCGAACGGGTACTGGCGCTGGGCCGGGCGCTGGCTGAACACACCGGTTCACGCGTGCGCGAATTGTCGGACGAGGACCGGCTGGCGCTGTTGCGGCTGACCGAGCAGGTCAGCCAGATCGCCCAACGACTGGATAAATTGGCCGCACCTGTCGCGTCCGAACGCGGCGCGCAGGACAGTGCGTTTCGCTTTGAAAGCCCGCGTCCGGCGTTTGCCGGTGCGGAGGAGGACGATGGCTCCGCGCGGTTGGTTCGCGCGGCGCGCCCGGCGCTGCCCGATCCGCGGTTGGTGCGGCGAATCATCCGTCAGCGGCAGCTGCGCGCACGATTTTTTGACGGGGACCTGTTCGGCGATCCGGCGTGGGACATGCTGCTCGACCTGACCGCCGCGCGCGCCGAACATGCCCGCGTTTCGGTCACCAGCCTGTGCATCGCCAGCGGCGTTCCGCCCACCACGGCGCTGCGCTGGATTGGCCAGATGAGCGAAGGCGGACTGCTCGAGCGGGTCGAGGATGAGACCGACCGCCGCCGCGCGTTCATAACCCTGACCGACAAGGCAGCGGATTCGATGGCACGCTATTTCGCCGAGATCGGGGCCCAGGCCGCGCGGCTGGTATGAAGCGCCATTCGCCCGATTGACCGCGCGCCATTTCCACACCATAGCGCGGCCATCCTCGAAAGGGATGCCCTCGAAGAGGGGCGCTTAGCTCAGTTGGTAGAGCATCTCGTTTACACCGAGAGGGTCGGCGGTTCGAGCCCGTCAGCGCCCACCA
>JAYVML010000254.1:0-4394 GCA_043758955.1 Novosphingobium sp. | reverse complement strand
ATCCCCTATGAGCAGATCCAGAAGGAAAAGGTTGAGGAAGTCGCCGATACCGATCTGGCCGAGAACGATCTGGACATCGACGAGGACGGCGATTCGCCTGACAACGACGTTGATCTGGGCGGCGACGACGATCTGGGTGTAGCCGGCGTCGACGGCGATGGAGACAGCGCCGAGACGTAATTCTGTGGCTGCGTCAGCATAGCTGACGCCACCCAACTGGGCAAAGCAAAGCCCAGAAATGGGCTTGCCAAGCAGGGAGGCCGCAACTAGACGGCGGCCTCTCGCGCGGTGTGCGGGAATTTGTGGACCCCTAAGGTCTGCTGAAATGAATGGCACGGGGCCTTAGCTCAGCTGGGAGAGCGCCTGCATGGCATGCAGGAGGTCAGCGGTTCGATCCCGCTAGGCTCCACCATTCGAGAGAACCGAGTACCTGATTTACACGCTGGCTGACGAGGTTTCGTCCGCCGGCGTTTTTCGCGTTGGGCTATTTTGCGCAGCGGCGATGGAGTGAAAACGCGGATGTTCGACACGCTGTCTGATCGGCTTGGCACAGTCTTCGACCGGCTCAAGGGGCGCGGTGCGCTTAATGAGCAGGACGTGCGCGAGGCCATGCGCGAAGTGCGGATAGCGCTGCTCGAAGCAGATGTTGCACTGCCGGTGGTGCGCCGGTTTATCGATGGGGTGACCGAACAAGCGGTCGGCCAGTCGGTGCTGCGTTCGGTTACTCCGGGGCAGCAAGTCGTCAAGATCGTCAACGACGCGATTGTCGAAATGCTGGGCGGGGACGAGCCGGCCGAGCTCGATCTCAACGCCGCGCCGCCGGTGGTGATCATGATGGTCGGGCTGCAAGGCTCGGGCAAGACAACCACCACCGCCAAGCTGGCCAAACTTCTCAAAGAACAGCAGGGCAAGAAGGTGTTGATGGCGTCATTGGACGTCAATCGTCCCGCGGCGCAGGAACAGCTCAAGGTGCTCGGCGAGCAGGTCGGCGTGGCGACGCTGCCGATCATCGCCGGCCAGCAACCGACCGAGATTGCCACCCGCGCGCTGCAATCGGCCAAATTGCAGGCGGTTGACGTGCTGCTGCTCGATACGGCTGGGCGCTTGCACGTCGATCAGCAGCTGATGGACGAGATGCAGGCGGTCGCAGGCATATCAGTCCCGCGCGAAGTGCTGCTGGTGGTCGATGCGCTGACCGGACAGGACGCGGTCAACGTCGCGCAGTCGTTCACCGCGCAGGTGCCGTTAACTGGCGTAGTCTTGACCCGGATGGACGGCGATGCGCGCGGCGGGGCCGCGCTGTCGATGCGCGCGGTGACCGGAAAGCCGATCAAATTCGCGGGGACCGGCGAAAAGCTTGATGCCATCGAAGCGTTCAATCCGGGCCGCGTCGCCGGACGCATCCTGGGCATGGGCGATATCGTCTCGATCGTCGAGCGCGCCGCGCAGGCGATCGACGAGAACGAGGCCGAGCGCATGGCGGCGCGGATGGCCAAGGGTCAGTTTGACCTGAACGACCTCGCCGGGCAGTTTCGCAACATGCGCAAGATGGGCGGGATTGGTGCGCTGGCCGGGATGTTGCCGGGGATGAAAAAGGCCAAGGCCGCGATGGCCTCGAGCGGGATGGATGAAAAAGTGCTGGTGCACCTTGAGGCCTTGATCGGCTCGATGACCGTCAAAGAGCGCGCGCGCCCCGAGCTGCTCAACGCCAAACGCAAGATCCGCGTGGCCAAGGGTGCCGGACTGCAAGTGCAGGACGTCAACAAGCTGCTCAAGATGCACCAAGAAATGGCCACCGCGATGAAGCGGCTCAAGAAAATGGGCGGTCTCAAAGGCCTGGCCGGAATGTTTGGCGGCGGCGGAATGGGTGGAATGGGTGGCGGCGGCATGGGCGGCGGCGGACTGCCTGGGCTGGGCGGCGGGGCGCTGCCCTCCAACATCAACGACTTGCTCAAAAAATAACGTATTTCAATTTAAACTGAATTATTAGAAAGGTAATATAAATGTCTGTAGCTCTTCGACTTTCACGTGGCGGTTCCAAGAAGCGTCCGTATTACAAAGTGGTTGTCTCGAACAGCCGTGCGCCGCGCGACGGCAAGTATCTTGAACAGGTTGGGACCTACAACCCGCTGCTGGCCAAGGACGATGAGAACCGCGTCCGCCTGATCGAGGATCGTATCAAGTATTGGCTGGGCGTCGGCGCGCAGCCGACTGACCGGGTCGCGCGGATGCTCGACAAGGCCGGGATCAAGGAACGCACTGCGACCAACAATCCCAGCAAGGCCGAGCCGGGCAAGAAGGCCAAGGATCGCGTTGAGGATAAGGCTGGCAAGGCTATAGCCGCTGAGGAAGCCGCCAAGGAAGCCGCTGAAGCGGCCAAGCTGGCTGCCGAAGAAGCTGCCAACGCCCCGGTTGAAGCGCCGGTGGAAGAAGCCCCGGTCGAAGCGCCTGCGGCAGAGCCTGCTGAAGCTGCTGCCGAGGCCGCAGCCGAAGCGCCGGGTGAAGAAGCTCCGCCCGAAGTTCCGGCGGAAGTGCCCGCTGAAACTCCGGCCGAAGACGCCCCGGTCGAAGCGCCTGCGCAAGCTCCTGCTGAAACCCCTGCGGTTGAAACTCCCGCCGAAGTCCCGGCCGAGGAACCAGCCGAAGCGCCTGCCGAAGATACCCCGGTGGAAGCTCCGGCTGAGACCCCCGTGGCGAACGAGTCGGTTGAAGGCAATGCCGCCACACCCGATGCCGAGGCTGGTGACAGCGTTGAAGCCGTCAGCGGCGCAAGCGCGCAAGACCCAGCCGAGGGCTGAGCCTTGGACAAGGATCGCCCCGTCACGCTGGCCGCCATCATCGGCGCCCACGGCGTGGCGGGCGAGGTCCGGTTGAAGCTGTTCGGTGAAGGCGTAGCGGGGCTGAAAGGCTTTAGCGCGTTTAACAATGGCACGCTAACCGTCGAAAAACTACGCGATGACGGCAAGGGCGGCGCGGTCGCCCGGTTTGCCGGCGTGAACGATCGCAATGGCGCGGAGGCACTGCGCGGGACCGCGCTGACCGTGCCGCGCGCGGCGCTGCCTCCGCTCGGTGAGGGCGAGTTTTACTACGCCGACTTGCTGGGGCTGCCCGCAGTCTCGACTACGGGTGAAAGCCTGGGCACCTGCGTCGCGGTCGAAAACTTTGGGGCGGGCGACGTGATCGAGATCGAGCGGCCAGACAAAAAGCGTTTCATGGTCCCGATGCACGCCGAAGCTGTGCCCGAATGGAGCGACAAGCTTGTGATATCCGCAGCGTACGTTTTAGACTGAACCCGCTACGCACCGGCTTTTCCCGCTGACACCAGCTTTTCAAGCTCGCGCGCAAACTGTTTGAGCTCAAAATTCTGCGGGTCATCGTGGGCATCGGGGATGCCATCATCGACCGTGGAGTGGAACGCCGGGATCAGCCAGCGCCCGGCGCGCGCACTGGCGTAAACATACAGCGCGGAGAGCATTTTGTACTGCGCGCCGGTAAAGCCAGGCTTGGGCCCATAAGTTTGTCCGCGACTGCTCGCACCCGGCAGAAAGCGCCGCGGCTGGACCGTCTCGATATGGACGAACCGGCCGCGTGTAGGAGCGCCGATCACCCGGCTCTCCAGCTTGGTCGCGCGCCACGGCACACTGAAATCGTGCGCGCCCCAAATCTGGCCCTGCCGATTGAGAAAGATGTGCGCCACCGGCTCGGCGGCGAGGTAGCTGGCAAAGCTGTTGACCTTGGGATCGTTGTCGAGGCGGTGCGGGAATTTTTCTTTGCCCAGGAACGGCTCGCTGGTATCGTGAATCACGAAATACAGCAGTGGCACACCTGCTTCGGTTTGCGAGGTCGGCTTATCCTGATAGCCGATCGCGTAAGTGCGGTAAGGCTCAGGAAACGCTGCAATCGCCGCCGCCTTCTGGGCAGGCGATGGAGCGCCGCCTTGCTCCATCAGCCGCGCAATCACCGGGGGCAGCGGCTGGGGCGATTTCCGGCCCATCAGTTCGACCTTGCGCAGCAGGCACGTCGCCTGGTCGAGCGGGGAGCCGGCAAAGGTCAACGTATCGCGGTCGAACTGGCAGCCGCCGATTAGCTCGGCGGAGGCGGGCGCGGCGAGCAGCAACAGCAAAAGTGCGGACAGACGTATCATTGACCAACTTTTCTGAAATGTATATACGCCTTGTATATACGGAGACGACCATGAGCAAGGAATATCCCGCAAAGAGCTTCAGATCAGGCAATTCGGTCGCGATCCGCATGCCTGCCGCCTTGGGCATCGAACCCGACCAAGAATGGACGGTTGTAAAGGAAGACGGCCGGTTGATCATTGAGGCCAAGGACAAACCAAAGCGTAAGTTCAACATCGAGAAAGTGCGCGGATGCGCGATCGGATCGGGCTT
>JAYVML010000253.1:0-2641 GCA_043758955.1 Novosphingobium sp. | reverse complement strand
TCTTCGATAGACACGCGGTATTCGGTAAATTCTTCCCACGGGAGCGCAGACGGGAAAGGATGAAGATCTTTGGTGGAATTCACGCGTTCAGCTTGCCTCAGTGAAGGCGCAATGTCGAATTAAGCCCACTTTTACCCAGTACCTTCCCACGACAATGGGAAAGGCTGCCGGAGACTGGCTCGCTCCGGACTGCGTCGCGCACCAAACAGTCCATAAAAACTTTCCCAAAGTCACCTCACGCGGCTCATGCGCCCAGAACGGCGCAGCTCTGCGGGGTGCATGGCGCTTGGCAAATGTGAGTGCAGTCAGAGACCGCCAAATTGTCTGCAGCATAGGAACGAAGAAATACCCCAGTCTCTGGCCCGAAAATCCTGACTGCAGTTGATATGTGAGACTTTGGTCTCAGGCGAACCCGAGCAACACCCGCTGGTCGGTCCAGCCAAGCGGCAGCTCGAATTCCATCAAGGCGCGCGAGGTCAGCGTTAGCGGCTGCCGCCCCTCGACGATGGCTGTAACGATATCGGGCGCGAGGCAAGCCAGCGCCACAAGCCTGCCCAACCGCGTCCGGCATCGACCCTGATCGAAAGCAATCGCAGCGATCGATCGCTGCGGACTGGCAAGTAACAGCTGCCGCGCCTGATGCGCCTCAGCCACCAGCGCGACCAGCTTCTCGTCGCGGGTCGTCCGGACGATGGAGAGAGGTTGCTGCGAGGGAATGATCAGCTGCAGCTGGTGGCCGTGCCTGACCCTGGTTGCAGGCAATGTCAGGACCATCGCCTTGTTCTCCATATCCAAATCGGGAACAAGCCCCAGTGCGCCTGCCACCGCGAGCTTGTCGACCGAGAGGTCGATCGCCTCTTCGCTAAGGTCGATGCGGGCGATCATCTGGTTGACCAGCTCGTGGCGCGTAAGAACCGAGCCGCTGCGCAGCGTCGCTGCGGCCAGATCAGCTTTAGCAAGCATTTGCCGTATGACGTCGGCGTCTGCACCCGCAGCCAGGTCGCACAGGAACTGCTGGTCAGTGAGTTGCTCCGACAGCCGAACGCACACGAGGCGCTCGAGATCATGCGCCGACACCCGCCACGCCGGTGCATCATCAAGCTGGTCGCTCCGGGTAACATAGTAGCGATTGTGAGAAGATGCGTGCAGTCTGGAGGGCCTGACCCGTGCTTACGATTGACCACGTGTCATGGCGTTGATCTGTCGGCCCTCCAGGCTGCACCCGGGGCGTCGCGAGACGTGACTTGATAGGAGCCTGAGGGAATGCCGTCCCGTCACAGTCCTGTCCGCTCGCAGATGGCCTTCGGGTTCCACCAAACTGGAGAACCCGTATGCATGATATCACACCCGACGCCGTCGTCATCGGCGTTGACACGCATAAAGATGTTCACGTCGCCGTTGCGATCAACGGACTGGGAGCGCGGCTGGCCACTGCCTCGTTCCCGGTAACCGGCGAGGGTTATCGCCAGATCGCGGCTTGGGCCGCCGGACACGGTGTCGTGCATGCGTTCGGCATTGAGGGAACCGGCTCCTATGGTGCTGGCCTGACGCGGGCGCTGGCCGCGATGGGCTTGCGCGTCATCGAGGTAGGTCGGGTCAACCGACAGCTCCGCCGCCGACACGGCAAAACCGATACCGTCGATGCCGAGTCCGCCGCGCGTGCTGTCCTGGCGGGCGACGCCGATGGCGAGCCCAAGTTCGGTGATGGCGCCGTCGAGATGATCCGCCATCTCAAGATCGCCCGTGATACCGCGCTCAAAGCTCGAACGCAGGCGATGGTCACACTCAAGACGCTACTGGTCAATGCGCCACAGCCGTTGCGCGAACGGTTCATCGGCATCACCGGCAAGATGACGCTCATCCGTGCAATCGCCGCGCTGCGTCCGAGAATGCCGGACTCCACCACTGCGTCAGCGAAGATGGCGTTGCGCGCGCTGGCCCATCGGTGGTTGATGCTGGATGCCGAGATCAAGGAGCATGAGGCCGTTCTCGAACAGCTGGTGCGTGCCCAAGCACCAGCGCTGATGGAAGCGCCAGGCGTGTCGACCGGGACGATCGCTGACATGCTCGTTGTTCTGGGAGACAATCCGCAGCGGATCCGGTCCGAGGCAGCGTTCGCCAAGCTCTGCGGCGTGTGTCCGGTGCCGGCCTCGAGCGGTAAGACGAGCCGTCATCGCCTCAATCGCGGCGGCAACCGTCGAGCAAATGCGGCCCTTTACCGCGTCGCACTCGTTCGCATGCGGCATCATCCGCCAACCAAGGATTACATCCAACGGCGAACCGCCGAAGGCAAATCACCCCGCGAAATCCGCCGATGCCTGAAGCGCTATATCGCACGAGAAATCTACCGGCATCTCTGCACCGGTACGCAGCCGCTAACTACCGCCGAGAAAAGCACTTGACCAACATAGGAGCATCAATGCATCCGTCGAGACGTTCTTCAAATCGCTGAAGGCCGAACTGATCTGGCGGCGAACTTGGCCAACCCGGCGACAGGCAGAGGCCGCGATCTTCCAGTACATCAACGGGTTCTACAACACGCGGCGGCGTCACTCATACCTGGGCGGTATCAGCCCGCTCGCATTCGAAGCCAAGGTGGCATAATGAGATAAGTGACCGGCACAAAACCGTTACAAGTCCA
>JAYVML010000252.1:0-20088 GCA_043758955.1 Novosphingobium sp. | reverse complement strand
GCCGCTTGATCGGTGATCGCAGCAAACGGCGCCCGTTCAGTGCCGGTCAGCCAGACCTGCGCGGTGCCTTCGCCCAGCCGCTCGAACAGCGCTGCGCGGCGTAGCGGATCAAGGTGCGCGGCGACTTCATCGAGCAGCAGAACACCGGGGCGATCGGGCGATAGCAATCCCGCATGCGCCAGCGTGATTGCGATCAGCAGCGCTTTTTGCTCGCCGGTCGAACAGGCGCTGGCCGGTTCGTCTTTGCCCGCCATCGTCACAATCAGCTCGTCACGGTGCGGGCCGATCAGCGTGCGCTGCGCTGCGCGGTCGCGGCGGCGGCCCTCGGCCAGCGCGGCGGCGAGCGTATCCTGATCCAGCGGACCGCCTTGCTGGTATGCCAGCGCAGGCCGCGCAAACGGCGCTTCGGGCAGCAAGTCCAGCGCTTCGGATAACCGCGCGATCAGCCGGGCGCGGGCCTGGGCCACCGCCGCCCCGGCCTCGGCCAGTTGCAGTTCGAGTGCGGTCAGCCACTGCGGATCGGGCTCGGCGGGTTCGGCCAGCTGGCGACCGCGCTCGCGCAGCGCGGCTTCCAGCTTGGCCGCATGGCGCGCGTGGCCGGGTTCAAGCGCCAGCACCAGCCGGTCGAGAAACCGCCGCCGCGCGCCCGCGCCGTCCATGAACAGCCGGTCCATCGTCGGGGTCAACCAAGCGAGGCTAAGCCATTCGCCCAGCCGCACCGCTGGGGCTCCGGCGCCGTTGACCTGGACCGCGCGGCGCGCGGGGCGCTCTGCCCTGACCCCGGTGCCAAGTTGCACGCCGCCGGAAAGATCGGCGCTAATCGCAAAACCGTTGCCGCTGCCATGCGTTGCTATATCGGGCAGCGCGGCGCGGCGCAGCCCGCGTCCGGGGGCGAGCAAGGACAGCGCTTCCAGCACATTGGTCTTGCCCGCACCGTTCTCGCCGATCAACAAGTTGAACCGCGCCGAGCCATCAAGCCGGGTATCGCGGTGGTTGCGAAAATCGGTTAGCCGGATCCGGTCAAGCCCCATGGCGGGGTCGATAGGTTGGAGCAGCCATACTGTCACGCAAAAGGCGTACACCGATTATTGGTATATTTCACCAACTGTTGATCATTCACCTGCGGGCAAGTTTTCGTTCATCGTAGTGAAAGATTGAATTTGCAGGATTTTACGGAATTGGCACGTTCGATGCAATCAGTGCGGTATCTGCCGGATAGCCGGCGGAGCCAAACAACCTAAGGAAACTGACCATGTCGAACCAATCCACTCTCACCAGCCGGCTCGCCGCTGCCGCTTCGGCTTTCATGATTTCGTTGCTGCTGATCACCGGCACCGTCAGCACCCCCTCGGCCGCGCAAGCAACCACCTACTATGTCGGCGAAGTCGCGTGAACCTGATTGATCAAACGGAGAATACCATGCCCACTCGCCCCGGTTTCCACCTCGACAAGGCCAACGGCAAATTCATGGGCGTCTGCGCCGGGATCGCCAATCACTTCGGCTGGGACGTCAACTTGGTCCGCATCGGTTTCGCGCTTGGTACGGTCCTCGGCTTCGGCTCGCTGCTGGTGGTTTACCTTGTGATCGGCCTCATCGCCGATTGAGACAATCGCGGTTTAGGCCCCGCCCCTGAACGGACAGGGCCTAAACCGCGGAGCTTTTGGCAAAGGGTGAGAAGTTCGTGCCGGTGTCGAACACCTCCACTCCCTCGCGCGCTTTTAGCCAGCCGACCACGGCATAGGTCACCGGGGTCAGCAACGCTTCCCACAGCACCTTTAGTGCCCAGTTGGTGAACATCACGGTCAGCAGCTGCGCATTGCTCCAGGTGCCAAAGAAGGCCACTGGATAAAAGATCAGGCTATCGACCGCCTGACCGAACACCGTCGAGCCAATCGTTCGGGTCCAAAGGTGCTTGCCGCCGGTAACGATCTTCATTTTTGCCAGCACGAAACTGTTGACGAATTCGCCCGCCCAAAACGCCAATACTGAAGCTGCAACAATCCGCCAGGTGTTGCCGAACACGCTGTCATAGGCGGCTTGGCCGTCCCAACCCGCCGCCGGCGGCAGCTTGACCACGACCCAGCTCATGAAGGCCATGAACACCATGGCGGCAAACCCGGCCCAGACGCAGCGCCGGGCGTTGGCATAGCCATAAACTTCGGTCAACACGTCACCCAGCACGTAAGACACCGGGAAAAAAAGGATCCCCGCGCCAAAGGTGTATCCTTGTACACTCGCCAGCTTGCTCGCCCCGATCAGGTTCGACAGCAGGAGGATCGCGACAAACGCCGCCATCATATAGTCGAAATAGCGGAAGTGGCGGCGGGCGCTGGCGGTGCCATCAAGCTGGGAAAGTGGCTGGCTCATCGTCTGACGCTAGCCGGGTTTGCACGCCGCGCAAAGCCTGACTATGTGGGCCTGCGCGCGCCCGTAGCTCAGCTGGATAGAGCGCGAGACTTCTAATCTTGAGGTCGCAGGTTCGACTCCTGCCGGGCGCGCCAAAATGTTTTCAATATCAGCGTGATGCAGATCACGGCTTAGCGCCAAGTCGAGCCGTAGTGAAGGGGGGCGACCCAAGCTGGCGACTTCTTCTGCCAGCCACCTTGGCCCCTGCTCGGCAACGTTGCAGGGGCACCTTTCCTGCCGACACCATTCAGCCGCGCGCTGCGCTTTCCAGCTTTTCGCCATCGACCGGGTATCCCGCATCGGCCGGGATTACCAGCCACGGTTCTCCTTTTCGCGTTTCCATAAATGGCGTGATCATCTGCGATGGAAACTCGGCGACATGGCTGAGCGCATCGGCAAAGGCGTTAAACTGGGCGAGCCGCTCCAGATTGCGCCTGGTCGGGAAGATCACCTTGATCTCCCCCCGATCTGCCAGCGCCAGCGCCTCGGCCGCACTGGCCCAGAACAGGTGCGTGTTTTCCGTATCGTCAACCTTAAGATCGACCGCGCCGGTGCCCAGATCAGCGAGGTAGAAGCGCGTGTCAAACACACGGATTTCCTTGTGCTTGGGCCGCCAGCGCGAAAACGGCACCAGTCGTTCAAGGTCAAGCGTCCAGCCCAGCTCGGCGAGCATCGGCGCCAGTTCACCCGAGCTCAGCAACACTTCACGCGCACGCCGCGCCTCAGTCAGGCTGGGATGCTGATGAAACCCCACGGCCAGCCCGGTTTCCTCCAGTGTTTCACGCACCGCAGCAATCCGCGCCGCTTGTTCGTCGATCACGTCTGCATCCACCGCGCCAAGCTGCTGCGCCAGCGTTCGATCGGCCTCATCAACCCGCCCTCCGGGGAACACCGCTGCGCCGCCGGCAAAGCGCATTTCCTTTGCGCGCTGGACCATCAGTACCTGCGGCGCGCCGCCGGTGGGTGCATGACGGAAAATGACCAGGGTTGCGGCCGGGGTGGCCGGCGGCGCCTCAGCATCGTGAGCGAACATTTCAATAGGGTCCATACCGATCAACGTGGCGCGGCTGGCCGACTTTGCCAAGCGGTATTCCGCAGCGAGGACATGTCGGGTATCTTTACAAATGTCGCAGGTCCTATTGAATAAGATAATATCAAACAACTGAAAATAAATGATTTATAGCGTTTGGCACGGACACTGCATTGTAGTGGGTACCCCCAAGTAGTCTCGTAAGAGGCGGGGCCGCACTCTGGTCTCCGCGGTCCCGCCTCCCCGAGCCCCCTCCCAAACCTTTCCCTCTTCTGCCCAATCCGATGCGGCATTTCCGCTCGTTTGGTCAATTTAGCGCTAACGCTAGAGAAAGCGTTTCTTCACGCCTGCGCGGTTATGCCTAGGCAGTCGCGATAGTCCGTCCATTGCCGACTGAACGCGGTGGGAACCAACAAGCGTGAGCATAAGTGCAAACCAAATCCAGGATTGGCGCCGGACCCGGTTGTTCGCCCCGATTGCTGCCATGGCGCTTGCGGGTTTGGTCTTGCTGGTGATGCTTTCAATCTTTCTGATCGATCGGTTCGACGTCGCTTCGGCCGACCATGAGCGCGCTATCGTCGAGCGCGGGATTGATGAGCAGGCCAAAGAGCTCGATGCGGTCGTGGCTACCCAGGTCGATTGGGACCAAGCCATCGCTAAGCTTGACAACAAGTTTGACCCGGCCTGGGCCGATGTTAATCTGGGCAATTACCTGTACACTTTCAATGGCTTCTCGCACGTGTTCGTGATTGATGGCGAGGCACGAACGGTTTATGCGGCGGCGCAGGGGGAGCGTGCCGACCTTGCGTCTTTTGCCTTGTTTAAATCGGTTTCCGACCAATTGATCCCGCGCATCCGGGCCGCAGAAGCGAACCGGGGACCGATTAGATCGCGGGCCGGCAAGAACAACATTATGATCCCGCCAATCCAGAGCAATGCCCTCGCGCGAATCGGTGGGCAGGTCTATGTGGTTACCGCCACCTTGGTGCAGCCTGATTTTGGCAAGCATCTGCCCAAAGGCCCGCGCGCCCCGATAACGCTTGCCGCCAAGCCGATTAATGGGGCAATGCTTAAGGCATTCGCTGATCGCTATCTGTTGGCCGAACCGGTGCTGGTCAGCCCTGGGTTTCAGTCTGCTCAGCATCAGCAAGTGGTGCTAAACGCTCTCGATCGCACCCCGCTGGCCGCATTGGCGTGGATTCCGGCGCGTTCGGGAACAATTCTGCGCGAGAAGATCCAGGTCCCATTGATGATCGGAGTGCTGCTGCTGGCTTTGCTGGCGCTAAGCGTGGTGCGGCGCGGGGCTACGATTGTGCAAGAGCTGATTGCCAGCGAAAAACGCTCCAAACATCTCGCCTATCATGATCTGCTGACCCAGTTACCCAACCGGGCCATGCTGTTCGAGCAACTGCGCGCCCTGCTAGGCTCGCGCCAGCCGGGTGGCATCCAATTGGCGGTGATCTGCGTCGATCTGGACCGCTTTAAGGAGGTCAACGATAAGCTGGGTCATCATGCCGGCGATTTGTTGATCCAGGCGGTTGCAGCGCGGCTGTGCGCGTGCTGTGAACAAGCCGCGCTGATCGCCAGATTGGGCGGCGATGAATTCGTTATTCTGCACGAAGTTACCAGCGACGCGGTGCTTGAAGACCTTCCCGGTAACATTCTGGCGGCGGTTTCCGAGCGCGTAAGTACGGAATATGGCTGGCTCGAAGTGGGCTGTTCGCTGGGCATCGCGGTCGTCGATAATCCCGGAGTTGAACCTTCCGAAGCCCTGCGCTGGGCCGATGTTGCGCTGTACCGCTCGAAGGAATCTGGGCGTAGTTGCGTGACGTTGTTCGAGCCAGAGATGGACGAAGCGCTGCGCGCGCGGCAGTCACTCGAGGCCGATCTGCGCGCTGCACTGCAGGACGGATCGCTGTCCATGGTCTATCAGCCGCAGGTCGATCGCCATGGGGCAATCACCGCGGTCGAAGCGTTGTTGCGCTGGAACCACCCCGAACGCGGCGCGGTTCCGCCAGTTGTGTTTGTGCCTTTGGCCGAAGAGACCGGAGTCATCCTGGCATTAGGTGAATTTGTGCTGCGGCGGGTGTTCAGCGAAACCCATAGCTGGCAGCAGGCGCGAGTGGCGATCAATATTTCGGCGGTGCAATTGCGCACCCCGGGTTTTGCAGCATTGGTCACCAGACTGGCGGCGCAGGCGGGGATCGATCCGGCGCGCTATGAGATCGAGCTCACCGAGGCCGCGCTGTGGAGCCATGAGCCCCTGATCTTTGCCAATGTCGACGCGCTCAAACGGCTCGGCTTTTCGATCGCCCTGGATGATTTTGGGACCGGCTATTCCAGCCTGTCGGTGCTCCAGCGCTTTGCGATTGATCGGATCAAGATCGACGGCTCGTTTGTTAGCGGGCTTGGCAATTCCGGCGAAGCCGATGCGCTGGTCGATGCTATGGTCAAGCTGGCGCGGGCGATGAACCTCAGCGTGATCGCCGAAGGGGTGGAAACCGAAGCCCAGAAAGAGCGGCTGGTGAAGAGTGGGTGCCGAGAATTCCAAGGTCATCTGACCGGAATGCCGCTACCCGCCGATCAAACGGCACAACTGCTGGGCGTGTCGGTACCGCAACGCCGCAAAGTCAGGCAGCGGGGGTAAGCCCCGCACTGGCCATGAGCTGATGCAATTCGCCGGCCTGGTACATTTCCATCATGATATCGCTGCCGCCGACGAACTCGCCTTTGACGTAAAGCTGCGGGATAGTGGGCCAGTCCGAATACGACTTGATGCCCTGTCGGACTTCCATGTCCTGCAGCACGTCGATGCTCTCATAGGTCACGCCAAGGTGATCGAGGATCGCGATTGCCTTGCTTGAAAAGCCGCACTGGGGAAACAGCGGCGTGCCCTTCATGAACAGCACAACGTCGTTGCTGGTGACGATATCGGCGATGCGGGCGTTGGCGTCTGACATGATTAGCTTTGCTCCTCGCCGATCAGGTGGGGACAGCGGTGGTCAGTTGCAAGGCATGGAGCTCCTCGCCCATCCGCCCACCCAGCGCGGCGTAAACCAGCTTGTGCTGCGCAATCCGCGGCTTGCCGGCGAACTCCGCCGCCACCACATGCGCAGCATAGTGGTTTCCATCGCCCGCCAGATCGGTGATCTGCACGGCTGCACCGGGCAGTCCGGCGCGGATCAGTGCTTCGATTTCGGTGGCGGTCATGGCCATCGTGCCGGGCCTCAACCTTCGCCCATCAAGGCGCGCCTGGCCTCGACCGACTTCGCTTCGAGCGCGCCGCGCACATCGCCCTCGCTGACCTCCACTCCGGCTGAAATCAGATCGCCGAGCAGCTTGCGGACCACGTCTTCGTCGCCAGATTCCTCGAAATCGGCCTGGACCACGCTCTTGGCATAGGCGTCTGCCTCAACCGCTGAGAGCCCCATGCGGTCCGCCGCCCACTGGCCCAGCAGCCGGTTGCGGCGGGCGTGGACGCGAAAGTGCATTTCCTCGTCATGCGCAAACTTTGCTTCTTCGGCCCTTTCGCGGTCTTTGAAGTCGGTCATGTCTGCTCCTGATCGTCGTTGCGGCGGCCTTGGTCAACTCGGTTTGGCGGCGGGTGGCGGGACTTGGTAACTCTCATGGCAGCCCTTGCATGCAGCGCCAGTGCTGGCAAGCGCGGCCTCGAAGGCCGGCTTGTTATCCGCTGCGGCGGCGGCACCAAGCGCTTTGGTGGCATCGATAAAGGTCTGTGCCTTGGCGTTGAAACCTGCGCGGTCCGTCCAGACCGTGGGTTTGGCGCGGCTGGTTAAGCCCTTGGTGTTTTCGCTAAACAAGGTCGGCAGGACGACCGCCCACTTGGCCAAGCCACTCGCCGGGAAGGTCAGGTTCTTGAGCGGAACGCCATTGGTGCTGGCGTTTTTGAGCAAGGTCAGGGTGGATGCGGACATGTCCATCCCGGCTTGGCGCGCGGTGACCAGATCGGCGCCGCTGGGTGCACCGGCGTGCTCCATCGGCTTGGCGTAGAGCGCATAGCCTGAGGTCAACCAGGCTCCGGCAAGGATAATGCGAGCAGCGTTCATGACCGTATCTCCCCAAGTTCAGTTCATCGTCACCACAACCTTGCCGATTGCCTTACGCTCGGCAAGCATCGTGATCGCCTCCCCGCCGCGTTCAAGTGGGAAAGTAGCCGAAACCTTGGGGTTGATCTGGCCGCTTTTGAGCAGGTCGAACAGCGTCGCGATGTGGACCGCATTGGCGGCTGGATCGCGCGCGGCAAATGCCCCCCAGAACACCCCGCACACATCGCAGCTTTTAAGCAAGGTCAGGTTGAGCGGGAGCCGGGCAATCCCGGCCGGGAATCCGACCACGCAGAACCGCCCTTCCCAGGCAATTGCGCGCACCGCAGGCTCGGAATAGTCCCCGCCGACGATATCATACACGACATTGGCGCCGTCCGGCCCACAAGCGGCCTTGAACGCTTCGGCAAGCGCTTTCGATTGATCCTTGCCCAGCGGCTGCAGAGGGTAGATTACAACTTCGTCAGCGCCGTGCTCGCGCGCCACTGCGGCTTTTTCCTCGCTCGAAACCGCGGCGACAACTTTGGCCCCGTAAGCCTTGCCCAATTCCACCGCGGCAAGGCCAACCCCGCCCGCTGCGCCCAGCACCAGCAAAGTCTCGCCCGCCTTCAGATGCCCGCGATCAAGCAGGCCGTGCATATTGGTGCCATAGGTCATCAGCAGCGAGGCGCCGGTTTCGAAGCTGACACCGTCGGGCAGCGCAAACAGTTTGTCGGCCGAGGCTAGCACCTCTTCAGCCAGCCCGCCGTTGCCCATCATCGCGATTACCCGGTCGCCGACCTGCCACTGGGTCACGCCGTCGCCGACTGCCGCAACCACGCCCGACAATTCGCCGCCCGGCGCAAATGGGCGCGGCGGCTTGAACTGGTACATGTCCTTGATGATCAACACGTCGGGAAAATTGATCGCGCAGGCCTTGACCGTGATCCGCACTTGGCCGGGGGCAGGCTGGGGAGTCTCGATCTCGTCGATTTGCAACGTCTCAGGTCCGCCGCTGGCGTGGCTGCGTAGGGCTTTCATTCAAAACTCTCCCGTATTTGCGGTAGCCGCGGCATTAGCCGACCTTAAGCAGCAACTTGCCAAAATTTTCGCCGGTAAACAGCATGTTGAACACTTCGGGAAAGCGCTCGATCCCGACTTGGACATCTTCCTTAAACTGGAGTTTGCCATCGTTCATCCAAGCGGCCATCGTCTGTACTGCCTCACCCGCGCGAGCAGCGTAAGTGGTGACCACAAAGCCTTCCATCCGCGCGCTTTGCACCAGCAGATTGAGGTAATTGCGCGGGCCCGATGGCATTTCAGTGGCATTGTAAATCGAGATCGCGCCGCAAATTACCACCCGCGCCTTCATCCGCAGGTGGTTCATGCAAGCTTCGAGGATTTCTCCGCCCACATTGTCGAAATAGACATCGAGCCCGCGCGGGATCAGCTCGCCGAGCCGCGCGTCCACGTCCTCCGATTTGTAATCGATGCAGGCGTCAAACCCCAGCGTATCGGTGCAATAGGCGCATTTCTCCGGGCCCCCGGCGATGCCGATCACCTTGCCGCCCTTGATTTTGGCGATCTGGCCGACCATCGCCCCGACCGCGCCGGATGCGCCCGAGACTACGACGGTTTCGCCGGGCTGCATCGCGCCCACGTCCAGCAATCCGAAATAGGCCGTAAGCCCCGGCATACCCAGCCCGCCGATCAGCCGCTCGAGCGGGGCCAGCGTGGGATCGACCTTGGTGAACATTCCGGCGGCACCGGTAAAATACTGGGCCGCGCCGCCCCAGCCCGAAACAAACTCGCCCACGGAAAATTGCGGAGCGTTGGATTTCACAACTTCGCCAACGATCCCGGCGCGCATAATTTCGCCCAGCCCGATCGGCGGGATGTACGATTTGCGATCAACCATCCAGCCGCGCATCGCCGGATCGAGCGACACGAAGGCTACTTTGACTGTGATTTCGCCGTCGGCCGGCTCGCCCACCGCTTCGGGCAGAATCGTGAAACAGTCGGGGGTGACCATGCCGCTCGGGCGTTTGACCAGTCGGACTACCATATTTTCAGCCATTGAGCTCTCCTTGGCGCCGGCGGTTCAAGCCGCTGCGCAGTTCATAAACGGACGCGCGGCCTGGACCTCGGCCTCGTAGCTGGCAATCGCCTCGCCGCGCGCCATGGTCAGGCCAACTTCGTCGAGCCCGCCCATCAGGCAGGCTTTGCGGAACGGATCGATCTCAAAGCTGAAGCGGTCTTGGAAGCGTGTCGTCACGGTCTGGTGTTCAAGGTCGATGTGCAGCGGGTCGGTCGCGGCGACGGCCATCAGCCGATCGATCTGGGCCTGCGGCAAGACCACGGTCAGGATTCCGTTCTTAAACGCATTGCCCGAAAAAATGTCCGAGAAACTGGGTGCGATCACGGCCTTGATGCCGAGGTCAAGCAAGGCCCAGGCGGCATGCTCGCGGCTCGATCCGCAGCCGAAATTGTCGCCGGCGAGCAGGATCGGGCTGCCCTTGAACGTCTCGCCGTCGAACAGGTTGTGTGGATCGGCGCGCAGCGTTTCGAACGCGCCGCGGCCCAGTCCATCGCGGGTGATCGTCTTGAGCCACTTGGCCGGGATGATCACATCGGTATCGACATTGGCCAGCCCGAACGGAATCGCGCGGCCGTTAACCTCGCGCAGCGGCTCCATCAGTCGGTTTCCGGCGCGTCGTCGGGCTTGGGCCGCTTGGCAGCTTTCTCAGCGCGTTCCTTGCGGCTTGAGGCATAGAGCAGCGCGGCGGCCAGCGCCGCCGACCCGATCGCCGCCCCGGCCAGCGCGGCCTTGCCGGCCCAGCTGCTATCGGACTTGTCAGAGGTCTTGGTCATGGATTTCCTATTCCGCCATTGTTCGCACAAGGCAAGGGAGAAGCGAGAAATCGTCGCAAGCCAATCCATTGTTGACACTTTTGCGCGAACGGCATTGCGGCGTGGGCGGGACTGCTTGAAGGCAAATCGATTTGCTCGAACGGAGCATCGGTGAGTTGCGGCCGCGCGATTTTGGCGCTGGTTTGGCCGTTGAACGCTACCGCGCGAAGCTGCGGTAACGAAGTGATTAGTTCGGCAAGCGCGGCGGGCTGCACATTCCGGATCGCGCTGTCGAGGCTTCCGGGGCGGTCGGCCGAAGCTGCTGCGTCCCACAGTCCGATGCCATGGGCAAGCAGCACCGCCAGCCGTTCGTTGTAGTCCAATGCGGGCAAATCGGGCCGAGCAATGACGGCACCGGTCAAATGCCAGAACCGATTGCGTGGATTGGCGTAATAACGCGTTGCCGCGAGCGACATATCGCCGGGCAGACTACCCAGAATCACAACCCAGGTATCCGCGTTAACCACCGGCGCGAATGCGAGCTTGCGCGCGGTCACCGCAAGTCGCGTTCGAGGTTTTGCCACAAAATGCCGCGCTGGATTTCGTTGGTCCCGGCATAGATCGAACCAGCCCTATCGTTGAGATATTTGGGCATGGCCTTGGCGGTATAGCTGGTGCCAACCCCGGCATCGTCGCCGGGTGCCTTGAAACCAGGGACTGCGCCGCCAGCAGTTGTCAGGTGCGGTTGCCATGCCGCCGCATAGGGCCCGGCCGCTTCCAGCTCCAGTTCGGTCAGATGCTGACTGAGTTCGGTCCCGAGCACCTTAAGCATCGAGGCCTTGATCCCTGGTGCGCCGCCGACCGCCAAGCTCGACATGAACTGCAGCTCGAACGCGTCCAGGGCTTCGATGTCGGCCATTATAAGCGTGATCCGGCGGATTAGCCCACTGCTGCCGGCCCCTGCGTCACCCAGGAATGCCCGCAGCCGCGCCACTCGCACGCGCAGACCGGGCGAATACAGACTGCCCCCGCGCTCGAATTGCATCAGGTATTTCGCTACCGACCAGCCATCGTCAACCGCGCCGACCACATTGGTGGCTGGAACCCGCACTGCGTCAAATGTAATGTGATTCTGCACATGCTCGCCCGAAAGCGAGAGGATCGGTCGCAGCCTGATCCCCGGCGCGGTCATGTCGATCAGCAGAAAGGTAATCCCCTGCTGCGGCTTGGCCAGCACTGCGGTGCGCACCAAGCAAAAGATCATGTTCGCCTCGTGCCCGTGAGTGGTCCACAGCTTGTGACCTGTACAAACGAAGTGTTCGCCTTCCTGCACCGCTTTCATCCTCAGCGAGGCGAGATCGGAACCCGCTTCGGTCTCCGAATACCCTTGACACCACAAGTCCTCACCCGTGAGCATACGGGGCAGCCAATACGCTTTTTGCTCCGTCGTGCCGTGTCCGATCAGAACCGGCCCGCACATCCCGATACCCATTGGCGAAAGCGGTGGCGCACCGGCCTCAGTCAGTTCGCGGGTAAAAATATAGCGCTGGACATGGCTCCATCCGGTGCCGCCATATTGCGGAGGCCAGGCCGGGGCAGCCCAGCCGCGTTTATGCAGCTTCGCCTGCCAAGCGAGCGAGAGTGCAACTGGCGCATAGACGCTGGTCATTTTTGCCGTCGCCGCGCGCATTTCAGGCGTCAGTTCGGCGGTGAGAAATGCGCGCACCTCCGCACGAAAAGCGAGGTCAGCGGGAGTCAAATTGAGGTCCATAATTCACGATAACAGACGATGGCAAGTTTGAGCCAGCGGAGAAACCTGTGGCTTTGAATGCTCGAATATTAGAACGTGAAAAAGCAGTCCTCTAGGCTTATTTATGAACTGGCGTTATCGCGGCGGACGGTTTGGGTAAACTGGACGCCAATCCTGACAAGGCTGCCACCATGGGGATTTTGACCGGCGTGACAGGCGCCCGCACCACGGTTGCCGGCTCGTTCGGCGGCGGCGGCAACCGGTGAACGGGAACGCGCTTCAGCCAAAGTTTAAGCGCCTCCCAGCCAATCGCGGCGACGACCTTCAAAGTCATCAGCGGCATGGCACCAAATGTGCGCAGCAAGGCCGCATCGCTGAGCGGCTGGCGGGTTGCTTCGAGCACTGCGCAAAGCAGCGGGCCCTGTTCGTCGCGGCTGGTGATCGCCACGGCCAACCGTTCGCCCGGCGGCGTGACCCGGAACGAATAGGTCTGGTCCATCGCCATGAACGGTGAAACGTGCAGGCGCTTTGGTGCGCTCTGGTGAACGGCCGACCCCAGTGTTTGCCCCACTTCGAGCAGGTAGCTATGCCGCTGGCCGAAAGTATTGCTGACCTCGTAGACGATTGCCCTGAGCCCGCCATCGGTGCCTGAGCAGAAGTAGATGCTAATCGGGTTGAACACAAAGCCGAGCAGACGCGGCATGGTTAGCAGGCGCACTTGCAGACCCTCGGTCGCCATACCAGCTTGCTGGAGTTGCCGCACAATTTGTTCCCGCAGCGGCACGGCGGTGCCATCACCGTGATCGCGCTGGCGAAACGAGAACAAGTTCCAGCGCTCGAGTGAAAACAGCCGCAAACGCCGGTCGAGCACCTCGAGCTCATCCAGATCGAGAAACACCATTGCCAGCCTGTAAGCCAGCCGGTGCCGCTTTGGCCGCAGCCGACGGTGCATCACGTGGCCGCGATAGAGGGCGGAAGCCTGTTTCAAGCCAGTGCTAGTTCATGAACCGGCGGACGTGGACGAATGTGAATGCGCCCCGACGGATCGGGCACATGCCACGGCCGCGTCCCGCCGCCAAGCCCCTCGGCAACTGCCAACCCCGCTTGTAAGCCATCCTCGTGAAAGCCCGCGCCAAAGTAAGCGCCGCAGAACCAGGTATTATGGCGGCCTTGCAGCGTCCACAATTCGCGTTGCGCGGCAATCGCCGCGGCATCGAACAGCGGGTGAGAATAGTTACCTTGCCAGTGCACCAGTGCGGGATCTGGCTGCGAGTGCGGATTGAGCGTGACAAGCATCGGCACGGCGGTATTCAGATGCTGCAACCGGTTCAACCAGTATGTCACCGCAGGATCGGTGCCGGGTTCACCGCCTTGCAGAAAATTCCATGCCGACCACACCGAGCGGCGCTGCGGCATCAGGCGCGGATCGCTGTGCAGCACCGCGCGGTTATTGGAGTAAGCAAACTTGCCCAGCAGCGCGTGCTCGGCATCATCGGGGTCCGCGAGCATGGCCAGCGCCTGATCGGCGTGCGCGGCAATCACCACTTGATCGAATTGCTGCGACCCATGATCCGTGAGCAGCGTCACGCCGCCGCCAGCCCGGATGATCCGGTTTACCGGCGTGCCGCTGCGCACCGTACCGCTGAATTGCTCGCGCAATGCCTGCACATAGTTGCGGCTGCCGCCTTGGACTGTGTGCCACGGCGGGCGATCGCCGGTCTGCAGCAGCGCGTGATTCTGGCAAAAGGCGATGAACGCAGCTGCGGGATAATCGCGAATGCCCATCGCGGGGCTGGACCAGATCGCCGCCGCCATCGGGTACAGGTGGTCTTCGCGGAACGCCGCGCTGTAGCCCGCGCGGTTGAGATAGGCGTCGAGGCTTTCGTCGCCCAGTGCAGCCAGATCGCTTGGGGCCTCGCGGTAGAAGCGCAACAGATCGCGCAGCATGGTCCAGAACCGGGGTCGCAGCAGATTGCGTTTTTGCGCGAACACCCCACGCAGTCCGCTGCCCGAATATTCACTCGCGCCGCCGCGCAGCGACACCGCGAAAGACATCTCAGTCGAGGTTGTGACCACGTTGAGATGCCGCAGCATGGCGGTCAAGTTGGGGTAAGTCCGCTCGTTATAGACGATGAACCCGGTATCGACCGGGATACCAGCGACATCGACCGTGTGGCTGTGCCCGCCGATCCGATTGTCAGCCTCGAACAATGTGACCCGGTGCCGCTTGGCTAGCAGCCATGCCGCCGAGAGACCGGAAATGCCGCTGCCGACCACCGCGATAGCAAGCGGCGGCCCGCTTGTAGGGGAAGTGCCCGCCCCGCCGGCTTGGTCAAGATACATCGGGGGAACGGCTCCTGCTGGCAATCACTGCGTGATACCGCAGTTACGCATGAAGGCAGCAAATGGATGACCCGGCGGCAAAAAACCCCAAGCCGCCGGTCAGATTGCGGTTAGCTCGCGGACATCACACAGCCGCCCCGTTACTGCCGCCGCCGCCGCCATCGCAGGCGACATCAAGTGGGTGCGTGAGCCGGGGCCTTGCCGGCCGACGAAGTTGCGATTGGACGTGGAGGCGCAGCGTTCGCCCGGCGGGACCTTGTCGGGATTCATGCCCAGACACGCCGAACAGCCCGGTTCGCGCCATTCGAGCCCGGCGGCAGTGAATATCTGGTCCAGCCCTTCGGCTTCGGCCTGGCGTTTGACCAGTCCCGAGCCCGGAACGACGATCGCCCACTTGACGTTCGCGGCCTTGGTTCGGCCTTTAAGCACCGCCGCCGCAGCGCGCAGGTCTTCAATCCGGCTGTTGGTGCAGCTGCCGATAAATACGTTCTGAACTTCGATCTCGGTCATCGGCTGGCCGGGGGTCAGCCCCATATAGTCGAGCGATTTCTGTGCCGCGAGTTGCTTTGAGGGATCGGCGAAGCTGGCTGGCTCGGGGACCACGCCGGTGATCGGCAGGACGTCCTCGGGGCTGGTCCCCCAGGTCACCGACGGCGCGATGTCCGCAGCATTGATCATCACGACTTTATCATAGCGCGCGCCGGAATCGGTCGCGAGGCTCGTCCACCACTCGACCGCGGCGTCCCATTCGGCACCCTTCGGGGCGTAAGGACGACCCTTGAGGTAAGCAAAAGTCGTTTCATCCGGCGCAATCAGTCCGGCCCGCGCACCATGCTCGATCGCCATGTTGGAGACAGTCAACCGCCCCTCGATGGAAAGCGCGCGAATTGTGCTGCCGGTGTACTCGATGACATAGCCGGAGCCGCCAGACGCGCCCAATGTGCCGGTGATGTGCAAGACTACGTCTTTGGCGGTAACCCCTGGGCCAAGCGCGCCTTCGACCCGGACTTCCATCGATTTTGACTGGGTCAGCAGCAAGGTCTGCGTGGCCAGCACATGCTCAACTTCGCTGGTGCCAATCCCGAACGCGAGCGCGCCCAGCCCACCGTGGCAAGCGGTGTGGCTGTCCCCGCAGACGATGGTTGCGCCGGGCAGCGAAAAGCCCTGCTCGGGCCCAACGACGTGGACAATCCCTTGTTCGACATCAGCATCGCCGATCAGCCGGATCCCGAACTCAGGCGCATTGCGCTCCAGAGTGGCCAGTTGCTGCGCGCTTTCCGCATCGGCGATCGGGATGCGCGCGCCGGCGTTGTCGCGCCTTGCTGTCGTCGGCAAGTTATGATCGGGCACTGCCAGCGTCAGATCGGGGCGGCGCACGGTGCGCCCGTTCCGCCGCAGCGCTTCGAACGCCTGTGGGCTGGTCACTTCGTGGACCAAGTGGCGGTCGATATAGATCAGCGAGGTGCCATCATCGCGGCGCTCGACCACGTGCGCGTCCCAGATCTTTTGATAAAGCGTTCGGGCGGTGCTGGACATACGTGCGCGTTAGCCGCACCAAACCAATAATGGCAAGCGTGGTCATGGTAATGCAATGAAGTGCCACCTATATCCATGCGCATGGCCGCACTCCCGCATTATTATCCAATCGAGATTCTCCCCGCTGACATCGACTTCATGGGGCACGTCAACAACGCGCGCTATCTGGGCTGGGTCCAGGATGCGGTGCTGTCACACTGGCACAAGCTGGCCCCGGCCGAAGCCATCGCGGCGCACGGGTGGGTCGCGCTCAAGCATGAAATTACGTACCGCAAGCCTGCGTTTTTGGAAGACGAAGTGATCGCCAAGGTGGTGCTCGAAAGCATCCAGGGCGCGCGCGCGTTTTACGAGACCGTAGTCAAACGCGGCGAGGATGTGCTGGCGGTGGTCAAGTCAAGCTGGTGCTTCATCGACCGCCAAACGCTGCGCCCGGCGCGGATCGGGCACGAAGTGGCGGCGTTCTTTTTTCCGGTTGAAGCCGAAACTCAGGTCCCATCAGCGGCGGCATAACGCGCGGCGGTCGATTGGATCAGCGCGATCATGTTGGGCACACCTTGCGTGCGGTTCGATGACAATTGTCGGCTAAGCTCGAACGGTTTGAGCGCGACGGCGATATCGCAGGCGGCTACTTGGTCTGCCGGGCGGTCCTGCACCGCCGCCAGCACCAGCGCGACAATCCCCTTGGTGATCGCAGCATTGCTATCGGCCAGAAAATGCAGCCGTCCGTCTTCGAGCCTGGTGGGATAGACCCAGACCGAGGCCGAGCAGCCGCGCACCAGACTGGCATCGGTTTTTAGCGCGGCGGGCATCTCGTCCAGCTCGCGGCCAAGTTCGATCAGCAGGCGATAACGCTCGTCGCCTTCGAGGAAGTCGTATTCTTCGAGAATGTCGGGCAGGGTTCGCATGGCGCGGGCCTTAGCGCAGGTGGCCCCCTGCTCCAAGCTGCGCTAGCCGCTGATCCCGCCGGGCCGGGTGAGCGCGTAATAAATCACGTACAACCAGCCTAGCACGCCGTGGATGATCGCCCACACCAGCGATTTGTTGATACTCCACGACACCGCCACCGCGATCGCCGAGCCAAGCCCGATCCCGGCCTTTGCAGCGCCGCCCCCGCGATCGTTCACAGGTCGACCCCGGCGGCGATGGCCTCAAGCTTGCGGATGCGCTCTTTGAGGTCGGCCATCTCGATCCGCGCCATGCCGTTCCCGGCCCCGCCTTCGATTTCGGGTCGGCCGCCGTGGCTGTTTAGATCAAGTTCGCGGGTCTTCAAGCTCAGCCAGCCTTGCCAGCCGCGCAAGGAAGCCATGGTCATGATCGTCACCGCGAGCAAAGCGGTTGCGGCGAGGAGGAAGGTTTGGCTGGACATTGCGGTTACTCCCTTTGCAAGCGCGACCAGCGGCCGCGCGCACTGTCGATTTCCGACGGTTAGTTGGCTGGTTCGCGCAGGTTTTCGATCTGCGTCGCCAGCGTTGTGCTTTTGTCGGTGGCAATGCGTTCGAGCACACGGATGCGATTTTCGAGCCGCTCAACGTGGTCAGCCGATTGATCAGCATTTGCCTGACCAGTGGAATTGGCGCGCAGCTCGGCCAGCCGCAACTTGTGTGACAGGCGATGACGATAACTGTTCCCGATAACTGCCACGATTGCGACCATGCCGCCCATCGCAATAAACAGGCCCATCAGATCCCCAAAGTTCATCTTCCGTTACTCCCTTCGACGCGCAGTGCTTCAATCTGAGTGGCCACATCGACGCTTTTGTCGGTGACGATCCGTTCGAGCACCTTCACGCGGTCGGCAAAATGATCGAGCTGTTCGCGCAGTTCGGCGTTCTCGGCTTGTAGGCTTTGCTTCTCAGCGCTGCGGGCCGCTTGCGTCTTACCGCCCCATTCATCTTCGAGCGCATAGCCGTGGCGGGCGCGGATCCAGTTGTTGATCAACCACCCGCCGGTTGAGATCGCGATGATCGCGAGGACGAAATCTGGTCCTGCGAAGTTCATCGGCCTGGCTCCCGGTCGCGGCTTTCAAGCTGCGCATCGACCTTGCGGGCATCGCGCAGCGCCTCGATCTGGGTGGCAACGTCATAGCCCTTATCGGTCACGATCCGTTCCAGCACCCGCACGCGGTCTTCCAGCGCGGTGTTGGTGGTGGCGTTCAGCGCGACCCGTTCGGCGGTATTCTGCATCTGCAGTTCGGCCAATTTGCGCTGATGTTTGGTCCAGACGATGAAACAGACCATGATAAACGGTGCCAGCGGGATCAGTAGTGCGAGAAAGCCTTCCATTGTAATTCCCCTCAGTAACTTAATTTGATGCTCAGCGTAGGCGCTCAATCTCAGCCGACAGGCGCGGATTGCTGCTGACGTAGAAGGATTCGACCTCGGCCAGACGGCGATCAATATCGCGGAATTGCGCGCGCACTTCGCGCGCGGTGCGGGTGGGCGATTGACGCACCCCCTGCCAGAACTTCTGCTCGTTACGGTCGGTGTAGAGATTACCCGGCTTCTTGGCGGCAAATATGCCGACCAGGAAATAGGCTGGGATCACCATCGGTGCGCCAAGCATGATCAGCCCGACAAAGCCCAGCCGGACCCATAGCACATCCACCCCGGTATAGTCGGCAATCCCGGCGCAAACCCCGAAGATCTTGCCGTTGATCTTGTCGCGATAAAAGCGGGTACGGTCGCTGTTCACTTGGTCATCCTCCCAGTCGAAACCTTGGTCTTGGATTGTGCGCGCATCGCTTCGATTTCGCGCAGAGGCAAATTGTCCACTTCGCGGTCAGGCAACAGGCGGGCGCGCTGGAAATCGGGATTGTCTACCGCCACCAATCGTTCGACCGTATCCATCCGGTCGTCGAGCCGGCGCGCGAGCTGGTACAATTCCTCCAGCAAGCTTTCATCGTCATTGGTCAGCGTGGCGGCGGTCTTCCACTTGGTCATGTAATGCAGCACCAGCCAGGGCAGTGCGACCACCACCACAAACACCACGGCGACAACGTCTCCTCCGTCCATTGCTCAATTCTCCTGTGCGGGGTCGCCCGTTTTGAGCGCCGCTTTCATAGCTTCCAATTCTTCATCGATCTTGTCGGCCCCGGCCAGCGCGGCGATCTCGTCCGCCAGGCTCGGTTTGCCACTGCCGTCGGCCAGGGCCAGCGCATCGGCGCGGCCCTCGGCATAATCGACCCGGCGTTCGAGCTGGTCAAAGCGGGCCATCGCCTCGTCAACTCGCTCGCTTGCCAACAGGGTGCGCAGTTTGACGCGGTTCTCGGCGCTTTCCAGCCGCACGGCAATCGCGCTCTGACGGGTCCGGGCTTCGCGCAAACGAGTTTGAAGCTTTTCGATGTCGAGCTCATAAGCGCGCAGCGCATCGTCGAGCACCGTGATCTCCGCCTTGAGTTGCTCGGCCATATCGGCGGCTTTCTGGCGTTCGACCAACGCCGCGCGGGCCAGGTCTTCGCGGTCCTTCGACAACGCCAGCTGGGCCTTGTCCTGCCAATCGGCGCGCAACCGGTCGAGTTTAACCGTGTGGCGGTACATTTCCTTCTGGTCGGCAATCGTGCGAGCGGCGCTGGCGCGGATTTCGACCAGCGTTTCCTCCATCTCGAAGATGATCATGCGGATCATCTTCTCTGGATCATCCGCCTTTTCGAGCAGTTCGTTGAAATTGGCCGCGATGATATCACGGGTCCGGCTGAAAATGCCCATCAAGGGTACTCCAATGTTGGCAGTGGTCTGGGTTGGCGAACGGCGCAGCCGCTCTACTTCATCGTCGAGACGCGAGGTTTGGCGAGCCGCAGCGATCGGCTCAAGCAAAGACGCATTGGCTAGGGTTTGGGCCGGAACACCCGGGCGGCGCTGGGACTGGGGAGCGCCATCGGGGGTTGCCTGGGATTCCGGCCCAAGCAAGGAAGATGTTTCAAGGCCCATCTTGCGGCTCACAACGGCGTTCAAACCTGCTGCGCCGACGCGCTGCGAGCCGCCGCGAAATGCGGAGCGGCGGTCAGCTGCTGGGTCAAGATCACGACATTGCACGCGAGCATCGCAGCCAAGCTGAGCAGGATGGCTCGGTCGAGTTTGGTTTTGGTCCTGGTGAACATGTTGGCACCTCATTGAAGCGGGTTTGTTCATCAT
>JAYVML010000251.1:0-3095 GCA_043758955.1 Novosphingobium sp. | reverse complement strand
TTCTGGACCGCCAGGTAATACTGCGCCCCCGCGCGGAAGAACGGATTGTATTGCCATGCCGGGTCTTTGAAGCGCTTGTCCTTGGGATCAGGGGCCAGCTCGCTCTTGCCGGTCATGATCTGCACCATGTCCTCGCCGAAATTGCGCATGTGTTTGACCGTCCGGGCGGGGTCAGACGCGGTCTCGCGCAGCAGCAGGGCGATTGCTCCGACAAAGTCCTCACGCGCCAACCCCACCAGCGGCCCAAGCGCTGTGGTCGATTGAGCCGCTTCGTTCTCGAGTGGCGAGTTACTTTTGGTCATCCCTGTGTCCCGACAGTCTCTGTGTTACTTGCAGTAACCATGCCGTGCCAGTGAAACCATATCAAGCGACCTCTCACTACCAGCTAGGCAGCGCCGAAACCTGCGCCGAAACCTGCGCCGAGCGTTGGTAAACTTAACCGTTTTGCAAGCGGTTGCGTGGCACAGGCTAGGCATGTTCACTGAACCCGCGAGACAGGCCGAAGTCCTCATTTCAAACAGCCGGACCGCATTAGCCAAATCTCAACCATGTTTCGCTAAGGTCGTACGTTGGGTCAAACCTGATTTACTCACGAGGCGCCTCCAGTTGTCATGAATGTCACGTCGCCTTCTGCGTTTGGCCGTTTTCGCAGCCTGCTGAGTTCTGGCTCGCGCGAAGCGTCGGCGCCTAACGCTGCTGCGCCGAGCGGCGAAGAGCTCAACCAGGCCTTGCTCCTGTTGCACGATTACGAGGCATCGGGGCTCGGGTGGTTCTGGTCGAGCAACGCCGACGGCGCAATTACCTACATCTCGCAGTGCGTGGCCGATGCAATGGGCAGCGACCGCAGCGAGCTGCTGGGCCGGCCGGTGCAATCGCTGTTCATCCTGGAGCGCGATGACGACGACACGCTCGAGCGGCCGCTGCCGCTGATTCTTAGCGCGCGCAAGACTTTCGCAGATCTGGCAGTGCGCGCCGCGCTCGACAAGAGTGAAGTATGGTGGTCGATTTCGGGGCGTCCGCAATTCGGCTCCGACGGCAAATTCATCGGCTATCGCGGTAATGGCCTGGACATTACAAACTCGCGCCAAAGCCAGAAAGACGCTTCGCGGCTGGCACAGTTCGATTCGCTGACCGGGCTGGCCAATCGCCACCGGATGGGCAAACGACTTCACGGCACACTGACCGCGTACCAGTCGGCTAAGCGGTGCTGCGCGGTGATGATGATCGATCTGGATCGGTTCAAGCAGGTTAACGACACGCTGGGCCACCCGGCGGGCGACGAATTGCTCAAGCAAGTGGGCCAGCGTCTGCTGCGGGTGGTGACCGACAAAAACTGCGAAATCGGCCGGCTGGGCGGCGACGAGTTCCAGATCATCCTGCCCGACATCGATGACCGCGGACGGCTGGGCGAGATCGCCAAGACCATTATCACCATGCTCTCGCAACCGTATCAGATCGAGGGCAGCCGCTGTGTCATCGGGGCCTCGGTGGGGATCGCGATTGCGCCGTATGACGGGATCAACAGCGAAGAACTGATCCGCTCGGCCGATCTGGCGCTCTATGCCTCCAAGGGCAATGGCCGCGGTCAGTTTCGGTTTTATTCGAGCGACCTGCACAGCGAAGCCGAACGTCGCCGCCAGATCGAAGAAGATTTGCGCGATGCGCTTAGCAGCGATCAGATGCATGTGGCCTACCAGCCGATCATGGACACCAAGACCAACAAAGTGGTCTCGCTCGAAGCACTGGCACGCTGGGAGCACCCTGAACTGGGTAACGTCTCGCCCGGCGTTTTCATCCCGATTGCCGAAGAGTGCAACCTGATCGGAGCGTTGGGCGATTGGGTGCTCAAACAGGCCTGCGTCGATGCCGCCTCGATTCCGGGCCATGTCAAGGTTTCGGTCAACGTTTCGGCGATGCAGTTTTCCAACCCGGGGTTTGCCGCGCTGGTCGCGCAAGCATTGGCGCATGCGGAGCTGGCGCCCGAACGGCTCGAACTCGAGCTGACCGAATCGATTTTTCTGGGTGACCACGAGGCCACCGAGGCGATGTTCAACGCGCTCAAGCTGCTCGGCGTGCGGCTGGTGCTCGACGATTTCGGCACCGGCTATTCCTCGCTCGCTTATCTTCAGCACGCCCCATTTGACAAGATCAAGATCGACAAGAGCTTCATCACCGGGGTCACTCAGGAAGGCAACCGTAATGCCGCGATCATCGCCTCGATCGTCAGCCTGGCCGAAGCGCTGGGGATGGATACCACCGCCGAGGGGATCGAAGCCCACGATGAACTGGACGCGATGCGGCGGCTCAAAGTTGGCCAGATCCAGGGCTTTATCTATGCCGCTGCGGTGTCTTATGGCGACGTGTGCGAGGCACTACTCAGCGGCGAATGGATGATCGAGCCCGACGGCCCGAGCAAATACCGCCCCGAACGCCGCACCGTGCTGCGCCGGGTCGGGTTGATTCACGAGGATCACCGCTACGAAGTGATGATGCGCAACCTATCGCGTGGCGGCTGCTTGGTGGAGGGGCTGATCGATGTGCCACTCGGCACATTGTTCGTGGTCGATTTCGGCGAAGGCCAACTTTCCGTTGCCGTGACGCGCCGCACGGCCGGCTCGATGCAAGGCCTCGAATTCGAGCACCAACTGGTCGATGATGGCGCGGGCGGCCTGTGCACCCGTCACCGCGTTTCACCCTATGTGCTGGCGCAAGCTGGCATGCCACTAGGCCAATTGCCGCCCGGGCAGTACCCGGCGCAACTGATCCAACAACCGGGCGCGGCCCTGGCCATACCCAAATTCGGCCAAACCGAAAATCGCCCCAAAGCGAAGCAGGGGTGAGGCGGTTTGTGGCGTAAATTTTGCCCCGCCCGGTGCCAAGCATCCCTGAAACGCCGTTCCCGATCCTCACATTCAACGCGCATTTTCGAGGTGTGACCATGCGCACGGGCTCGGGCGGCTAGTGTGTTGGCCTGGTTCGGAACATTGCAGATACTGGGTAAGCAAGCTGGCCCACTGGCTTGACCTTTCATTGGTGCGTAGAGAACTATTCAGGGATGAATCGGTTGAACCCCGGCAGGTGGGCCGTGTAGGAAA
>JAYVML010000250.1:0-4655 GCA_043758955.1 Novosphingobium sp. | reverse complement strand
GATAACTGGACCCCCGATGATGCCGTGCCACCGCCGCGCATTAGGCTGCGCGCGCTGAAAGGCCGCGATAGCGCGCTACGTTCGGGCGACCGAGTGCTGGCACGGACTGAAGAAGCTGGCACCGGATGGATCGCTCACCCGATGAAACGGCTGCCCGCCGCCGCCGATCAGATCATGGGGGTGATCGAGCTTGATGGTGCTGGCAAAGCCTGGCTGGCCCCGGTCGACAAGCGCGAGCGCAATTCGACCCCAGTGGCTGATCTGGGCGGCGCAGAAGCCGGGCAACTGGTGCTGGCCGAGCCAGTCGGGCGTTCGCCCCGCGCGGGGGTCAAAGTGACAGCGGTGCTGGGCGATCCGCTTGCCCCGCGCGCATTCAGCCTGATCGCGATCCACAAACACGGCATCCCATTTGCCTTTGCGCCCGAGACGCTGGATGAAGCTGAACTGGCGGCGAAATTGCCGCTTCACGCAGCGGCTCGCGAAGACTTGCGCCACTTGCCCATCATCGCGATTGATCCGAGCGACGCGCGCGATCACGACGATGCGATCTGGGCCGAGAGCGATGGCGCGGGGGGCTTTCGCGCGGTAATCGCGATTGCCGATGTCAGCTATTACGTCCGCCCTGGATCGTCGCTCGATCGCGATGCCCGCAAGCGCGGTAACTCGGTCTATTTCCCCGACCGGGTGGTGCCGATGCTGCCCGAAGTGCTCAGCGCCGACGTCTGCTCACTGCGCGCAGGCCAGGACCGTGCGGCGATGGTTTGCCACGTTGCCTTCACCGGACAGGGCCAAGTGACGTCTTGGCGCTTCACCCGCGCGGTGGTGCGGATTCACGAGGTTATCGCATACGAGGAAGCGCAGCGGCGGATCGATGAGCACGCGGACGATCCGCAGCTAACCGCATTGTGGTTGGCGTGGCGCGCACTGGCCGAGGCGCGCGCGGCGCGCGATCCGCTGGCGCTTGATTTGCCTGAGCGGCGGGTCATCCTCGACGAAGCCGGCAAGATCCGCGAGATCGCGCTGCGCCAGTCGCTCGACGCGCACCGCGTGGTCGAAGATTTCATGATCACCGCCAATGTCGCGGCGGCCAAGGCGCTTGAGGCCAAGACCGCGCCAGTGGTGTACCGCATTCACGAGCCGCCGAGCCGCGAGAAGCTGGTTGCGCTCAAGGAATATCTGGCGACGTTCCAGAAGACCCTGTCGCTGGGCCAGGTGATAACCCCCACTTTGTTCAACCGAATGCTGAAAGATGTCGCCGACGAGTCTGAAAAGGCCGTGATAATGGAAGCGGTGCTGCGTAGCCAGACGCAGGCGTTTTATGGCCCGCGCAATGCCGGGCACTTCGGGCTGGCGCTGGGTTCCTATGCTCATTTCACCTCCCCCATCCGGCGTTATTCGGATTTGCTGGTGCACCGCGCGCTGGTCGATGGGTACGGGCTGGAATTGCCCGCACCCATTGCCAACCTACCTGCGCACAGCGGGTTGTCCGTCCGTGACCGTGACGATCTGACCCGCGTTTCCGAAGCGATCAGCCAGACCGAACGCCGCGCCATGATGGCCGAGCGCGATACGATCGACCGCTACGTTGCGGCGTGGCTGTCAGCGCGGGTAGGCGAAGTGTTCGATTGCCGCGTTACCGGAGTACAGCGGTTCGGGCTGTTCGCGACGATTGTCGGGCTGGGCGGCGACGGATTGGTACCGATCTCGATCCTGGGCGATGAGCGATTTTCATATGATGAAAAGGCGCAAGTGCTCGAAGGTGAGCGCAGCGGTATACGCTATGGGCTGGGGCACCGGATGCGGCTGCGGCTGGCCGAGGCCAATCCGCTGACCGGCGCGCTTAAATTCGAGCCTGAAGCCAGCACCGGCGGGCGGATCGAACCGCGCGGGCGGCCATCACCGTTGCACAAAAAAGGCAATCATCTGGCAGGAACACGCGGTCGGCCCGGCAACATTCGCCATCAGGGCAAACGGCGCTAGCTCAGCCGTTCAATATCCTCGTCGCTCAAGCCGCCGGGGATTACGTAAACCGGGCAGGGCAGTTGCCCCGCGCTCCCGGCAAAGTGTGACACCAACGGCCCCGGTCCACCGTTGGCTTCAGCACCCAGCACCAGTGCGGATACTTCGGGATGTTCGGTCAGGTATTCGCGGATCACCGCCACGCCTTCGCCTTGCCGGACCGAAATAACCGGTGGCTTGCCGCCATCGCTAAGCAGGCTTCCCGCCGCTGAGGTGACCAATGCTTCGGCCCGAGCGCGTGCTTCTTCTTCGATCGTCGCCTGAATTCCCCCGAAAACAACGAATTGTTGCGGTTGAACCAGCGCGAGCAAATGCACCGACCCACCAGTGCGCGTGGCCCGGCGCGAGGCGAAGCGCAGTGCCGTGCTGGCTTCTTCGGTCTCGTCCATGATCACCAGGTAGACCCGCATCATTCCAACCCCCGGGTCAAGCTATCCGCTACAAACGAATTCGGCGCAAGTATCTTGCCGTTTGCCGGGATTTTGGCCACAGAAGGGGGATTACGCGCATCAACGGGGACACGATTTCAGCCATGCCCATTGCAATCAAGATGCCCGCGCTGTCGCCCACGATGGAGGAAGGCACGCTCGCCAAGTGGCTGGTCAAGGTGGGCGACAAAGTCTCATCTGGCGACATCATGGCCGAAATTGAAACCGACAAGGCGACGATGGAGTTCGAAGCAGTCGATGAAGGCGTGATCACGGCGATCGAAGTGGCCGAAGGCACCGAAGGGGTTAAGGTCGGCACCGTAATCGCGATGATTGCTGGCGAGGATGACGATGCGGCACCGGCAGTGAAAGCAGCCCTGGTGGAAACCCACCCCCAACCCCTCCCGCCTGCGGGAGGGGAGCCAAAAGCGATGCTATCTGCTCCCATCACGGCTGCGGGACAGGAGTCCGAAGCGCCGCCTTCTACCCCCCTCCCGCAGACGGGAGGGGCCGGGGGTGGGCCTGTTGCCGCGGCTCCAGGCAACGAGCGGGTGATCGCCTCCCCCCTGGCGAAGCGGATCGCTGCTGAACTCGGGGTCGATCTGGCCATGGTTACCGGCAGCGGCCCGAACGGGCGGATCGTCAAAGCCGACGTTGAGGGCGCCCCCGCGAAGGCGGGGGCCTCAGGCGTTGGAACCCAGCCGACTGCGGCCCCCGCCCTCGCGGGTGCTCAGACGCCCACGCCAGACTTTGGCATCCCGTTCGAGTCCGAAAAGCTCAACAATATCCGCAAAACTATCGCGCGCCGCCTGACCGAGGCCAAGCAGACCATCCCGCATATTTATCTAACCGTCGACGTACGGCTTGATGCCCTGCTCAAGCTGCGCAGCGAACTTAATAAAGCACTTGAATTCGATGGCATAAAACTGTCTATTAATGATCTTTTAATCAAAGCGCTGGCCAAGGCACTCCTGCGCGTGCCGAAGTGCAACGTCAGCTTTGCCGGGGACGAACTGCGCATGTACAGCCGCGCCGACATATCGGTTGCAGTGGCGGCGCCATCGGGCCTGATTACCCCGATTATCGTCGATGCGGGGGTGAAGGGCGTGGCGCAGATCTCGGCCGAGATGAAGGCGCTGGCCGACAAGGCCAAGGCCGGGAAATTGCAGCCGCATGAGTATCAGGGCGGCACCGCCAGCTTGTCCAACCTCGGCATGTTCGGGATCAAGCAGTTCGACGCGGTGATCAACCCGCCGCAAGCGATGATCATGGCGGTCGGCGCGGGCGAGGCGCGGCCCTATGTGGTCGACGGCGCGCTGTCGGTTGCCAGCGTGATGAGCGCCACCGGCAGCTTCGATCACCGCGCGATCGATGGGGCGGAAGGGGCGCAGCTGATGCAGGCGTTCAAGGACTTGATCGAAGCGCCGCTGGGGTTGGTAGCGTAAGATGGCTGACCAATACGACCTCATCGTGCTCGGCTCGGGCCCCGGCGGCTATGTGGCGGCGATCCGCGCCAGCCAGCTTGGGCTGAAGGTGGCAATTGTCGAGCGCGAGTTGCTTGGCGGGATTTGCCTTAACTGGGGCTGCATTCCGACCAAGGCGCTGCTGCGCTCGGCCGAGGTGTTTCATCAGATGAAGCATGCCAAAGATTACGGGCTGGTGGCGGAAACGATCAGCGCCGACCTGGACGCGGTGGTCAAGCGCAGTCGCGGGGTGGCCAAGCAGCTCAATCAGGGGGTTACGCACCTGATGAAGAAGAACAAAATCACCGTGCACATGGGTGAGGGCAAGCTGACCGCGCCGGGCACACTCGAAGTGACCAGCGATAAGGGCACCGAGACGCTCTCCGCCAAGCACATCATGATTGCCACCGGCGCGCGCGCGCGCGATCTGCCGTTCGCTCGGGCTGACGGTAAGCGAGTATGGACATACCGCCACGCGATGACTCCGAGCGAGCTGCCGAGCAAACTGCTGGTGATCGGATCGGGCGCGATCGGGATTGAATTTGCCAGCTTCTACAACGACATGGGCAGCGAAGTTACCGTTGTTGAAATGCTCGATCGGATCGTTCCGGTGGAGGATGCGGACGTGTCAGCGTTCCTCGAAAAGGCGCTCAAAAAGCAGGGCATCACGATCATGACTGGCGCCGGGGTGGAAAGCCTGACGGTCAGTGCCAGCAGCGTCAAAGCGAAGATCAAATCAGCGGAT
>JAYVML010000249.1:0-13827 GCA_043758955.1 Novosphingobium sp. | reverse complement strand
CGGATCCGCGCGCGCTGGCAGGATCTTGATGGCAAGCCCCATGAACAAGACATCGACGGGATGCTGGCAACCTGTCTGCAGCACGAGATGGACCACCTCGAAGGGGTGCTGTTCATCGATCACCTATCGCGGCTCAAACGCCAGATGGTGCTCAAGAAACTGGAAAAGCTGCGCAAGGCGGCGTGATCGCGACGTCCCGGCCTTGATCCGGGACCGCTGGCCGCTTGGTCGGACCTAGGGACCAGCGGTCCCCGCGCTTAAAACAGCCCTTCGATCTGCCCGTCTGGATTCAAGTAGATCGTCTCGGCACTCGGCACTTTGGGCAGCCCGGGCATGGTCATAATGTCGCCGCAGACCGCCACCACGAAGCCCGCGCCAGCCGATAACCGCACCTCGTGGACTTCAACCTCGTGGCCTTGGGGTGCACCCATTTTTGCGGGATCGGTCGAAAAGCTGAACTGCGTTTTGGCCATGCACACCGGGAACAGGCCATAGCCCATGGCTTCCCACTGCTTCAGCTGCGCGCGGATCGCGTCGGGGATGTGGACTTCGCCCGCGCGATAGATTTCGCGCGCGACGGTGGTGATCTTGTCGGCCAGCGGCTGCGCATCGGGATAGAGCGGGGAGTAGCCGTTCGGCCCCAGATCGGCCTTGGCGGCGACAATCTGCGCCAGCTCCTCGGCCCCGGCGCCGCCTTCGGCCCAGTGCCGGCAGATCACCGCCTGCGTCCCATAGCTGGCCGCCAGGTAGCGGATTGCATCCAGTTCGGCGTCGGTATCGCTGTGAAAATGATTGATTGCCACAGTCGGCTTGACCCCGAACTTGGCCAGATTTTCGATATGTTGCTTAAGGTTAGCGCCGCCAGCTCGCACCGCGTCGAGGTTTTCCTGCCCCAGATCGCCCTTGGCCACCCCGCCGTGCATCTTGAGCGCGCGGACGGTCGCCACCAGCACCACCGCAGCGGGCCGCAAGCCAGCGCTGCGGCACTTGATGTCCATGAACTTTTCCGCGCCCAGATCGGCGCCGAACCCGGCCTCGGTCACCACATATTCGGTCAGCCCAAGCGCGGTGCGTGTCGCGATCACGGAGTTGCAGCCGTGCGCGATATTGGCGAACGGTCCGCCGTGGACCAGCGCCGGGCGGTTCTCCAGCGTTTGCACCAGATTGGGCAGCACGGCATCCTTGAGCAGCACCGCCATCGCCCGGTCAGCCTTGAGATCGCGCGCAAACACCGCGCTTTTGTCGCGGCGATAGGCGACCACAATCCGGCCCAGCCGCGCTTCGAGATCGGCCAGATCGCTCGCCAGGCACAGGATCGCCATCACTTCGGAGGCGACCGTGATATCGAACCCGCTCTCGCGCGGGAACCCGTTGGTCACCCCGCCGAGCGGGCCGACGAGCTGCCGCAGCGCGCGGTCGTTCATGTCGAGCACGCGCTTCCACACCACCCGGCGCAGGTCGATCTGCAGCGAGTTGCCCCAATAGATATGGTTGTCGAGCAGCGCTGCGAGCAGATTGTGCGCCGCCGTGATCGCGTGAAAATCGCCGGTGAAATGCAGGTTGATCTCGTCCATCGGCATCACTTGCGCAAAGCCGCCGCCCGCGCCGCCGCCCTTCATCCCGAAGCACGGGCCAAGTGACGGTTCGCGCAGGCACAGCATCGCGCGCTTGCCGATCCGGTGCAGTGCGTCGGACAGCCCGACCGAGGTGGTGGTCTTGCCCTCGCCCGCCGGGGTGGGGCTGATTGCGGTTACCAGGATCAGTTTGCCCTGGCTGCTGGGCGCGGGCAGCAACGCCGGATCGAGCTTGGCCTTGAACCGGCCGTAAGGGATCACCGCCGCGTCCGGAATTCCGGCGCTGGCGGCCACTTCGCCGATCGGCGCCAGCTGCGCCGCGCGGGCAATCTCGATATCGCTTGGCATGGATTCCCCTTCGTCCCTGAGGCTGGGGTTTCGCCTTGTTTCGGCCAATGCGCAATCGGATTTCACAGCGCTGTGAACGAAGTGACGCTGGGCCTTGTGCGCTGGCCGAGGCTGCGGTAAGTTCGCGGTTCGTTCCTTTTTGCCAAGGCTGCCATGACTATCTCCACGCTCTTACTCGTGCTGCTTGCGCTTGTTGGAGGGGCCGCGCTTGGCTGGCTGCTGGGGGCGCGCCCCGCGGCGGATCTGCGCGCTCGGCTGTCGGTTAGTGAAGGCGAAGGCAAGGACAGCGATGCGCGGTTTCGGCAGGCAATCGCTGAGCTGGGCGATGCGCAGATTAAGCTGGCCACGCTGGAAGCCAATGCCGCGAGTTTCGCCGAACAAAAGGCCGGGCTGCTGATCGCGCAAGAAAACCTCAAGACCGAATTTCAGGCCTCTGGCGCGAAGATACTGGCGCAGGCGCAGGAGACCCTGCTCGCCCGCGCGCAGGAACGCTTTGCGCAGTCGGAAGAGAAGAGTGCTGAGCGCTTGACGGCGTTGCTTGCGCCCGTTGATCAGAGGCTAAAGAGTTATGAGGAACAAGTCGCTGCGCTTGAGGCTCAGCGGGTGGATGCCTTTGGCCAGCTCACGGGCCAGATTGAATCGATGCGCGTGGGGCAAGAGGCAGTCCGGAAAGAAGCTCTCAGGCTGGGCGAATCCCTTCGCAATGCTCCGAAGGTGCGTGGACGCTGGGGGGAACTTTCGCTGCGCAAAATACTTGAACAGTGCGGTTTGGCCGAACATTCTGATTTTGATACCGAAGTCTCCGTAGAGACTGGTGAAGGGCGGCTTCGACCCGATGTGATAGTTCGCATACCCGGTCAAAAAAGTCTGATCATTGACGCAAAGGTCTCCTTAAACGCCTATCAAGAAGCATTTGATGCCGAAGGAGCAGAAGAACGAATAAGACTTCTTGCGGTTCACGCCAAGGCAATTCGCAATCATATGCAATCGCTTAGTGCAAAAGCCTATCATTCCCAATTTGACGAAGCGCCAGATTATGTGATCATGTTTGTCCCAGGAGAACATTTCTTGGCAGCTGCGCTTGAATCTGACGCGCGGATTTGGGAAGATGCCTTCGACAAACGCGTTCTACTTGCGACTCCCACAAACTTAGTTGCGATTGCACGTACCGTGGCGATGGTCTGGACTCAAGACAAGCTTGCTTCCCAAGCAATAGAGATCGGTCGACTTGGGACCGAAATTTATGAGCGAATTGCTACTGCGGGTGAGCATTTGAAGGGTGTGGGCGCGGGGCTTGATCGTGCTGTCAGGAAGTACAATGATTTTGTAGGAAGCTTCGAGCGAAATGTTCAAAGCGCCGGACGCAAGTTACGCGACAAGGGCATTTCGATTGGCAAACGAGAAATTGAAGCAGTGCCTGTGGTCGAGAGTTTACCGCGCTATACAGGCAATGACCAAGCTGAAGATATTGAGGTTGACGAATAAGCTCCCACCGCTTCCGCGCCAGCTTGGCCGAATTGTCCGGCGCGGACAAAGTCGAAGTATCACCCTCGACCTTGTAAGCGAGCGCATCCGGGGCGAACAGGGCGGTGCAGGACATCATGTTTGCAGGCCGCCAAGCCCAGCCTGATCCGAAACTAAACTGCTTAGCCCAGCGCCGCCAGCGCCTCGTAAGCCAGCACTGCCGCCGCCACTGCCGCATTCAGGCTGTCCGCGCGACCGTTCATCGGGATCGTCACGCGCAGGTCGCAGGACATCTCGTATTCTTCAGGCAGGCCGCGCGATTCGTTGCCGACCAGCAGCAAACACGGCGCGGCATAGGGCGCGCCGCGATAATCGACTGCATCGCGCAAACTTGCCGCCACCAGTTGTCCCGGTCCGCCGCGCAGCCACGGCAGAAATTCTTCCCAGCGGGCTTGCGCGATTGTTTGCGTAAACACCGCGCCCATGCTGGCGCGCACCGCCTCGACCGAGAACGGGTCGGCGCAATCATCCAGCAGGATCAAGCCGCCTGCGCCCACCGCATCGCCGGTGCGCAGCATGGTGCCTAGGTTGCCGGGATCGCGCAGCGCCTGCGCCACCAGCCAGATTTTTGCGCTGCTGCGGTCAATCGCGGTCAAGGCTGTATCGAATTCAGCAAATACTCCGGCTACCCCTTGCGGATTGTCCTTGCCAGTCACCTTGGTGAGCAGGTCGGCGCTCATCTCGAGCACTTCGCCGCCCGTCGCCAGTACGTCGGCCTCCAGCGCGCCGAGCAGCGCCTGCGGTTCGCGGCCCGTGGCCATCACCAGAAGTTCGGGCAGCTGGCCGCTGGCGCGCGCATCGGTCAGCAAGCGCAGCCCCTCGGCGAGGAATTTGCCCGAGGCCTTGCGGGGCTTTTTCTCGCGCAGACTGCGCAGAAATTTCACCGTGGGGTTGGAATATCCGGTGATCAGGCGGCGCATGGTCACGCCTCAATCCTCCCCAAAGCCGTCCTTGACCAGGCCGATCAGCTTGAGCAGCGCCAAATCAGCGCCTTCGCCCGAAACCACGATCTCGATCGAATCGCCCTTGGCCGCGCCCAGCATCATCAGGCCCAGGATCGAGGCACCTTCGGCGTCGTTGCCGTCCTTTTCGACCCGGACGTGCAGCCCGTCACCCAGTTTGGCCACGGCGTTGACGAATTTGGCGCTGGCGCGGGCGTGCAAACCCCGGCTGTTGACGATCTCGACAGTGTCCCGGTGCTCGCTCATTGCCCCCCCAAATTGCTTGCTTATAAAGCGTCCTGGCCCAGAAATTCAGATGCGATGGTGATATAGCTGCGCCCGGCATCGCGCGCCGCGACCACGGCTTGATCGAGCGGCATACAGCAGCGCGCCTTGGCCAGCCGGATCAGCATCGGCAGGTTGATCCCGGCGATTACTTCGACCTGGCCCTTCTTCAGCAGCGAGATCGCCAGGTTCGAAGGGGTGCCGCCGAACAGATCGGTCAGAATGATCACGCCCGCGCCGCTGTCGACCTGTCTGACCGCTGCGCCAATATCCGCCCGACGCTTTTCCATGTTGTCTTCGGGGCCGATGCTGATCGCCGCGATAGCATCTTGTTTGCCCACAACATGCGCCATCGCCGCGACGAATTCGTCGGCCAGCTTGCCGTGCGTAACCAGAATCAAGCCGATCATGTGCGAGCAGCGCTCCATTGCCGCGGGCCGGCGACTCGCGCCCGGTGGTGGCGCAGGGCCATGACGATTGCGCGGGTCACGGTCAATTCTTTTCCTGTCACGGCGTCAAGCCTGCCCTGTGGCGGCTTCAGGTTTTCCCTCGACCAAATCGGCCGCGCGGGTCAACAGATTGCGGTGGAGCACGCTGGGGGCGTAGCCCGCCGAGGCCAAGGCCACGGCCATCTGCTGCGCGGTAAATACCGAGCGGTGTCGCCCCCCGGTGCAGCCGAAAGCGATGTTGACGTATGCTTTGCCCTGCGCTTGATAACGTGGCAGCAGCAGCAGGATCAGGGCACGGATCTGCGCGAAAGCTTCGGGCCAGGCCGGATCCTGGCGGATATGTTCGGCCACCGCCGCGTCCTCGCCGGTCTTCAGGCGCAGGACCGGATCCCAGTGTGGATTATTCAGAAAGCGCATGTCGAACACCAGATCGGCGATCGGCGGCGTCCCGCGGGCGAAGCCGAAACTGGTCACCGAGACGGTCATCCCTTGCGCCCCGGTGTCGCCAAAGCGTTCGCGCACGGCCTGCTGCAAATCGTTGCTGGTGAACTGAGTGGTTGAGATCACCATGTCGGCCCAGCGCCGCAGTGGCTCCATCAATTCGCGCTCGGCGGCGATCCCGCTGGCGGCAGGCAAATCCTGGGCCAGCGGATGGCGGTGGCGCGTTTCGTTGTAGCGCCGCTCCAGCTCGGTTCCGGCGCAATCAAGAAAAAGTGTGGTAATTTCAAGATCGCCCCGTTCGGCGAGCTTTTTCACCAGCACGATAACTTTGTTTGGATCGAAGCCGCGGGTGCGCGAATCGAACCCGATCGCCAGCGGCATATCGCTCGCTGGCGCATCAGCGCTGTCGATCAAACGGCCCAGCAGCCGCACCGGGAAATTATCAATCACCTCCCAGCCCAGATCCTCCAGGACTTTGAGCGCGGTGGTCTTTCCCGCACCAAGCAACCCGGTGACGAGCAGCAGGCGTTGGGGAGCGAGAGCAGAGGCAGGAACGAGGGACTCGGTCATTGCGGTGCAACATAGATGGAGACGGATGGACGCAATGTGAAGGGGCGAGGCCTGGCTGTCCCCGACCAGAACGCGTTGGTTATGCCAGCCCGAAGCGGTCCAACGCCAGTTCGGCCTTGCGCGCGGGTGCCGTCTCCGATGGCCACAGCCGGATCAGCGGCAGTGTCACGCCGGCGCGTTCGGCCCGTTCTGCAACCTCGATAAAGCGCGGAGCTTGCCTGTCCAGCTGCACCACTAACGCCACCCGAACATCACGCACGGTCGGGAATTGCAACAGCCCGAGGTTACGCACTTCGAGCAGCCCGGCGATATTGGGCGGGGGACTGGCGTAAAGTTCCCCGGCGCGCGGTGTCAGGCTGACCCCATCATCGCCGACCAGCATCGCGCCGCGATCAATCAGGGCGAGCGCCAGGCTTGATTTCCCGCTGCCAGGCGGGCCTTCGATCAGGATCGCCCGCTCTGCAATTACCACGCAGCTCGCCTGGTGGAGTACGGTCATGCCTGCGCTTCTTCGGCGGTTGGCAGTTCGAGCACCAGGCAGGCGCCGGGCCCGCCATCGGGCCGGTCGGTGGCCACCAGGGTGCCGTCATGGGCCTCGGCAATCGTCCGCGCGATCGCCAGGCCTAAGCCCGAGTGATTGCCGAAAGCCTCGCTATCGGGGCGCAGCGAGTGAAACCGGTCGAAGATCTTCTCGCGCGCTTCGGCGGGGATTCCGGGGCCTTGATCGCTGACAGTCAATTCGACATGCTCCGGGTGCCGCGTCAATTCCAGCACTACTGCGCCGCCTGGGGGAGAAAACGAACAGGCATTGTCGAGCAAGTTGACCAGCACCCGTTCGAGCCGGGCCGGAGCGCCCGGGACCACCCACGGCCCGGCATCTTGCGGCTCGACCCGTACGGCGCAGTTTCCAGCATCGCCGCGTTCGGCGCGGGCGCGGACCAGCGTTTCAGCCAACGTCATCAGGTCCACCGCGTCGAACTGGGTGCGGCTTAGCTCGGCATCGATCCTGCTGGCTTCGGCGATGTCAGTCACCAGCCGGTCGATCCGCTGGACATCGTGAGTGGCAATCGCGGTTAGCTTGGCGCGCAGCTGATCGTCTTTGAGCTTAGCGAGGGTTTCCAGCGCGCTGCTCAGGCTGGCGAGCGGGTTCTTGATCTCGTGCGCGACATCGGCGGCAAAGGCTTCGACCGCATCGATCCGCTGGCGCAGCGCGCCGGTCATGTCCGACAGTGCGCGCGCCAGCAACCCGATCTCGTCGCGGCGTTCGGGCAGTCGCGGCACTTCTACCGCGCGGTCGCGGCCCAGCCGTACTCGCACCGCCGCGCGGACCAGCGTCCGCAGCGGCTTGACGATGGTCCGCGCGAGGAACAGCGATAGTTGGATCGAGATGATCAGCGTCACTGCCAGCACGATCGCCAGCGTCTGGCGCGCATCGCGCACTGCTTGCGTGATATCGGGCGCGTTGCGGGTGGCCAGCAATAGTTCGCCCGTGGTGCCGATCGGGGTGGCGGCGGTAATTACGGGGCTTTCATCAGGGGCGGAGCGTTCCAGCACCACCGTGCTGCGCGAATGGCTGGCCTGCGTCAGTTCGGGCCAGTTGGTCGCCACGTCGACCGCTGGATTGACGTACGGCGGGACCAGTGGAGTGCCCAGCGCCCAGTTCATCGAGCGGTCGAGCACCCGCGCGGCGTTGAGATACCACGGGTCGGCGTGCGGATCGGCGAAGATAAAGCTGGGACCGGCAATCCGGAAACTGTCGAGCATCAGTGCGCCGTCTGCACCGTAAATCCTGAGCCGCAACTGCTGATCGGTGCCAATCCGTGCGAGCAGCTGGCGGCGCCCGCGCAGCGGGGTTTGGGCGAGGCCCGCAGCGGCGATCTCGGCCTCGGCACTGGCCAGCTTGAAGCGTTCGGCGACCAACTGCTTGCGATACGAATCGAGGTAGAACAGGCTACCTGCCATCAATCCGAGCGCGATGATATTGACCGCCAGAATCCGCGCGGTGAGCGAAGTGCGCCGCGTCCAATAAACCGGCCGCTGGCGCACCGGGAGCGTTGCCGGATCAGCCATCGGTGAACGAATAGCCTGCGCCATACAGCGTCTCGATCGCCGAAAAGTGCGGATCGATCGCGCGGAATTTGCGGCGCAGGCGCTTGATATGGCTGTCGATGGTGCGATCATCAACGAACACGTCGTCCGAATAGGTCGCATCCATAAGCTGGTTGCGGGTTTTGATTACCCCTGGGCGGCTGGCCAAGGCTTCGAGCAACAGGAACTCGGTAACGGTGAGCGAAACCGGCCGGCCTTGCCAGGTGACCTGATGGCGCGCCGGATCCATCACCAGCCGCCCGCGCGCCAGTTCCTCGCTCGGCGTGGCGGCCGGATCGCTCGCCGGATCGCTCCGCGCCAATTCGCTTCGGCGCAGGATTGCACGGATCCGCGCCACCAGCAGCCGCTGGCTGAACGGCTTGGTGATATAGTCATCCGCCCCCAGCGCGAGGCCCAGCGCTTCGTCGGGCTCCTCGTCCTTGCTGGTCAGGAAGATCACCGGCAGGGCGCTTTTCTCGCGCAATTGCTGCAGCAGTTGCAGCCCGTCCATGCTCGGCATCTTGATATCGCAAACGGCCAGGTCGGGCGGATTTTCAAGCAGTGCCTTCAAGGCAGCGACCCCGTCCGAATAGACCCGGGTAACAAAACCCTCGGCCTGCAGGGCGATCGAGACGGTGGTCAGGATGTTGCGATCGTCGTCAACCAGCGCAATCACATATGGCGGAGCCGTTTCGGCGGAGGGTGCGGAACTGTCGGCCATGGGTGCTGCTGAAAGCGGGTTTATGCCTGCCTGACGGGGAAGGCAGGGCCTAGCGCGGAACGTCGGGTAGCGCAATCACGCCGAATTGCGGCACTATTGGATTGAATTGCATGGAAAGTTTGGGGGTTCTGCGGCAATTTGACGGAATCACCAGCAAGGACTATGCGCGCCAAACACCTCCGGCGCATTCGTATGCAGATCAGGCCCGCCCCCGTGCGGCGCGCTGCCGGAAATTAACGGAGATTGCCTTGACCGCCTCGCTTTCGCATTCGCTCGCCGCGCAGGGCATTGCCACTTCAGCGACGGTGTTCGCCAATCTCGGCACGGCGCCGCTGGTCGAACATGCGCTGAAAAAGGGCGAAGGCAAGCTGACCAAGGACGGGGCGCTGCTGGTCGATACCGGCAAGTTCACCGGGCGCAGCGTCAAGGACAAATTCGTTGTCCGCGACGCAATCACCGAAAGCACGATCAACTGGGGTCCTATCAACCAGCCGATGGCACCCGCGCATTGGGGCACTCTCAAGGCAGATTTCCTGGCCGCGGTGAAGGACCAAGGCGAGCTTTACGTGGCCGATCTGTTCGGCGGCAGCCAGCCCAAATATCGCGTTAACGTGCGCGTGATCACGCAGATGGCGTGGCATAGCCTGTTCATCCGCACCCTGTTGGTGCGGCCAAGCGCTGAAGAGCTGGCCGATTTTGCGCCCGAATATACGATCATCAATCTGCCCAGCTTCAAGGCCGACCCCGCGCGTCATGGCTGCCGCAGCGATACGGTAATCGCGGTCAACCTGACCGAGAAACTGATCCTGATCGGCAACACCGAATATTCCGGCGAGATGAAGAAGGGCGTGTTCGGGCTGCTCAACTTCCTGCTCCCGGCACAAGGCGTGATGCCGATGCACTGCTCGGCCAATGTCGGTGCCGATGGCAAGAGCGCGATCTTCTTCGGCCTGTCGGGGACGGGCAAGACCACGCTCTCGGCTGATGCCAGCCGCACGCTGATCGGCGACGATGAGCATGGCTGGTCGGATCAGGCCGTGTTCAATTTCGAAGGCGGCTGCTACGCCAAGATGATCAATCTCTCGGCCGAAGGTGAGCCGGAGATTTACGCAACCACCAAGATGTTCGGCACGATTCTGGAAAACGTGACGATCGACGAAGACACGCGCGAGCTCGACTTCACCGACGCCAGCAAGACTGAGAACACCCGCGGCGCCTATCCGATCGAGTTCATCCCGAATACCAGCGCGGAAAACCTCGGCCCGCCGCCGTCGAGCATAATTTTCCTCACCGCCGACGCATTCGGCGTGCTGCCCCCGATCGCCCGGCTCACGCCCGATCAAGCGATGTATCATTTCCTGTCGGGTTACACCGCCAAAGTGGCCGGCACCGAAATTGGTGTGACGGAACCGCAAGCGACCTTCAGCACGTGCTTTGGCGCTGCCTTCATGCCGCGTCATCCCAGTGTTTACGGCAACCTCTTGAAAAAGCGGATTGCCGAAGGCGGCGCAGAGTGCTGGCTGGTCAACACCGGCTGGTCCGGCGGCCGGGCGACCGACCCGGGGATCAGCCGGATGCCGATCAAAGCGACCCGCGCGCTGCTTAACGCTGCGCTTGACGGTAGTCTTAACGATGCGGAATTCCGCAAGGACCCCAACTTCGGGTTCGAAGTACCGGTTGCCGTGGCGGGCGTTGACAGCAAGCTGCTCGATCCGCGGGGGGCTTGGGCCGATGGCCAAGCCTATGATCAAACGGCGCAAGAACTGGTCAGCAAATTTATCGAGAACTTTGCCCAGTTTGAAGCGCATGTCGATCAATCCGTCTTAGCGGCCGCTCCCAAAGCGGCCTGACCGTCCTGGCAAATCTCCGGGACATGCCAAGACCCCGGACTTATCCCATGACCGACTATGTAATCCGCCCGTTCAGCAGCGCCGCCGCGATCCGCCGGGTCGGCAACGGCTTGCTTGATCGCAGCTTGCCCAAGCCGGAATGGACGCACGAAGCGCACCTCGCCAGCTGCGTTTGGCTGCTGCTCGAACGCCCTGGCATCGTGCCTGAAGTCGCGCTGCCCGGCATTATTCGCGCCTACAATGTGGCCACTGGCGGGGTGAATGACGATACGCAAGGCTATCACGAAACGCTGACCCAGCTGTATATCCGGGGGGTGCGCGTCTTCATCACCAAGAGCGCGGGCGGCGGCTTGCTCAAGACGGTCAACGGGCTGCTGGCCAGTGACCTTGGACGCCCCGATTGGCCGTTGTCATTCTATTCGCAATCGCGTTTGTTCTCGGTCACAGCGCGGCGAGAATGGATCGAACCGGACTTTGCGGCGATTTAGCCTTGCCGCTGCGGGGGGGAGGCTTAAGCTGTTCGTTTAGCTCAGCAAAGGAACCTACGGAATGGGAATTTTTGACAGCATCATGGGCCAAGTCGGCCAGCATGCCGATGTCGGTAATCTGGCGGCCAAGCTGGGAATTTCGCCTGAACTGGCCGAACAGGCGATTGCTGCGCTCGGTCAGTCACATGGCGAGCCGGGCGATACTGTCGCGGGTGCAGCTGCCAAGACCGGTCTCGATCCCGGGATGCTCAGCCAGATTGTCGAGCAGATTGGCGGCGAGGGTTCGCTGGGGCAATATGCTCAGATGCTGCAGGACAATCCGGCGGCCAAAGGCCTGCTGGGCATGCTCGACCGCGACGGCGACGGCAATCCACTCAACGACCTGGCAGGAATGGCATCGGGTCTGTTCGGGAAGAAGTAAGTTGCACCGACGATCCTAATAAGGGCCGCGCCACTCGCGTGTTGCGCGGCCCTTCTTATTGCGGATCGAGCGCTCAGTCGAGCAGTTCGGCGGGCACCATGCCGCCATTGTCGGCCAGCGCTTTCATCACCTGCTTCTGCAGCATAATGTTGTCCTCGGCCGAACCCGCATAGTCAGCGTTGCCGAGTTCGTGCGCGAGTGCCTTGCGGTTTTCGTAACTGGCATCGATCCCGACCAGCTTCATCAGATCCACCACCGAGGTCTTCCAGTTGAGACTGTCTGCGCCGGGCATGCTTGCCAGCGATGCGGCGACATCGACGGGGGCGGCAGCGGGCGCTGCATCGGACATCGGAATGGCGGGCGCATCGGTCGGCGGGGACGCGGCCTGCGCCTTATGACCGAAAATGGCGTCTTTGATTGCACTGAAAATCGACATGCTGAGGCTCCTTAGTTGGCGGCAAATCGCAAGTGTGATCACCTTGCCCTGTTGCTTAATGCCTGGCACGGCTGGAAGTTGCGTAAAGCGCCTAATTGTTTGGTCTAGCGCACTATAACTTCAGCTGTAGGCGATAGAAAATCCAGCCAGCTCAGATTAACGGCTGGCCTACGGCCGAGCTGCGCAGTAGAGATTACGGTCGCGCGGCCAACCATCGTCGGCGGCTTCAGCAAGCAAGCTGGCACTGAGGGCGGCGGTGCGGGCGGCAACGGGAGTGATAATGCACTGGACGAGATCATCGGCTTGGCGGGCAAACTTACCCACTGATGGGTAGCGGCACGTTGCTGTCGGTCCTGGTGCTGGCCTGTATCTCGATGCTGCTGGGCGCGCTGGCGCTGTGGCGGCGGCGCGGGGCCGGGCGGCAGGTTTGGCTGATGCTCGTGCTGGCCGCAGTGCTGGCGGTCAATGTCGCAATCTGGGTGGTGCCCTCGGCCGACGGCACCGCGCCCGTTCAACAACACCTTAAATAGGCAGTTACTTGATCGGGCAATCCGGCGACAGCCGCATGTCCAGATAGTTGTCAACCGAGCCCATCAAATCGCCCATTTCGTTTTCGAAGAAATGGTTCGCGCGGGGAATTTCTTCGTGGTGAACGGTGATGTGCCGCTGCGTGCGCAGCTTATCGACCAGTTTTTGCACCGAATTGGGTGACACCACCGTATCGGCTACACCCTGGATGATAATCCCCGAAGCGGGGCACGGGGCGAGGAAGCTGAAGTCGTACATATTGGCCGGCGGCGCGATTGAGATAAACCCGCGAACCTCGGGCCGGCGCATCAGCAGCTGCATCCCGACCAACGCGCCAAAGCTTGCCCCGGCGACCCAGGTGGTCGAGGCCTCAGGGTGGATCGACTGAACCCAATCGAGCGCCGAAGCAGCATCGGATAGTTCCCCAATCCCGTTATCGAAGCTGCCCTGGCTGCGGCCGACGCCGCGAAAGTTGAAGCGCAGCGTCGCGAAGCCGCGATTGGCAAAGGTTTTGTACAGCGCCATGGTGATGCGCTCGTTCATTGTGCCTCCCGCTTGCGGGTGCGGATGCAGGATCATCGCGACCGGCGCGCGGGCGCGCGAGGCCGGCTGGAAACGGCCTTCGAGACGGCCTTCGGGTCCAGGGAAAATCACTGCTGGCATTGGTTTGGTACCTGTCTGCTGGCGCACGTTCCGCGGCGTCCGGGTGAAATCGGGCGGCCAGGCCGGTTTGTGCTGGGAATGGGAGAGTGGCGCTATATAGAAGCGAAGGTCCAAAAAGCAACGATTGCGAACAATGCCGGCCAATTTCATCTATCTCGATCACCAGGCGACCACGCCGCTGGCACCCGAAGCGCGCGACTCGATGCTGCCGTGGCTGGGTGGCCCCGGCGGGATGGGGTTTGCCAATCCGCATTCGATGCACAAGGCCGGACGCGCGGCGGCGGCGGCGGTCGAGGTGGCGCGCGAACAAGTGGCGGCACTGCTGCCAAAGGGCGGCCGGGTGGTGTTTACCAGCGGCGCGACCGAGGCGCTTAACCAGGCGATCCGGGCGGTTCCGCGCGGGGCCATCGCGATCTCCGCGATCGAGCATTCGGCGGTGGTTAATGCCGCGTTGGCGACCGGCGCGGCGGTGCACGAATTGCCGGTGAGCACGGACGGTC
>JAYVML010000248.1:0-11689 GCA_043758955.1 Novosphingobium sp. | reverse complement strand
TCAGGCCGATGCGGATGAGTTCCTGATCGGGTTTGGTACACTCGCCGGTGAATACAATCTGTCGCCGGGCGGCGATCTGGCGGAGGCCGCCGCGCGGCTTTACGCTGCGCTCCACCTTGCCGCCGCCGCGCCGCATTCGCGCATCGCGGTGGCGGCTTTGCCCAAAGCGGGGCTTGGCGCGGCGCTTAATGATCGGCTGCGCCGCGCCGCCGTTTGATCAATCGGGCTGGGCGGGGAGTTGTGGGCGGATGTTGTCCATCTCCACCAATATCGCATCGCGCTTGGCGCAAGCTTGCTCGCGGCTTTCTGCACAGTGCGCGGCTTCTCTGCGGTAGTCGCGCTCCAGCTTGCCGTAGCGCGCCTCCAGCTTGCGAATTTTGCGGCCGCGGTTCTGGTCAGCTTCGGATTGGCTGGTTGTGGCGAGATCAACCGCCTTGCCGGTCAACCTGACTGGAGCGGTCACCACGTTGACGACGGTCCCCACACCGCAGCCGGCAAGGGCCAGTATTATAACCGGGAGGTAAAGGGCGGACCGCATGCGAAGCTCCAGCGTGGTGATGTCGCCTTGGAACCTTGCTGATTACCTGCGCCTTAACCGCAGAAGCTAAAGCGTGAGTGAGGCGCTTGGCAACATGCTAAGGCGGGCTGCGGTCTAATTCTTGGGATTGCCTACATTGTTGTCCGGACCCGTTGGTGAAGGCGGCGGCTGGGATGTCGCATCCTCGCTTTTTGTAACGCCGTTTTCGCAGATCAGCTTGCCTGAACCAATCGCGCTGACCTTGCAGCGCGCGCGGCCTTTGACTGTGATGGTGCCCGAGCCCAGAATTGTCGCATCAACCTCACCGTCGGATGAAAAGGTCGCCCCGCCCGAGCCTAGTACATTGATTTTGGCGCTGTCGACGCTGACCGCGCCCATTTCGGCCGAGCCGCTGCCGAGGATAGTCAAGTCGAGCTTGCCAACCTTGCCCGCTGCGGTGAAGCAGCCCGAACCGGGCAAGGTGACCTCAAGCTTGTCGCCCGAGACGCTTCGGGTGTCGATCCGGCCCGATCCGAGGATCGTCACCTTGGCCCCGGCAGCCATCGCCGGGGCAGTGATCTTGCCCGAACCGCCCATGGTCAGTTCCTTGGGTGCGGGCATGGTGACGTGGACTACTGCCAATTTGCTGTCGCTTGAAAACATCTTGCCGTCGCGCAAGATCCCCAGCGTGCCGTCCTTCAAGGTGAAGCGCAACTGCTCGACTGCGGCGGGATCGCCATCGACGGTGATCGCGAGCTTGTCGCCTTGCGTCATTTGCACTTCGTCGGGCCCGAACACGACCAATTCGTCCGGCGCTGCGCCGCTCATGTCCAGCTCGGCCAGTTTCTTGCCGTGTTCGCCGTTGATCGAAACCTTCGAGCCGTCGCAGCCCGACACCCCGGCAGCCAGCGCGACCGCGAAAATCGGGGCGAGCCCATTAAGGAATTGGCTGAATTTCATCGCGTGCCTCCATCGCTGTGTATTAATGTTATAATACAGCAATGCGGCGGGTGCAAGGGGCTGCATACGGCGCAGCTACAAAAAGGGCCGCCCCAGCGGACGACCCTTTCGGTAATCAGGTTGGAACGCTCAGACGGTAACAGCCGCCTCGGCATAATACTTGGGCGCATGCTCGTTGAGGATCGCTAGAATCTTTTGCAGCGCCGAAGGCTCGTCGGTCTTTTCCATCGCGGCCAATTCGCGCGCCAGGCGCGATGAGGCGGCTTCGAAAATCTGCCGTTCCGAATAGCTCTGTTCGGGCTGATCGTCGGCGCGAAACAGATCGCGGGTCACTTCGGCAATCGACACCAAGTCACCCGAATTGATCTTCGCTTCGTATTCCTGCGCGCGGCGCGACCACATGGTCCGCTTGACCTTGGGCTTGCCGGTCAACGTATCGAGCGCTTCGCGCAAGGTCTTGTCCGACGACAGCTTGCGCATGCCGATCGCTTCAACCTTGCTGACCGGAACCCGCAGCGTCATGCGTTCTTTTTCGAAGCGCAGCACATAAAGTTCCAGCTGCATCCCGGCGATTTCCTGCTCGAGCAGTTCCATCACCCGGCCCACGCCGTGCTTGGGATAGACGACGTAATCACCAACATCGAAGGCCTGCGCCTTGATAACCATGTAACGTCCTTTCACTCGCCGGAGCGACCCGGCTGGTTGTTTTAACGGGGAATACTGTCAATCGCTGGGATGTGCGGGGCGCGGCTAAAGCCTCGTCCCCGCGGATGCCATCGACTGCTGTCTTGGGTCCCGTCCGGTGTAGATGCCAAGTTACCGCAGGACCGGAATCCCGCATGTCTTGCGCATTATATAGCATGCCCGCAACAAAATTACCAGAGGCGAGAATCTGCCCGCTGGCTGACCCATCGGGACGGGTTTCGTTGCGCCGGTTTAGTCGCCTTCACCAGGTTCGGCCGAAAAGTACTTGTCAAATTTTCCATCCTCGCCCTTATGCTCATCGGCATCAGCGGGCGAATCCTTCTTGGTCGTGATATTGGGCCATTCAGCCGAAAATTTGGTGTTCAGCTCAAGCCATTGCTCCAACCCGCTTTCGGTATCGGGCAGGATCGCCTCAGCCGGGCATTCGGGCTCGCACACGCCGCAATCGATGCATTCGCTGGGGTTGATCACCAGCATGTTGTCGCCCTCGTAGAAGCAATCGACGGGGCAGACCTCGACGCAGTCCATATATTTGCATTTGATGCAGGCGTCGGTGACGACATAGGTCATGGCAATCGGTCCTCTAAGGCAGCTATGTTGCAGCGGGTGCTATGGGATTTGCGCCGCGCTCGTCAAGCACGCGGTAACACGATTGCGCTTCGCTGGCCGAACCTCGGCGCTCGGGCAGCGCCAGCAGTTCGACTACCAGCACGCGCGTACGTAGCGGCACGGTTAGCACATCTCCTATTTTGACCGCACCGCCTGGCTTCTCGATCCGCCGTCCATTGAGCCGGAAATGGCCGTCCTCAATCCACTTTTGCGCCAGACTGCGGCTGGCGGCAAAACGTAAGAACCAAACGGCCTTGTCCAGGCGCATCAGCGCAACAACTCCGCAAAGACGTTGCCGACGGGCGGCGGAGAGAGCCCAGCCGGGCGGCCGATGTCCTCACGCCGTAGCGGCTGCCAACGCCAGCGCGGCGGTGCGGCGGGACCAAACTGCCCGACGCGCAGACCGCGCGGCATGATCGGATTGAATCCGCCCAGCCGTAGCACTTGCGCATAGGCCAAGGTCGCGAGGCCGGTTGAAATCGCCAGCGTCGGATCGATTACAAAGGTCTTGCCCTTGGCCGCGACCCGCGCGTCATGCGCCGCGCGGAGCAGTTTTTCCGCCATATCGAGCCGCAGCGCCTGCGCGCCCAAGCGGCGGTAGCCGGGCGGAACCGCGGTGTCTGTGGGCAACGAAATCACCGGCGGCATCCCGGGCATGGGTGCAGCCTGCACCGTCCCGCGCGCTGCGCGCAAGGTGCGCCATGCGGCCAGCGCCGCCGGTTTGAGCATTTCGGGCGCGAACAGGTCGAGCGCGCCCACGCGTACGCTCAGTTTGCGCAGATAATCGCGCTGCTGCTTACTCAGCCGATCAAGTCCCGAGCCGCTGCGCTCAAGCATTCCGCCGGCCTCGACGAGCCGGATCAGCAGGGCGCGCAAAGCTGGTCCCGCCGCCGGATCGCCCGCCGCTGCCTCGATCCGGCGCAGCGGTGCCAGCGGGGCGAGCGCCTTATCGCGCCAGTGTTCCAGCGCGCCGGTCAAACGTCGACGCTGATCAGGTGCCAGCCCTGCAAGCGCGGGATCGAGCACCAGCTTGGGCAGGAGCAGCGCGTTGCCAGGGCTAAGCTGTGCAATCGGCTCGTCCTCCCACGCCAGGGTCGCTCCAGTCAGCGCTAATGCCGGCGCCGGCTCACTCAGCGCGGTGATCAATTGTTCGGCCCGGGCCGAGCGCAAGGCGGGTAAATGGCGCTCGGCCGCCGCTAGCAACAGCTTACGGTCAGCCAGCCGTGCCGCCGGATCGACCTTAAACCGGAATCCCGCCAGCAGGCCAATCGCTTCGCCGTCGACCCGCACTTGATCGTCCACCAAGGTTACGGGTAGCAGCGCGGCATCCCTCCCGACTTTCTTCATCAGCACTGCGGTGCGGCGGTTGACGAAGCGTTCGGTCAAGCGCGCGTGCAGCGCATCGGAAAGCCGGGCTTCCGCCGCGCGGGCGCGCGCTGCCATTTCTTCACGAGCGAGGACCCAATCGGGTCGCTGTGCGATATAAGCCCAGCTGCGGATCGCCGCGATGCGCATCTGCAGCGTGTCGATATCGCCCGCCGGATTATCCAGATCGGCGATTGCCTTGGCCACATAGTCTTCGCCGAGCACGCCGCCGCGCAAGTCCAGCCACAGCCGCGCGACGAACCGAGCGTGGACCTCCGCGCCGTGTTGGCGAAAATCGGGCAGTCGGCACACCTCCCACAGCCGGGCCACTTGCGCGCGTCCGCGCAGACTGTCCACCAAGTCTGCGTCCTCCGTCAAACGGCGCAGCACTGCTAAGTCAATTGCTTCGGGGGCGGGGGCCAGTTCGGCGCGCTGGGGCGGACGGCAGAGGTCGGCGATGAGCGCCGCTACCGAGCCGCAATCGGGTTCGGGATCGCGCCAGAACAATTTGGTCAGCGGGGCAAAGCGGTGCTCTTCGATCGCGTACACTTCTTCGGGGGTGAATTCAGAATCGTGGCTGCCGCTTCCTGCCAGCGTCCCGAACGTGCCGTCGCGCTGGTGACGTCCGGCGCGCCCAGCAATCTGTGCCATTTCAGCCGATGTTAGCCGGCGCTGACGCTGGCCATCGAACTTGGACAGTCCGGCAAAGGCGACGTGATCGATGTCGAGATTGAGCCCCATCCCGATAGCATCGGTCGCAACCAGATAATCGACCTCGCCTGACTGGTATAATGCTACCTGCCGATTGCGCGTTTCGGGCGAGAGCGCACCCATTACCACCGCCGCACCGCCGCGAAACCGCCGTAGCATTTCGGCCACCGCATAGACTTGCTCGGCTGAGAACGCGACAATGGCACTGCGCGGTGGGATCCGCGACAGCTTGCGCGCGCCGCTATGGCTGAGCGTGGAAAAGCGCGGGCGAGAGACGATCTCGGCGCGTGGCAGCAATGCCCTGACCAGCGGTTCGAGCGTGGCCGAGCCAAGCAGCATGGTCTCTTCGCGGCCGCGCGCATGCAGCAGCCGGTCAGTGAAAATGTGTCCGCGTTCACGGTCGGCGGCCAATTGTGCTTCGTCGAGCGCGACAAAGGCTAGGTCCGCGCCAACTGGCATGGCTTCGACGGTACACAGCAGATAACGCGCGTGGGCGGGTTCGATCCGCTCCTCACCGGTGATCAGCGCCACGTGGCTGGCGCCCTTGATAGCACATACTTTGTCGTAGACCTCGCGCGCCAGCAGCCGCAGCGGAAAGCCGATTGCGCCCGACGAATACGCGCACAGTCGCTCGATCGCGAGATGAGTCTTACCCGTATTGGTTGGGCCGAGCACTGCTTTGAGGCGCGAGGAATCGGTGGAGCCGGAATGCTGAGGCATGACTGGCCGGACTGTGGCAGCGCGGGCCGAGTCCGGCAAGCCGTCCATCGCCCGACATAGCGCAAATATTACGCGGCCTTAGGCGAAGATTAACCACCCTTGGTGCAGGGAAACGGCTGCTTAGCGGGCGTAATCTTGCACGCAGGGGGTAGGACGTGTTCAAGCCGCGCGCATTTCCGGAATTCGGACAAGCCAGCCCGGCCGCGTTGGCTGGAGCGGGGTCACCTGCAGCGGCAAGTTCTGCCACTCCTCCATTTTCCACCCTTATCGCGCGTTTGATCGCGCTCGATCTGTCGCAAGTGGATTGGGCGCCCGATCTGGCCGAACAGATCGGAAGCCGCCGCTGGTTTCGCGGTCTGGCCACGATGCTCGGCCTGATGTTTGCCGCGTTCGCACTGGGGCCCGACGCCAATGCCATTTCTGCGCCGCCAGCGATGCCGCTCGATTCGAGCGCGCGCGAGGAATTCCGCAGCCAAATGATTCAGCCGCTCGCGCTGGGCGGTGATAGTGGCCGTCACATGGCCCCGACCGCCGCCGTGGAGCCTGCTGCCGGCATGCCCGAACGCAGCCGGGTGCAGTTCGTCGCCACGCTTGGCCAAGGTGATACGCTGGCCGGAATGCTGGCGCGCGCCGGGTTAAGCGCCGAGGATACCACCGCAGTCAACCGGCTGGTGAGCGGTGTGATCCCGACAGGACAGATCGCGCCGGGAACCCAGTTCGATATTGCACTCGGCCGCGCGGACGGCAATGCGCGGTTGCTCGAACATCTGGCGTTTCGCGCGCGGTTCGATCTCGACGTAACGATCAGCCGCGGCGGTGGCCAGCTCCAGCTGCATCAGCAGACGATCGCGGTGGATACGACCCCGCTGCGGATCCGCGGCTCCGTGGGCACCAGCGTCTACCTTTCGGCGCGCGCTGCCGGAGCCCCGATCGAGGCGATCCAGCAATATCTCGAAGTGCTCGACCAGCACCTCAGCCTCGACAGCGCGATCGAACCAGGCGATACCTTCGACATCATCATTTCCTATCGCCGCGCAGCCAGCGGCGAGAGTCAAGTCGGCGAACTGCTCTATGCCGGTCTCGAACGTGATGGCCAGGCGCAGGCGCAGTTATTGCGCTGGGGCACCGACGGTCAGTTCTTCGAAGCCTCGGGTATGGGTCAGCAGCGCACCGGGTTAATCATGCCAGTCGTCGGCGGGCATATCACTTCGGGCTTCGGCATGCGCCGCCACCCGATCCTGGGCTATTCGCGGCTTCACGCCGGCATCGATTTCGGCGCGGCCTACGGCTCACCGATCTACGCGGTCAGCGATGGGACGGTGGTCTTTGCCGGGTGGCACGGCGGGCACGGCAATTTCGTCAAACTGGAACACGGCGGCGGGTTCGGCACCGGTTATGGTCACATGAGCCGGATTGCGGTGAGTCCCGGCACCCATGTCCGCGCGGGTCAGGTGATCGGCTATGTCGGCTCGACCGGGTTGTCCACTGGACCACACCTGCATTATGAGCTTTATCGCGGCGGCGTGCCGGTGAACCCGATGACGGTCAGCTTTACCGTAACCAATCGGGTCGATCCGGCCGAGCTGGCTGCGTACAAAGCCCGGCTGGCGCAATTGAAGGCGGTCAAGGCGGGCGCAGCCATGGTTAGCCTCGCCCCGCGTCAAGCCGCATCCGGCTCTGCCCCGCGCCGCGAAATCGACCGGCTGGGTGGGTGAAGGCGGGCGCACGCTTCCACCGCGGCTAATTTCCCGCTAGTCCGGCGCGCATGACCGGTCAATTCCCCGCCACCCGACTGCGCCGCACCCGTGCTTCGGCTTGGAGCCGCGCGCTTCACCGTGAAGTGGTGTTGACCCCGGCCGATCTGATCTGGCCGCTGTTCGTAACCGGCGGCAGCGGTGTTGAAGAGCCGATCGGTTCGCTCCCGGGGGTGTCGCGCTGGTCGGTCGATCTGGTGGTAGCGCGAGCGCAAGAAGCCGTGTCGCTGGGCATTCCTTGCGTGGCGCTGTTCCCCAATACCCAGCCCGACCGGCGCAGCGAGGACGGCGGCGAAGCGCTTAACCCCGACAACTTGATGTGCCGCGCAATTGCCGCGATCAAGGCGGCGTGCGGCGACCGGCTCGGCGTGCTGACTGATGTCGCGCTCGACCCCTATACCAGCCACGGGCAGGATGGGCTGGTCGATGCGGCGGGCTACGTGGCCAACGACGCCACGGTTGAGGTGCTGATCGGGCAAAGCCTCAACCAGGCCGCCGCCGGAGCAGACGTGATCGCCCCGTCGGACATGATGGATGGGCGGATCGGCGTGATCCGCGCGGCACTTGAAGAGGCCGGGCATCACAACGTCCAGATCATGAGTTACGCTGCCAAGTATGCCAGCGCGTTTTATGGTCCGTTCCGCGACGCCGTGGGTTCGCGCGGGCTGCTCAAGGGTGATAAGAAAACCTATCAGATGGATCCCGGAAATGCCGAAGAGGCGCTGCGCGAAGTCGAGCTCGATCTGGTCGAAGGCGCGGACAGCGTGATGGTCAAACCGGGGTTGCCCTATCTCGATATTGTCCGCCTTGTGAAAGAAACCTTCGCGGTGCCGGTGTTCGCTTACCAGGTCAGCGGCGAATACGCGATGATCGAGGCGGCGGTTGCAGCCGGTGCAGGCGAGCGCGACGGGTTGGTGCTGGAAACTTTGCTGGCGTTCAAGCGCGCTGGGGCATCGGGGGTGCTGACCTATCATGCAGCGCATGCAGCGCGGCTGCTGGGTGGCTGAGTTCCGGCTGGAGACGGGGCGGCTGGTGCTGCGCTCGTGGCGCGCCGGAGATTACGCGCCATTCGCCACGATGTCTTCCGACCCAGACGTTATGCAGCACCTTGGCGGCACCATTGACCAAGCTGCAAGCGATGCAGTCATCGACCACATTCGATTCGAAGAGGAACAGACCGGGCACAGTTTTTGGGCCGTCGAACGGCGCAACGACGGCGTCCTGCTTGGCTTTTGCGGACTACGACGGGGCGGCCACGCCCGAACGCCGGTCGTCGACGAACTAGAAATTGGCTGGCGCTTAGCGCGGCATGCTTGGAGCAATGGCTATGCCCGTGAAGCAGCGGACGCATCGCTGACTTGGGGATGGCAAAACACAGCTGCGGCACGAATCGCGGCCTGGACCGTCATGGCAAACACGCGATCGTGGGGGCTGATGCTGCGGTTGGGCATGGCGCACCGGCTGGAACTTGATTTCGACCATCCGCGATTCAGCAAGGAGCACCCGCTCTGCCGCCACGTGGTTTACACGATCGAACGACCGAAGGCGCTGAGTTAGGATGTTGCCGCAGCGCGCGCACGGAACCTATATGCAGACGCGGGCCGGGGCTGCGCAATGATCGAGACCGACCGATTGCTCCTACGTCCGCCTGCCAGCAGCGATCTGGCATGGATGACTACCCAGCTTAACACCCCGGTGGTGACGCGGCATTTGGGCGGCGTGCGGACAGCGGCGCAGGTCGAGGCCGGGTTCGTGCGTAACGCAGAGGGAATCGCCAAAGGCGAACCCGGGTTCTGGACGATCGTGGTCAAGGACGGTGAGGCGATTGCCGGTAAGTGCGGGCTCGCCGCGATCAACAGCGATCACGCACCGGCTGAATTACAGGGGCACCTGCAGATCGGGTGGTCGCTGGGCGAGCAGTTCTGGGGCAAAGGGCTGGCAACCGAAGCGGCGCGCGCAGTGCTAGGCTATGCGTTTGGCCCGCTGGGTGCAGCAGTGGTCTATTCGCAAACGAGTGATTCGAACGCGGCGTCGACAAGGATGATGGCGCGACTAGGATTTCAGCGCCGCGCCGACCTTGACTACACCGATCCCGACTATCCGGCCGCCGACAACCCGACCACGATTTATCAGGCGGAGCGGGGTCTGTGACAGATTTGATAGCCAAGCCGCCAACAAGCGCTGCGCGGGTTCTGTTCACCATCACGATCCTGACCGGCAGCTTCCTGTTGTTCCTGATCCAGCCAATGGTGGCACGGATGGCGCTGCCGCGGCTCGGCGGGGCGCCCAATGTCTGGAACAGCGCGATGCTGGTCTATCAGGCGCTGCTGCTTGGCGGATATTACTATGCCCACCGCTTGTCGCGGCTGCCGCTGCGGCGGCAGGCGGTGGTTCATCTGGGGCTGTTCGCGCTGGCCGCGCTGACCCTGCCGGTTGCTCTTGTGCAATTGACTCCAGCCGCGCCCGGCAACGAGGTGTGGTGGGTACCGCTGTTGCTGGCGCTGAGCATCGGCCCGGTATTCTTCGCAGTTTCGGCGCAGGCACCTTTGATGCAGCGCTGGTATGCCGCACATCCGGATGCGGGCCAGCCGTGGGCGCTGTACGCCGCGTCGAACCTGGGCAGCTTCGGCGGACTGATCGCTTATCCGCTGCTGGCCGAACCGTGGCTGGCACTACGCCAGCAAGCTTGGCTGTGGAGTGCGGGCTACCTCCTCCTGCTGGTCCTGATCGCACTATGCGCATGGGCGCGCTGTTCAACGCTCGAACCAGCAGGTAACATGATACCGCAAGTTGCAAAGAGTCCGGCAATTTCGCGCCTCCGAATTGTCCTGTGGGTCAGTCTCGCTGCGGTGCCTTCGGGCTTGATGCTATCGACCACCACGCACCTGACCACCGATATTTTCGCGATGCCGCTGCTTTGGGTGGTGCCGTTGGGGGTTTATTTGCTGAGCTTCACTGTCGCCTTTGCCGACCGGCGCGGACCGGCGCGAGTGATTTCGGCGCTGGCCTGGGTGGGGATGCTTTCGGTTGGCGGGATGGCCATGGTTTCCTATGGCTGGATGGGGCTGGTGCCGCTGGTGTGCAGCGTAGTTCTGCTGTTTTTGATCTGCACTGCGCTCCACACCCGGCTGTATGAACTTCGGCCCAACGCCGACCAGCTTACCTCGTTCTACTTGGCGATGTCGGCCGGCGGCGCGCTGGGCGGGGTGTTTACCGCGCTGGTTGCGCCAGCCCTATTTGATTGGGTGTGGGAATACCCGCTGTTGATGTTCGCGGCGGCGGCGCTGCTGCCGCGCGGGGCTTTGCCCGATTGGCGGCACGGCTCCGGGCTCGATCCCACCTTGCGGTGGGCTGCGCTGGGCGGCTTGCTGCTGGCGGGCGGGGTGCTCACCTGGCAGCTTTACGAGGCCAACCTCTATGTCGAATCGCGTCAGCTGCGTTGGCCGCTGACCGCTGCAGCGGCGGTAATCGGACTCGCCTTGGTGCCGTGGCGCGCGTCGGTGCTGGCTCTGCTACTGGCGGTGATGCTGGCGCAAGGCGGATATGATACTATTGTCGATTCGCGCGCCGGCCTGCGCACCCGCAGCTATTTCGGGGTCTATACCGTGCGCACCTATCCCAAGGACAAGCTGCGCACGATGCTCCACGGGACCACGCTGCACGGCGAACAATCGACCGATCCCATGCGCCGCCGCATCCCGCTGGCGTACTATGGACCGCAATCTGGCGCAGCGATCGTGTTCGGCAATGCCCGCGACCTGCTCGGACCGGGCGCGCGGGTCGGGGTGCTTGGGCTGGGCACCGGAACGCTGGCCTGCTTTGCCCAAGGCGACCAGCAATGGACCATATTCGAGATCGATCCGGCGGTGCTGAAGCTCTCACGCAACGGTACATTCACTTACCTGCCGCTGTGCGCGCCGCAGGCCAAGGTAACGCTGGGCGATGCCCGGCTGGAACTGGCCAAGACCCCACGCGGCAGCTTCGATCTGTTGGCAATCGACGCGTTCTCGTCGGATTCGGTGCCGATGCACCTGTTCACGCACGAAGCCTTCGGAGTTTATCTCGATGCGCTCAGCCCGCACGGCGTGATGATGGTCCACATCTCAAACAATTTCATCGACCTTGAACCGGCGCTCGCCGCCGAGCTAAACGCGCGCGGCCTGGCGGCGGCACTGCGTGATGACAATCCGCAGCGCGATACTGATTACTGGGCGACCAACTGGGTCGCGGTCAGCCGCGATCCTGCGCAGATCGCGCGGATCGAAGCGCTCGACCCAGATTCGCCGTGGCGCGCGCTGGGTCCGCCCGCTCCCTCGGTCTGGCGCGATGACTATGCCTCGTTCCTGCC
>JAYVML010000247.1:0-11203 GCA_043758955.1 Novosphingobium sp. | reverse complement strand
ATCGCGGTGCCGAAGACTTCGCGCACCAAGGCCACTTCGCCCGCAGTCAGCGGCCGCTCGCCGCCAACCGGACAACCTGTCGCCAGTTCGTTCAGGGTTTGGGTGCCTCGCTCATTGCGCCCATTGCTGCTGCCCCCGCGCCCAGAACCTTGGCCGGGACCGAGACTTTGTCGCCATCGCCGAACACCACGGTCAGTTCGGTTTCGCTGCCGGGTTTCAGATCCGCGTGCACGTCGAACACCATGACATGAAGCTTGCCCGGCTCGAACGTCAGCGTCGTGCGCGGTTCGGCTTCGGCGCGATCGACCACTTTCATGTCAGGGGTGTGGATTTCAGTCTTGCCCGCACCAGCTATTGCAACGCCGACAACGGCAACCGTGTTCTTGCTTTCGTTATCGAGTGCAAAGTACGCCGCGCCGGGATTGCCCGGCACGGCCGGCAGCACCAGCCGCGCGCCCGCTAGCGTCACGCCGGGAATTCCCGCAGGCGCGTCGCTCGCAGCCGCTGCAGGCTGGTCAGCGGCCTTACAACCGCCCAGCGTGACATTGCCCGCAAAGACAAGCAGCGGCAGGGCAAAGTGGTGGGCTCGGTTCACGTGCGGCATCCTGTAATGGTGAAACAATTTTGCCTGTCGCTAGTCCGGCGCCGCCCTTGTGCCAAGCAAAACCGCTCCTATATCCCGGTCATAAAGAGCCGCCGAGCCGTCTTGCCGCACATGCGGGAGACGAAATACGCGGTGTCACAGACCAAGCAAGGAATGAGGCTAAAATGGCTAAAGTAATTGGGATCGACCTTGGTACCACCAACAGCTGCGTTGCCGTGATGGACGGCGGCAAGCCCAAGGTTATCGAGAATTCGGAAGGCGCGCGCACCACGCCTTCGATCGTCGCCTTCACCAAGGATGGCGAGCGGCTGATCGGCCAGCCGGCCAAGCGGCAGGCGGTGACCAATGGTGACAACACGATTTTCGCGGTCAAGCGCCTGATCGGCCGCCGCTTTGATGACCCGGTGACCAAGAAGGACACCGAGTTGGTTCCTTATACGATCGTCAAGGGCAAGAATGGCGATGCCTGGGTTAAGGCCGGCGGCGAAGACTATTCGCCTAGCCAGATCAGCGCCTTTATCCTTCAGAAGATGAAGGAAACCGCCGAAGCCTATCTGGGCGAAACCGTTACCCAGGCGGTGATCACCGTCCCGGCCTACTTCAACGACGCGCAGCGCCAGGCGACCAAGGATGCCGGGCAGATTGCGGGGCTTGAAGTGCTGCGCATCATCAACGAGCCGACCGCTGCGGCGCTGGCCTATGGCCTCGACAAGAACGACGGCAAAACCATCGCAGTCTATGACCTTGGCGGCGGCACCTTTGACGTTTCGATCCTTGAGATAGGCGACGGCGTGTTCGAGGTCAAAAGCACCAACGGCGACACCTTCCTGGGCGGCGAAGACTTCGACAACGTGATCGTCGAATATCTGGCCGACCAGTTCAAGAAGAAGGAGAACATGGATCTCCGCACCGACAAGCTCGCACTGCAACGGCTCAAGGAAGCCGCCGAGAAGGCCAAGATCGAGCTGTCGAGCACCGCATCGACCGAAATCAACCTGCCGTTCATCACCGCGCGCATGGAAGGTGGCAGCACCACGCCACTGCATCTGGTGGAAACGATCACCCGCGCGGACCTTGAAAAGATGGTTGCGAGCCTGATCGAGCGCACCAAGGAGCCGATGAAGAAGGCGCTGGCCGATGCCGGGCTCAAGGCTGCCGATATCGACGACGTTGTTTTGGTCGGCGGGATGACCCGCATGCCGCGCGTGCGCGAAGTGGTGAAGGACTTCTTTGGCAAGGAACCGCACACCGGCGTCAATCCGGATGAAGTCGTCGCGATGGGTGCGGCGATCCAGGCCGGCGTGCTGCAGGGCGACGTCAAGGACGTGCTGCTGCTCGATGTGACCCCGCTGTCGCTCGGGATCGAAACGCTGGGCGGCGTGTTCACCCGGATGATCGACCGTAACACGACGATCCCGACCAAGAAGAGCCAGACCTATTCGACCGCCGAGGATAACCAGCAGGCGGTGACGATCCGCGTGTTCCAGGGCGAGCGCGAGATGGCCTCGGACAACAAGATGCTCGGCCAGTTCGATCTGGTCGGCATTCCGGCCGCGCGCCGCGGGGTGCCGCAGATCGAGGTCACCTTCGATATCGACGCCAACGGCATCGTCAATGTCCACGCCAAGGACAAGGGCACCGGCAAAGAGCAGCAGATCAAGATCCAGGCTTCGGGCGGTCTGTCGGATGCGGACATCGACCAGATGGTCAAAGACGCCGAGCAGTTTGCCTCCGAAGACAAAGTCCGGCGTGAGGCGGCAGAAGCCAAGAACAACGCTGACAGTCTGGTTCACGCGACCGAACAGCAACTGGCAGAACACGGCGACAAAATCGATCCTGAGCTCAAGTCGGAAATCGAGGCTGCACTGGCCGAGGCGAAAACCGCGATTGAAGGTGGCAACTCTGAAGAGATGACCGCCAAGACCCAGGCGCTGACCGAAAAGGCCATGAAGATGGGTCAGGCGATCTACGAGAAGGAACAGGCCGCTGCCGCTTCGCCGAATGCAGAGGCTGCGGCCGAAGGCGGCGAAGATGTGGTCGACGCCGAATTCTCTGAAGTCGACGAGAACAAGGGCTGATCACGGACATGACATGCACCCGCCGCCGTGCTGACTGGCACGGCGGCGGAGTTGTATGCGGGATGGGGCAATGGCGGTAGAAGCCGACTATTACGAACAGCTTGCGATTGAGCGCACCGCCGATGATGGGACGATCAAGGCATCGTACCGCAAGCTCGCCATGCGTTGGCATCCTGATCGCAACCCAGGCGATGCTGCCGCTGAAGCCAAGTTCAAGGCGATCAGCGAGGCTTACGAATGCCTCAAGGACCCCCAAAAGCGCGCGGCTTATGATCGGTTCGGACATGAGGCGTTCAAGCAAGGCATGAGCGGCGGCGGGCAGGGCGGCGGCGCGGGCTTTTCCGACCTTGGCGATATTTTCGAAACGATCTTTGGCAGCGCATTTGGCGGCGGCGGGCGCAATCAGCCGCGGCGTGGTGCAGACCTGCGTTATGACATGGAGATCGGGCTCGACGAAGCGTTCCATGGCAAACAGGCCGCGATCGAGATCGAAGTCGCCGCCAAGTGTGAACCTTGCGACGGCGCTGGTGCCGAGCCGGGCACCGGCACGCGCCGCTGCAATCTGTGCGGTGGCCACGGGCAGGTTCGCGCGCAGCAGGGCTTCTTTATGGTCGAACGGACTTGCCCGACCTGCCACGGACGCGGCGAAGTAATCGAGAAACCATGCCGCTCGTGCCGGGGCGAAGGCCGGGTCGATACCCCGCAAACGCTAGACGTGGCAATTCCCCCAGGAGTCGATACCGGCACCCGCATCCGCCTTGCGGGCAAAGGCGAGGTCGGCCCATTTGGCGCGCCGGCGGGCGATCTATACATCTTCATCCACGTCCGCCGCCACCCGGTGTTCGAGCGCGACGGGACCAACCTGGTGACCCGCGTGCCGATTGCTTTCACCACTGCGGCGCTTGGCGGTGAGATCGAAATTCCCGGGCTCGATGGCCAGCGCATCACAGTCGAAATCCCGGCCGGAATTCAGTCCGGCAAGCAGCTGCGCAAACGCGGCGCGGGCATGCCCGTGCTCCAAGCGCGCGGGCGCGGCGATCTGGTGACCGAAGTCGTGGTTGAAACCCCGTCCAAGCTAAGCGCGCGCCAGAAGGAGCTGCTGCGCGAATTGCAGGAAACCGAAACCGGCGACGAAACCCCGCAATCGAAAGGATTTCTTGACCGGATCAAGGACGCCTGGAGCGAAATCACTGAGTGACCGCACCGAAATTTGCGGATGCATTGCCCGCCTTTAATTGATAGCATAAGCCCAATTCGTCTTTTTCCAGTGGTCGCAACCCATGGCAAAGGAGCAGTATTATGGTGCAGGCGATCAACGAAGAACGGCTGAATGCGTTCATCGGCAAGATGCTCGGTGACCTCGGCGGCGCGATGAGCGTGCCGACCGTGCGGGTCGGTTTTCGGCTTGGTTTGTTCGATGCCTTGGTGGATGGGCCCGCCAACGCCGCCGAACTGGCCCAACGCGCGGGCAATCTGCATGAGCGTTACGTCCGCGAGTGGCTGCTGGCGCAGGCCGCCAATGGCTATATCGATTACGATCCGGCCGGTCAGCGATTCAGCATTTCACCCGAACAGGCGATGGTCTTTACCGTGGCGGACAGTCCGGTATATCTGCGCGGCGCGTTTGAAATGGCCGCCGCGATGATTGAGGCCGAAGGCAAGGTGGAAGAATGCTTCCGCCATGGCACCGGGGTGCGCTGGGGCGATCATGCTGGCTGCCTGTTTTGTGCGACCGGCGCGTTCTTCCGACCGGGCTATGTCAATAACATCGTCCAGAACTGGATCCCGGCGCTGGATGGAGTGGAACCACGCTTGCGCGCCGGCGCAAAGGTCGCCGATGTTGGTTGCGGGGTTGGGTTTTCTACGCTGTTGATGGCCGAAGCCTACCCCGAAAGCCAGTTCGTCGGCTATGATTTCCACGCACCATCAATCGAAGAAGCGCGCCGTCATGCGGAGCAGCATGGGTTGGGTGACCGGGTGCGATTCGAAGTTGCCCAAGCTAAGGAAATTACCGAGGACGGGTTCGACTTGGTGACGATGTTTGATTGTCTGCATGATATGGGTGACCCGGCGGGCTGCGCGACCGCGATGCGGCGCATCGTGTGCAATACCGGTACTTGGATGATCGTCGAGCCGATTGCCGGGGACCAGCCCGAGCAGAACTTCAATCCGGTCGGGCGGCTCTATTACAACGCTTCGACGATGATCTGCGTGCCCACTTCGCTCGATCAGGAAGTTGGTGCCGCACTTGGAGCGCAGGCAGGCGAGGCGCGGCTGACCGAGGTAATCCGCAGCGGCGGCTTTGCCAGTGTGCGGCGGGCCACAGACGGACCTTTCAACATGGTGCTTGAAGCGCGCTAAGCCTGAGACTGTTCAGGGCCCGCGTGCCAATTCCGCGCGCAGGCCCGGGATTAGTTTGGGATCGGTTTTAAGCCGGTCCTGTTCCTCATTGAGCACCGCGTGGAAGGCCTCGATCTTGCTGCGCTCCAGCTCGGCCTGATCGAGTTCCATGCCTTTGGGCATGGTCGAGGCAATCAGATCGATCATTCGTTCGGCACCGTGCAGCCGGCCCCAAAGATAGTCATTTTCGCGGTAAGCGCGGCTGAAGAAGGCCCCGAAGTTGTAGAATTCGGTTCCGCGCAGCACCATATTGGCTCCGCCGGGGCGGATCGTGTTGCAGTCTTCGGGTGAAATCCGATCAACTTTTGCGGGTTCAAATTCGGTTGAGCCTTCGCCGCGCAGCAGGGGCAGGGTGACGGTGTCATAGAAGGGGAAACCCAGATAAGTCAGCAGGACCCGGCGTTTGAGTTCGCGAGGCATTTGCGCGAGCGCCTCAACCAGCAAGCCATCGACCATCAGATCGGTCGCGGGCAATTGTCGCCGCCAGGCAATTTCTCGAAGTACGGTGCCGGGATCGCCGTCAAAATCGCGCGCAATAGCCCCGAAATCACCGCCCAGTGCTCCGCTCGTTTCGCGCTCGAAATAGAGCGCCAATGCACGGTAGACGGTGCCGCGCACGGCCTCGCGAGCCTCTGGCATAGCCGCATCCAGGTCATCCCAGTCCTCGGCCAAGCGCCGCGCCAGCAGGCGCAGTCGGCGGATTCTGAAACCGAGATCGTGATCGCGGAAAAACGCGATTGTTGGCGCCGTGGCTCCGCCGCGGATCGCAGCGAGTTGATCGAGGCCGTGCTGCGCTAGCCAGCGCCCGAGCCGCTGCGAGACGGGGTCAGCCATGCCGAGCACCAGTTCGGGTGCGGCATGCTCAATTGTGGTACCCAGTTCATCGACGATTTGCGCGAACTTGACCTGGCCATAGGATTGAAAGGTGTAGCCCGCCTGGGTCGCCGCTGCCTGCTGTGCCTTGGCGCGCCAATTGCCAAGCCGCCGCAGATTCGGCGAATCGAGGAACAGTGTGCGCCCGAACAGCTTTTGCACCTTGGCCTCAACCTCGGGCCGCAAAGCATCAATGATGGCCTTGAGTGCGGTTAATTGGCGCGATGCGGCAGCAATGGCTTCCAGATTGTCCCGCACTGGCTGTTCGCGCGGGATCGATGACAGCGAGCCGAAAATCACCGAGAAGAACCCGGGCGCGCGCGTATCGGTGTGGGATTGACCGCCGATCTCGTCCGGATGCGGATCGATATAGACAAAACGCCGATCAATCTCGCGCTGCGCCGGACGATCGCGCAACACCGCCATAGCCTCAGCAAAAGGGGCGTTGACCAGCACCGAGCCGTCGATCAGCGCAACGGCGTCGGTATCGCCGCGGTGGCTGTGTTCGGGCAGCACCCGTTCGACAAAGGCGGTGCGGCTGTTCCATGGGTCGCCGCGCTCGCGCGCCAAGGCATCGATCTCGCTTAGTTGTAGCGGCGGAAACGCCCCGGGAAAACTGGCCGTGGCGCGGGCGGCCAGAACCAGTTCGAGCGGGGTTGCCAGGTTCTCTCCACCCGCAGCCGGGGTCAGGCCGCGAAACCCGATTGACACGCGGTGTTCGCTTTCCTCGATCATCGCCGGACTATTGAGCCGCAGCATTTGGGGGTGACCCTTGAAATCTGTGGCGGTGACAAACAGATCGAGCGGGTGATCCGGCGGCAGTAGCGGCGCATCGGTCTCACCGTGCTGCATCGCGTCGAGCGCCTCGGCCAGCAGCCGCGAAAAGCCGAGGCCACCGAACGGGGGTTCGAACCAGCGCGAGCGGATCAGACGCGAGAGCTTGCCGCGCACCTCCGAGCGGGTCTCGGGTGCCACGCTGACTGAAACGACATTGCCCGGCCGTTTGAGCATCCAATAAACCAGCGGCATCGCCCACAATTTGGCATAGCGCGACCAGGGCCGGGCGTCTGGATCGAGCAGCACATCGACATCCGCACGTTCGAGCCACAGGTCGGTCAAGGGCTCAAGGCTTTGTCCCGAATGAATTGCCTGGGCGAGGTATACCCCATTGATCCCGCCCGCGCTGGCCCCGGCGATAATGTCGGTCATCACTTTCAGCCGCAGGTTTGACTGGCGCTCGATCCGGGTCAGCAGCTTAAGGTAGACGGCTTCGGTGCCACTTTCCATGGGCGCGCCGCCGTGATGCGCGCGGCTGGCGCGAGCGAGTTTCCACAGCTCCTTGATCACCCCATGCATATATACCGCCAGGCTCACCCCGCCGTAGCACACCAGTGCAATCCTCAGTTCCTTCTGGCGCATGGTGACAACTGACGATAACGAATTGGCAAAGCAAGGCGTAAGGTGACTGCGATGGTAAAGACGAAGAAAACCTCACGCAGCGGCATGCGGACTTCGCGTCGCAAATATCGAAACTCCCCCTCCGTCATCGATGACTTCGCGCTCACGCCGGGGCAGCGGATTGCCGATATCGTCGCTGCGACAATGGGGTCGTGGCGGTTTATCATTATTCAGAGCACCATTTTGGTCGCCTGGCTGACGCTAAACATCAGTGCCTGGGTAAACCACTGGGATCCTTATCCATTTATCCTCCTCAATCTCGCGCTGTCGTTCCAGGCGGCCTATGCTGCACCATTCATTATGATGAGCCAAAACCGGCAGCAGGACATTGATCGGGCCAAGGCTGAAACTGATCACCGGGTAAACGTGAAGGCCGAACTGGAAATCGAACTGTTGCACCAAAAGCTCGATCTGCTGCGGGAAACCGAAGTCGTCGCCTTGACCAAAGCGGTTGAAATCCTCGCCAGTGAATTGCGCGCACGTTCCAAGTAGAGATTGCGTTCCTGTTACGTTCTGATTAAGCCGGAGTATGGTGAAGACAAAACGCCGTTATATCTGTCAGGCCTGCGGCAGCGTTGCGCACCGTTGGCAAGGTCAGTGCGCCGATTGCAGCGAATGGAACACGCTCGCCGAGGAAGCCCCAGCTACCGTGTTTTCGGCCAAGCACGATTTGTCGTCGGGGGGCCGGGCAATCATGTTCGAAGCACTCGATGCGCCCGGTGAACCGCTGGTGCGGCAATCGACCGGCTTGGCCGAGTTTGACCGCGCGTTGGGCGGCGGCTTGGTACCGGGCAGCGCGGTGTTGATGGGCGGCGACCCGGGCATCGGGAAAAGCACACTATTGTTGCAAGCAGCTGCGGCACTCGCCCAACGCGGGCAGACCGCAGTCTACATCAGCGGCGAAGAAGCCGCCGGGCAGGTGCGGCTGCGAGCTGACCGACTGGGGCTGGGCAATGCTCCGATCCTGCTTGCTGCGGCAACTTCGGTGCGCGATATCCTGACTACTCTGGCAGGAATACCGCCGCCTGCGCTGCTGGTAATCGATTCGATCCAGACGATGCATTCGGACCAGATCGAAGGCGCGCCAGGGACGGTCAGCCAAGTCCGCGCGTCGGCGTTCGAGCTCATTCGCTATGCCAAGCAAAGCGGCACGGCGCTGGTGCTGGTCGGGCATGTCACCAAAGACGGCAGTATCGCTGGGCCGCGTGTGCTTGAACACATGGTTGACGTAGTGATGAGCTTTGAGGGTGAGCGCAGTCACCAATACCGCATCCTGCGTTCGATCAAAAACCGCTTCGGCCCGGTGGATGAGATCGGGGTGTTCGCGATGGAAGGGCAGGGGCTGGCCGAGGTCGGCAATCCCTCGCTGTTGTTCCTGTCGGGCCGCGAGCAACCTTTGCCTGGTAGTGCGGTGTTCCCCGCAATAGAAGGCACCCGGCCGGTGCTGGTCGAAATTCAGGCGCTGATCGTGCGGCTGGCCAGCGGGGCCACTCCGCGCCGGGCGGTGGTGGGTTGGGACAGTGGGCGGCTCGCGATGTTGCTGGCGGTGCTCGAGGCGCGCTGCGGGCTCAACTTTTCCTCGGCCGAAGTCTATCTGAACGTCGCCGGCGGTTACCGTCTGGTCGATCCAGCGGCCGATCTGGCTGTTGCCGCTGCGCTGGTCTCGGCCCTAGCCGATAAACCGCTGGCCGCCGACGGGGTGTGGTTCGGCGAAGTCTCCCTGGCAGGGGAGATCCGCCCGGTGGCGCACGGCGCGATCCGCTTGCGCGAAGCAGCCAAATTGGGCTTTGGCAGCGCCTGCGGCCCGGCCGATCTAGCCGGCAAGGCCAAGGGCACGCGTTATGCCGGGCTGGCCTTGCTGCCAAATCTCGTTGACCGGATAATGGGCGGCGCTTAGTTTCGCGGCCATGACCGGATTTGACATTGCAGTTTTGCTCCTGGTGGGGCTTGGCGCCATCACCGGTTTCATGCGCGGATTTGTGCAAGAGGTCTTCGCGCTGGCGGCGTGGGTGCTGGCGTTGGTCGCGATTCACAACTTGCACACCCCGCTTAGCGCGGAACTGGTCCAGTATGTCGGTACCGAGAGTGGTGCCTCGGTGTTGGCGTTCGCAATCCTGCTTCTGGTGCCCTACGCGATCGTCAAACTTCTGTCGGACCGGCTTGGTTCGGCCAGCCGCAGTTCCGTGCTGGGCCCGATCGACCGTTTGATCGGGTTCGGGTTTGGCGCGATCAAGGGCATGGTCATCACCGTGCTGGCCTTTTCGGTGCTGGTGCTGGGCTATGACACGATCTGGGGGGTGGGCGGCCGCCCGCAGTGGATTACTGATTCGCGGTCGTATCCGTTCGTTAATTCGGCCAGCGAGGCGCTGGTCAAGATGATTGGGGAGCGCCGCCGCGAGGCGGCCGAAGCGGCAACACGCGATCAGATCAAGCGCAAGGCAACCGATTCCCTGATCAGCAAGTGAGCACCGCGGTGCTATACAATGAACAAGTGCTCGCTCTGGCGACATCGCTGGCTGGTTATCCGCTAAGCGCAGACTTGCCGCAGCGCGGATCGGCGCGGGCGGCTACCTGCGGTAGCGTGATCGAGCTGGGAATTGCCTCCGACAGCGCTGGCAAGATCGCCCGTATTGGTTTGCGCGCACAGGCTTGCGCGATCGGACAGGCAGCGGCAGCGATTTTTGCCGCAGCCGCGCCGGGCAAAGATCAGGCAGACTTGATCACTGCAATAAGTGAAATTGAGCAGTGGCTGGCGGGCGGCACTTTGCCTGTATGGCCAGATTTTGCCGCAATTGCGCCCGCGCGGGACTATCCAGCGCGGCACGGGGCGATCCTGCTGGCATGGCGCGCCGCGCTTGTCGCCTTGGCGCCGCATGGCTAGAGATGCGCCGTAAACTCTGGGAGACGACCATATGACGACGCTGGCAGCGACCGCGCCGATTGAGCCCAGCGCGGCCGATATGCGGCTGGTCATCCTCGCCTCTTCGGCTGGGACGATCTTCGAGTGGTTCGATTTTTTTATCTACGGCACGCTGGCCGCACTGATCGGCAAGGCGTTTTTCCCGGCTGATAACGTCACGCTGCAACTGCTGCTGGTCTGGGCCGGTTTCGCGGTCGGCTTTGGGTTTCGCCCGCTCGGGGCCGTGCTGTTCGGTTTTCTCGGAGACAGACTGGGACGCAAATACACTTTTCTGGTCACCGTAACGTTGATGGGCATCGCCACCGCCGGGGTGGGGCTGGTGCCCAGCGCCGCATCGATCGGCATGGCCGCACCGGTGATCGTGATCCTGCTGCGGATCATGCAGGGGTTGGCGCTTGGCGGCGAATATGGCGGCGCGGCAATCTATGTCGCGGAGCATTCCCCGGCCAACCGCCGCGGCTGGTACACCAGCTTCATCCAGTCCAGCGTGGTGGGCGGGTTTGTGCTCAGCGTTGCGGTGGTGCTTGCTTGCCGGACGTTCATTCCCCCGGCTGATTTCGAGGCCTGGGGCTGGCGCGTGCCTTTTCTGCTGTCGCTTATTCTACTCGCAGTAAGCCTGTGGATGCGGCTCAAACTTTCAGAAAGCCCGGTTTTTCAAGCGATGAAGGCTGCCGGGGAAACATCGCGCAATCCATTCGTCGAAAGCTTCACATATCCGGGCAATGCCAAGCGCATCTTTGTCGCGCTGTTCGGCGTGGCGGTGGGGCTGACGCTGATCTGGTACACCGCTTTCTTCTCCAGCCTGTCGTTCCTCAAAGGGGCCATGCGCCTTGAAGGTTCGCGCGCCGAAATCCTGGTCGGCATTGGCGG
>JAYVML010000246.1:0-5583 GCA_043758955.1 Novosphingobium sp. | reverse complement strand
GGCGGTGGCGGGGGCCAGCGCTCGGGCGGGGGTGACTTCGGCGGAGGTGGCAGTTCCGGCGGTTCGGCGGGCGGCGGTCAGCGCTCGGGCGGCAGCAATGTCGGCGGCGGCGGGTTCGCTGACGATCTGGACGACGATATCCCGTTCTGAATTTAGCCTTCGAGCAGCTTCTTCAGCATCGCAAATGGGCCGCTGGGTTCCTGCTCGGCCAGCTTCTGCCGCGCTTCCACTGCACCCGGACCTTCGGCGTAAGGATCAATCGCCAGCGCCAGCCCTTGCGCCAGCGCCTCGCCCAGATCGAACTGGTGCCCGTCCATCTCGATCTGATCGAGCTGCTCGGCAGCGAGTTCGACCTCGGCATCGGTTGCCGGGGTGGAATTGGCAGGCACGAAATGCAGCGCTACCGGCTCATGGATCCGCACCGGCAGGTCTTCGGCTGAAATCGCACAGCCTTGCACGATATCGGCGTTGAGCTGCCCGGCGGCGCGCACGGTCGGCCCGTCGCGGGTCAGCGTGATCCGCGCGCTCAGGTGCTTGACCCTGACCAGACCAAAGCGCTGCGCCAACGCAGTGCATTCCTCGGCGCTGGCCCTGACCTCTATCGGATCAGGCGGCAGCTGGCGCGCGTCGATCATTCGGGTCAGCTCGCTCACCGCGCTATTGTCCCGGCCAGCAGCGCGGTGTCGTCGGTCTGAGCCAGCGTAGCGGCAAGCACCCGCATTGAGTGCGCCACCGCAGCGGTGTCAGAGCCCTCGTTCAAGGTAATGTTGCGTTCCACTGCAGCGGCCAGCACCGCGTCGTCCGGCTCAGCCAAGCCGGCGCGGAAGGCGTCGATCCGGCCGCCCAGCGCGCTCATCAGGCGGCCCATGTGCTTACCCATGACCACGTCGCCGACCCCGCTTTGGCGCAGCTGGCCGTCCATGTCGGCCACGAACAGTTCGGTCAGCCGCGCGGTATGCCCACGCACCGGCTCGCTCGCCTCCATCCGCAGCAGCACCAGGCAGAGCACGATCGTGATCGCATCGAACCGGCCGGGCACGCTGTCAGCGATCCCCCCAGGGGCATACCACTGCGGCTCGCGCGCGATTTCCACCACGCGGTGCCACAATGGCCGGATGTTGGTTTGGTCGGGCTTGCGCCCCAGCAGGCGGTCAAACAGCGCCATAGTGCGCGCGGCCTTTCATTCAGTTGGCGTTAAACGCGGGCACCCCAAGCGGCCTTATTGCGCAGCGCGGCAAGGCAGCCTAAGGCTGGCCCGCGATAGATCACATGGGCGCGCCCTTCAATGCCGGGCACGCCGACGGAGCGATAAATAGCATGCGGGTTACTGGGCGAGTTACTGGACTTATGCTGGCAGGAGCGACGCTCGCCATGGGGCTGAGCGGCTGTTCTTCGATCAAGGATCACCGTGGCTATCTGGTTGACGGGCCGCTGCTTGATTCGGTTCAGGCCGGGGTCGACAATCGCACCTCGGTTGAAAAGATGCTTGGCCGGCCCAGTTTCATCAGTCAGTTCGGGCGGCGGGACTGGTACTATGTCTCGACCAACACCCGGCAGTCCGCGTTCAGCGCGCCGCGTGCCCACGACAATCTGCTGGTCCACATAATGTTCGACGACAAGGGCAATGTCACCGCGGTTGAGCGTTCCGGCATGGAAAAGGTTGCCCGGATCGATCCCGATGGCGACAAGACCCCGACGCTTGGCCGCAACCGTGGCTTCCTGGAAGACCTGTTCGGCAATATTGGCCAGGTCGGCGCAGGCGGTCAGGGCGGCCAAGGTGGCGGACCGGGCGGCCCGAACGGGAGCTAGCTTGAACCCTGCATTGCAATTGCCATATTGCAGTGCATGAACACTACAAACGATAGCCACGGGCCCGGATCGAATTGGGTTCAGTGGCACGGCACCACGATCATCGGCGTGAAGCAGGGCGGCAAGACCGTCATCGCGGGCGATGGCCAGGTCTCGATGGGCAACACCGTAATGAAGCCCAACGCCAAAAAGGTCCGCCGGCTTGGTGATGGTAGCGTGATCGCCGGGTTTGCCGGAGCGACCGCCGATGCCTTCACGCTGTTCGAGCGGCTTGAGAAAAAGCTGGAGCAGCACCGCGGGCAATTGATGCGCGCTGCGGTGGAACTGGCCAAGGACTGGCGCACCGATAAATATCTCCGCAATCTTGAAGCCCTGATGATCGTGGCCGACAAGGATGTGCTGCTGATCCTGACCGGCAACGGCGACGTGCTCGAACCCGAAGAGGGCATCGCGGCGATTGGCTCGGGCGGCAACTATGCGCTGTCCGCCGCCAAGGCGCTGGTCGATTATGAAACCGACCCCGAAAAGATCGCGCGCCGCGCGATGGCTGTGGCGGCCGAGGTCTGCGTGTTTACCAACGACCGCGTCACCGTTGAATCGGTCTAATCTTGAACCAAACCCGTTCGTGTCGAGCGAAGTCGAGACACCGCGCGCGGCCTCTCGACTTCGCTCGAGGCGAACGGATGTTGTGAGAACGCCATGCAAGACAACCTGACCCCCAAAGCGATTGTCGCTGCGCTCGACGAGCATATCATTGGGCAAAACGACGCCAAAAAAGCCGTCGCTGTGGCGCTGCGCAATCGCTGGCGGCGGCAGCGCCTCTCGCCCGAACTGCGCGACGAGGTGACGCCCAAAAACATCCTGATGATCGGGCCGACCGGCTGCGGCAAGACCGAAATCAGCCGGCGGCTGGCCAAACTGGCCGAGGCGCCATTCGTCAAGGTCGAGGCGACCAAGTTCACCGAGGTCGGCTATGTCGGGCGCGATGTCGAACAGATCGCGCGCGATCTGGTCGAAGAAGCGATCCGGCTCGAAAAGGACCGCCGCCGTGAGGCGGTGCGCGACGCGGCCGAGAAGGGTGCGATGGACCGGCTGCTGAAAGCGCTGGTCGGCGATGGTGCCTCTGAAGCCACCCGCGAGAGCTTTCGCCAGCGGATCACCGAAAAGGCGATGGACGACACCGAGATCGAGATTGAGGTCGAAGATACCCCCTCGGGCTCTTTCGAGATGCCCGGAATGGGCGGCCAGATGGGGATGATCAACCTCAGCGATATGATGTCCAAGGCGATGGGCAAGCAGGCGCTCAAGCGCCGCAAATTGAAAGTGCCCGAAGCTTGGGCCAAACTGGTCGACGAAGAAGCCGAAAAGCGGATGGATCAGGACGACGTCGCCCGGGTCGCGCTGCACAACGCCGAAACCAACGGGATTGTGTTCATTGACGAGATCGACAAGATCGCGGTCAGCGATGTGCGCGGCGGCTCGGTCAGCCGCGAAGGGGTGCAGCGCGATCTGCTGCCGCTGATCGAAGGCACCACCGTGGCGACCAAGTACGGCCCGATGAAAACCGACCACGTGCTGTTTATCGCATCGGGCGCGTTCCACATCGCCAAACCCAGCGACATGTTGCCCGAATTGCAAGGGCGCCTGCCGATCAGAGTCGAACTGCAAGCGCTGAGCGAGGATGACTTCGTCCGCATCCTTAGCGAAACCCGCGCCAATCTGGTCGAGCAATATACTGCGCTGCTGGGCACCGAAAAGCTGACGATAGCGTTCACCCCCGGCGCGGTGCGCGAAGTCGCCCGGATCGCCGCGCAGGTCAACGAAGCGATCGAAAACATCGGCGCGCGGCGGTTGCAGACCGTTATGGAAAAGCTGCTCGAAGAATTGAGCTTCGAAGCCGAGGACCGCAGCGGTGATACCGTGATGGTGGATGAAGCCTATGTGCGCGAGCGACTGGCCGGGCTGGCAAAGGATACTGATCTGTCCAAATACATCCTCTAGTCGGCGATCTGGACCGCCTCCCCCTTGGGCGGAAGTGGCAGGACGTCTTCGGCATTGCTGCGCGCCAGCATGTGCTTGTAAAAGGCGCGCGCGAGCAGGATGAACACCGCCGCACCGCCGCAGATCGCGGCATTGACCAGCCAGAAGGCCGAGGGCGAGACCTGCTCGTAAAGGCTGCCCATGCGTCCGCTGATCAGGCTTGCCGCCGAAATCGACAAGGCGTTGACCCCCACCAAAGTGCCCCGCCACTGTTCAGGCGCACGGGTGGCGAATAGCGCCAGCAGCACCGGCGCGACATAGATCGCGCCGTAGTTCGAAATGACATGAAACAGCACCGGCATCCACAGCGGCGCGCGCCCCGCGGCATCGGCCAGCAGCGGCCCGGTGGCGAGCAGCGCGACGCTGAGCGCGAACAGGATCATGCCCTGGCCGATCTTGACGAATTCATCGGGCTCGCGCCCGCGCCGCGCCTGCCGCGCCCAGACCCACAGCGCGAGCGGGGTGAATACCGCGGGGGCGAGGCCGTCAAGCGACTGCATGTAGGGCACCGGAACTGCAAAACCGCCCACGGTCATGTTTACGTGATCGCGCAGCCAGATGTTGTAGACGTTCCAGATCTGCGCCTGAGCAATCCAGAATGACACCCCGACCGGCCACAGCAGCAGCAGACCCAAGACCCGGCGGCGTTCGTCCGGAGTGAGCGGACGGCGCGGGGCTTTCTCTCCTGTCTTGGGGCGAATCCGGTCTGCGGGCAGCGTACTGCTCCCGGCCAGATAAACGATCAGCCCGATCAACATCCCGAAGCCGGCGACCCCGAACCCGGCGTGCCAGCCCCACACCGCAGCGACCGAGCCGCTGACAATCGGGGCAATGAACGCCCCGGCGTTCACCGCGAGGTAGTAATACTGGAAAGCATTGACCTCGCGCGGGTCGCCGTCGGGGTAAAGTGACTTGATCTGCGCAGAAAGATTGCCGCGCAGGAAGCCGGCGCCAGTCATCAGGAGCAACAGCGCGATCAGGAAAGAGGGATCGAACGCGAGGCAAAAATGCCCGGCGGTCATCAACATGGCGCCCAAACCAACTGCGAGCCGGCGGCCAGTGAACTTGTCGCCGATCCATCCGCCGAGCAGCGGCAGGCCGGTGACGAAAGCCAGATAAAGCCCGAAGGTCTGCGTCGCGAGGGCAGTATCGCTAAGCGGCCCGGTCATGCCTTCGACGATCGACCGATAGGTCGAAAAGCCGAGGATGCGGGCAACTTTCGCGGGATGAATCAGCAAGTCGCCGGTCATGTACAGCACCAGCATCGCCTGCATCCCGTGGAACGAGATGCGGTCCCATAGCTCGGTCCCGGCGAGCACCCAGAGCCCGCGGGGCTGGCCGAACAGGTCGCGCGGGGTTGGGCTGGCGCTGACCGCCGGGCTGGCTTGGCTCAAATCGGCTCTCCTTCAAATTGCGCCAAAGACTGCGCGATTTGCCGTGCGGCGGCAAGCATTTGCTAGAACGCCCGCCTGCGGTTAGGTGTCGCGATCATGCAAATCCCCGGCAACCGCCCGATTTACCGCCTGCTCACTGGCCGCGACGACCGCGCCTTTTGCGAGCGGGTGTCCGAAGCGCTGACAAACGGCTGGCGGCTCTACGGCTCGCCAACGATGGCCTATGATGAGGAGGCTGGCGCGATGAAATGCGCGCAGGCCGTGGTGTGGCACGAGGCCGATGTGGTGAAGTGATGCGTCGTCCCGGGCTCGACCCGCGACCGCAGGCCAGATCGAAGCG
>JAYVML010000245.1:0-1625 GCA_043758955.1 Novosphingobium sp. | reverse complement strand
ACAGCACGGCGCCGGACGAGGTGGGGGGCGAGGCGGGGGGCTACGACGCCGCAGCCGCCGAAGCGGCGCGCAGCGAGCAGGACAGCGCCGCGGTTAGCGCCTCTGATCGCTACACCGCGCCCGATCCGCTGCCGAACAACCGCCAGCTGTGATCCGGCATTGGCCGCGCGGCTGCGGCGCGCAGCGTGTTACCCCGTCACCCGGGCGGCGCGGGCGCGCAATTGCGCGATTTCGTCTCCCAATTCAGGGTGACAGGGGTGTAACCTTTGTCACCCTGCCGGGCGCGATCGGCGCGCTGCGTCTACGAAAAACGACGGCAGCGCGATCAGCCTTCGGGCGGCTCGTTCGCGGCCAGTGCACCGGGTTCCTGGTCGGGTGTAGCGGCCGTGCTTGGCGCACCACCGCGCACCGTCACTTCGCCAATCCCTTGTGCTGCAATCGCCGCATCACGGGCAGCATCGGGTTGGTCGTAGCCCAGCTGCGGTAATGGCGGCATTTCCGACTGCTTGAGCCGCGCGCGCTCGGCCTGTTCGGCAACCGCGAGGTACTGCGGCGAATAGACAACGGGATAAGAATCCTGGCCGGCAATCACGCGATTTGCGCCCGGATATCCGGCAATTTGCGGTTCGCTCAGCTGTTCAAGTTTGGAATTGCGGGCCGGTCGAAGATCGGTCGGCGTGGCGAGCGCCAAAATGCTGCCAAGCGCCATACTGGCAAGGGCAAATGCTGCAATCCTGGGGGCGTGGCGCGTCATTATCAGCTCCGTCTCGGCCATGCCAATCAACGGCGCAGGCCGCGATTGGTTCCGGCGGCGCGATCTGGCGCGGTAGGCTGCTGTTCGGCGCTAGGCCCGCGCCCGAAACGGCCAGTCGATCACCCCGCCGGTCCACAGCGCCAGCCACACCAGCACTGGCTGCAGGGCAAACCGTGGGCCGTGATACCACCAGCCAAGCTCACGTCCGCCCAGCGCAATGTGGTTCAGTGCATGATTGATATTGGCCGGAAACACGCAGACCGCATAGAGTGCCAGCCCGATCCCGGCCGCCTGGCGCAGCCGCGGGATCGCCGCCAGCGCGGTGGCTCCGGCAATCTCCGCCAGGCCGGTGGCGGCGATCACCAGGGCGGGGTCGGGCACCCAGGCGGGGGTGATCTGGATGAACCCCGCGGGCGAGCGCAAGTGGGCGATCCCCGCGATCAGATAGGCCAGCGCGAGCGCCCAGCGCAGCACGGTGCGTGCGCGCGTTTGCGGCGCTGGCGGCGCCAACAGGGCGGTCATGTGGGGCGCGGACTTACTTCTTGTCGCTGAGAACCGCGCCTTTTTGCGAAGGCTGCGAAGCGTTGTTCTTCTTGGGCTTCTCGGCCTTGGGTTTGCGCGTTTCCTTGTTCGTTTTCTTCTGACTCTTGGCCATGATTTCGCTCCGTTGCGGCAGGATCGCCAGCGCAGCGGTGTGGCCCAGCCGCTCCGGCTTGTCGAGAGTTTGCGCGGTGACTAGCGGCTGTTACGCGCCAGCCGGATCAGCGCTTCGTCGAGCGCGGACAGAAACCGCGAGCGATCGGCCTTGGCGAACGGGGCCGGGCCGCCGGTGATCCCGTCGGCCCCGGCGCGCAGATCGGCCATGATTGCG
>JAYVML010000244.1:0-2602 GCA_043758955.1 Novosphingobium sp. | reverse complement strand
TTCGGCAACGGGTCGCCGCTCCGGCACCGGTGCAGGCGGGGGCGGCGGAAGCGGCGGCGGCGCTGCTTCCGCCACGCGCGCTTCCTCAACCTCCGCCTGCGCCGCCATAGCGACGATTTCACCCATTCCGCCCAGCGCGTCGGACATCGCCGACGGCAGCACGATTTGCGCGGCAGGAGTGGCATCGATCAGCGCTTGGTTGCGCGCTGCTGGTGCAACGCCTTCGTCGAGCACGTCGGGCTGGTATTCGCGGGTGCGGGTGCGCTTGCCCGAACGCGCCAGCAGCCACCACGCGATCAGCAGCGCGAGCAGCGCCACTCCGCCATAAACCAGCCAGTTCGCTTCGATCACCGCGAGTGCCTCGTTCATTGCATCTGCTCCCTCAGTTTTGCGTCACGCGCCGACATTGCGGCGGAACAGCACCCGATCATCGGGGCCGAAACCCTTGTGCCAGATCACGAACCCATACGACAACAGGATTGCGGGCGCGCCCACCGCCAGCGTCGCCCAGCCGGGGAGCAGCCGCTGGGTTGCAAAGCCGATCAGCACCGCCGGGACCGCCGCCCAAACCAGCGGCCAGCGCCAGTTGTTGATCGGATGGTTGAGGATTTTGCCCAGCAGCCGCGCTTTGAGCAACGAAGCGACGCCGAGCGACATCGCCAGCGATCCCGCCGCCGCCGCAGCGCTGAACTTGTCATTGTAATTGAACTGCCTGACCGCTTCGATCCCGGCAAAGGTCAAAACGGCTTGCAGCGAGATAGTGCCGAGCGAGATCAGCAGGTTGGGCACCCGCGCCAAATAAACCAGCGCCGCCTCGCTCACTACTGCGGTCGCCGCGACCACTTCGGCGGCGAGCAGGAAGCCCAGCGCGCCGGTTCCGCCGATGAAGTCCTTGCCCAGCAGCCCCATTACGCTCGGCCCCGGAATGCCCAACGCGAGCGCTATTCCGGCCTGCACCGCAACGATCCAGAACCCGACCTGGCAGACCTGATGCGCGATCGCGGCGTAATTGCCTTCCTTGATATTGCGGGTGATCACCGGGCCCAGGATCGGCTCAAAACTGGTTTTGAGCTTTTGCGGCAGCGAGGCGACCTGCTGCGCCGCGAAATAGACCCCGACCGCGGTCGGCGACGTCAGGTAGCCAAGGATCGCGAGATCAAGCCGACGCGAACCCCATTCGACCAGATCGGCCCCTGCCAGTGGTGCTGACTGCGCGACCAGTTTGCTCAGCCGGGCACGCGAAGGCCGCCACTGACGCGGCAAGCCCACACTGCGCAGCAACGGGAAGAATGCGAACAGTGCAGCCGCGAATTTCGCGAGCAAATACGCCAGCGCCAGCCCGCCGTCGGGCAGCACCCACAGGAACCCGAGCGCGGCCAGCGTTTGCACCCAAGGTTCGACCAACGAGCGCGCACGCACCGTGGCGGCGACGTTGTAGCCATAGGCCAGCGCTGCCAGCATTACGTCGGTCAGCGCATTTGGGATGATCGCAAAGGGCAGCAGCCGGTCGTATTCGCTGAACCTCCCGCTGGGGAACATCGGCGCGGGGATCAGATAAAGCAGTCCGGCGACCACCAGCGACAGCACCAGCGTCAGCAGCAGCCCATCGGCTATCGCGTGCGCCGGATCGCGGCCTTCCTCGGCCAGCCGCTGCGCCAGACCGCGCCGCTGGCCCAGCGCGCACAGCTGCGCCGCGAGCTCGGCGATCAGCACCGCCGAGGCATAGACGCCAAGCGCCTCGACGCCGTAAAGGCGGCCGGCGATAAACAGGAATGGCGCGGTACCGAGCAAGCGCAGCAGGAATCCGAAGAAATTGGTCCGCCCGCCCTTGGCCAAGGCTTGGATATCCTGCTGGGCCGTCTGCTCTTCGCTCACGCTTGCGGCCCTTCGGCCTTGAGCGGGCGGGCCAGCAGCTCGGCGACAACCTGCCGCGCCGGGGCTTCGCCGCGCAGCAGCCGCGCAACCGCCAGCACAATCGGCATGTCAATCCCGTCGCGCAGCGCCAATTCGGCCAGCACCGGGGCGGTGTGCGCGCCTTCGGCTACGCTGTTCTTGCCGGCCAGTGCTTCGGCCGCCGACATGCCCTCACCCAGCGCTTTGCCCAGCGAAAAATTGCGGCTGGCGGTGGAGGAACAGGTCAGCACCAGATCGCCCAGCCCGCATAGCCCGGCCAAAGTTTCGGCCCGGGCCCCGCGCGCCAGTCCAAACCGCAACATTTCTGCATAGCCGCGGGCAATCAAAGCCGCGCGCGCATTCTGGCCCAACTCCAGCCCATCAACCACCCCGCAGCCGATCGCCAGTACGTTCTTGACTGCGCCGCCGATTTCCGCACCGATCACGTCGTCCGAATAATACGGCCGCAGCATTGGGCGCGAGAGCAGCGGGGCAATCCGCTGCCACTGCGGCTCGCCCCCAGCGCAGGCGAGCGTCACCGCGGTAGGCAGTCCGGCGGCCACCTCATGCGCGAAAGTTGGCCCGGACAGCACCGCCAGCTGCGCGCTAGGCAAAACAGCAGCGGCAACTTCGGCCATTAGCCGCCCGCTGCCCGCCTCAATCCCCTTGGCGCACAGCACCAGATCGCGCGGTGCGCTTATGTCAGCCA
>JAYVML010000243.1:0-2234 GCA_043758955.1 Novosphingobium sp. | reverse complement strand
GCGATGCCTTCCTTGCGGCACAGCTCAGCGATGCTGTCCTCGCCGCGCAGGCCGTCGAGCACGATCCTGATCTTGTCTTCCGCCGAGAAGTGCCGCCGGCTCGCACGCCGAATGTCTTTCACCACCTGCTCGGCAGGGCGCTTGACTGGCGATTTTGATTTGGAGAGATTGGGTCTCATCTTCGTTCCTTCGTCACTACGACGAGACCCAATCTCTCCTTAAATCACAACCTCAAATCTGTGCCATAGGTGCTGACGGGGAACAATGACAGCACCACCCCGTTCACTAATCGGCCGTCCAGCCGCCATCGATGATCATTGATGTTCCGGTCATCAGCGCGGATGAATCAGAGGCCAGAAACACGATGGCTCCCATCAGGTCTTCCACTTGCCCCAACCTGCCTAATTTGATCTTGGACAGCACCGCAGTCTTGAAGGCGTTATCCTCAAAATAGGGCTTGGTCAGCGGCGTTTCGATAAAGGTTGGCGCGATCGTGTTTGAGCGGATCCGGTGCGCCGCAAGATCAAGTGCAAAGGCTTTGCTCATCCCTTCCAGCGCCCATTTCGAGGCGCAATACAAGGAACGGTTCGGCCCACCCACGTGGCCCATCTGACTGCTCATTTGGATCAAGCTGCCAGCGATGCCCTCTGCAATCATCCGCCTTACGCAGGCTTGGGCAACGAAAAACGCGGACCTGACATTCAAGCCCAGCACCGCGTCAAAATCTTCCGCGTCCACATCCCACATCGGCTTGGGCCGATTGGTGCCTGCATTGTTAATCAGGATATCAAAGGCGGGGCGTTCGGCAAAAAATGCCGCCACTGCGGCAATGTCAGAAACGTCGAGCTGGGCAAAGCTGGCTTTGTCGCCGATCTCAGCAGACGCTGTTTGAATGTCGAGAGCGGTCCGCGCGACCAAGGTCACTTCGGCCCCGGCCTCCGCCAGTGCCGCCGCAGCTGCAAGGCCAATCCCACGCCCCGCGCCCGTGACGATCGCCCGCCGCCCGTCAAGCCGGAATGACGGCGTTTTTGGCAGGATCACTAAGCCGGAGCCTTGCCGGCATATGGGATGTTTATGCCGCCATAACGGCGCACCCGGATGTTGGCTTGCTCACCGTGTCCGGCAAAGCCTTCCAGGGCGCACAGGCGGCTGCAATACTCACCGATCATCGTCGACGCTTCATCGGTCAGCACGCGCTGATAGGTGCAGGTCTTGATGAACTTTCCGACCCACAAGCCGCCGGTATAGCGCGCAGCCTTTTTGGTAGGCAGGGTGTGGTTGGTGCCAATCACCTTGTCGCCGTAGCTCACATTGGTGCGGTTGCCCAGGAACAGCGCGCCATAATTGGTCATGTGGTTCAGGAAATAGTCGGGGTCGGCGGTCATCACCTGAACATGTTCACTAGCGATTTCATCGGCAATCCGGACCATCTCCGCATCATCTTCGGCCACGATAACTTCGCCAAAATTGGTCCAGGCGCGCCCGGCAATCTCGGCCGTGGGCAGGATGGTCAGCAGGCGCTCAACCTCGCGCATCGTTTCTTCAGCCAGCTTGCGTGAGGTGGTGAGCAGGATCGCGGGGCTATCCGGGCCGTGTTCGGCCTGGCCCAACAGATCAGTTGCCGCCAGTTCGCCATCGCAGCCGATCTCATCGCAGATGATCAGCGTTTCGGTCGGCCCGGCAAACAGGTCAATCCCGACCCGGCCGAACAATTGCCGCTTGGCCTCGGCCACAAAGGCGTTGCCGGGGCCGACGAGGATATCGACCGGATCGATCGATTGGGTTCCCAGCGCCATCGCCGTCACCGCCTGAATCCCGCCCAGGCAATAGATCTCATCGGCACCCGCCATACTTTGGGCCGCGACGATCGCCGGCGCAGGCTTGCCGCCGAACGGCGGCGCGCAAGTAACCACCCGCGCAACGCCTGCCACCTTGGCAGTTATCACCGACATATGGGCACTGGCCAGCAACGGATATTTGCCGCCGGGCACATAGCAGCCCGCTGCGTTTAGCGGCAGATGCTTATGCCCCAAGATAACGCCAGGCAGTGTCTCAACTTCGACATCGTGCATCGAAGCGCGCTGGATTTGCGCGAAATTGCGGACCTGCGTCTGGGCAAACTCGATGTCTTTCAAGTCCTGCCCGGTCAGATGGTCAATGCAATCCTGGATTTCGCCCGGCGTCAGCCGATAGCTTACCCGGTCCCAGCCATCGAACTTGATGCTGAGCTCGCG
>JAYVML010000242.1:0-2063 GCA_043758955.1 Novosphingobium sp. | reverse complement strand
CGTCGCTCATCAAACCCCGGATCAAGGCAGCCTCCCCAAAAGCCACCTTGAATCAGATATTGCCGCGTTTGGGAATCCCCTTTGTCAACACTTCCTAAGTTTTGCGGTCGACAAGGTGGCTTTCGTGGTTAAATGGTTGTGGACGTTGGCATGGATTAAGACAAACTTTCGCAGCGTCTTCACAGCCACCTGGATAACCCACATGTTCGACATGCGGTGCAACGAAAACGGGATCGACCACCGCCTCACCAAGATCAAGCATCCCTGGACCAACGGACAGGTCTAACGGATGAACCGGACGATCAAGGAGGCGACGGTCAAGCGCTACCATTACGACAGCCACGCCCAGCTGACTGCCCACCTCCACGACTTCATCGATGCCTACAATTATGCGCGCAGACTGAAGACACTCAAGGGCCTCACTCCCTTCGAATACATCTGCAAAATATGGACAACAGAGCGAGACAGATTTACCCTCAATCTAACCCATCAAATGCCGGGAATAAACAGCTAGATAGACCAGCGCCCCCATCAGGTCTTCGACGCTCCCTATGCGGCCAAGCTTAATCTTGGTTAAAACTGATGATCTGAATGCGGGATCCGCGAGGAAAGGCACCGTCATTTGCTTCATGGTTGTCTCCCGTTTGATGCTGGGCCCGGTGTCAATTGCGAGCCCGTTTTTCATCGTATCGTGGGGCAACCACCCTTCAAATGGATCGCGATCGCGCCGACGTGTCCCCGCGATTGCCTTATCTCCGTCACAGACTCGGTCTAGCATCACGGCACGCGAGCGCAGGTTGACGCGGCTTCGATCTTGCGCCGACAGTCGCCGTTCTCGAGGGAGACGGCACGGTAGCGGCGACTGAAGCACGGTGCTTGCGCCCACTTGGGCCGACTCCCCTCGCGCCGATCGTTGTGGTAGGGAAGCTATCCAATAAGTTGCACAAGCAGATCGGCAAATGACGCTTCAATATCCAGTTACGCTAACCCTGGACGACAACGGGACCATTTTGGCCAGCGTGCTCGATATTCCTGGCGTGCACTCGTTCGGCAACGACGCGAATGAGGCACTTGAGAATGTTGCAGATGCTTTGGCCCTTATCATCGAGTGTCGGGTGCGAGACGGGCAGGAAATACCAGGCCCCAGCCGCGCGGAGGGCCGGCCCACCGTCTCAGCGCCGCCGACCGCCGGTTCGCCTGTCAAGGCGACCCCTCTCACCGGATCGAAATCGTGACAAATAGCCGCAAGAAAACCCCAATCGTCGGTATGACCACTGCAGCAAGCGACAAACGCTTCAAGCAAGCCGAGCACAGCCGCGAACGCGCCGCCGTTAAGATCGCGCTTGGTCAGGGCAAAGAACCACCGTCGCCGCGCAGCTTTGGCGACGCGGCCACGAGCGAGAAGGACGGCAAGCAGTATTTGCCCGAATGGGATCACGCCCGCCGTAAATAGGCTAGGGCTTGAGACTCAATGGTCGCGTGCGGGCTTTGTCAGACGAACGTGGCAGATAGGTTCGGCCTATTCTGGCGGGCGGCGATGAGCCGACAATCGAGAGCAAAACCCGGCATTCTGTTCCGTTCTGGGCAACGAAGGAGGGGAACCTGCGCCGCCAGCATTCGAGCCGGCGAGGACTTTTTGCGGCCGATCGGGTGCTGCGCATGGCGCGCTCGGCGGTGTTGTTGTCGATCTCAAGCCGTCATTATCCGGTAGTGGTAAGGAGGTGGGCCGTGCTATGTGGCAGCAAGAGCCGACTTGCCGACCGCAGTTGAGAAATGACAATTTTCACCGCGAGAATTTAACATCAGTGGTTGGTTCTGCGCTGACACAGCGTTCTCACTGCAAAAATTCAAATTAGAGCCTAAGCTCGACGCTCCGCTCAAGCTGCAAATCGCCCATCTTTCAGGCGACGAGCCATTCCGATACCCGCCAAAGCATCTAGCACCGGCTGAAGAGTTGCTGCGCGCTTGCCTTTAAAAGAGCGAGCGACGCCCGCTGCGGTGAGAGGGGCCTGTGCAGCGGATAGGATAGATCGGACCGCACTAACCTGTTCGGGAAGCGTGAT
>JAYVML010000241.1:0-8633 GCA_043758955.1 Novosphingobium sp. | reverse complement strand
AGCTGCAATAACCGCCCGATTGCGCCGTTCTTCGCACGGCTTAGGACGGAGCATGGCGGCAATAGAAAATGTCTGCAAGCGGCGATGACGCCGATATGCTCGCTGGCGTGAGTAGCTGGCCCGACGCTCAAGCCGAATGGCTAGGTGCGGGGCCGGCGTTGGGGCAGCGCACAGCTCTGGCATGCCAAATATCGTCAGGCACCCGGCAGTGCGCCTGTTAAGCTGCCTGTTGCGGGCCTTATGCAGTTCGCTGTTCCTAAGGATTGATGCTCAGGCGTGCCGCGCGAATGCCCCAGCCCCGGCATACCGCGCCGCATCGCCCAGCTCTTCCTCGATGCGGATCAACTGGTTGTACTTGGCAAGCCGATCCGAACGCGCGAGACTGCCCGTTTTAATCTGACCGCAGTTGGTCGCCACCGCCAGGTCGGCAATCGTGGTGTCTTCGGTTTCGCCCGAACGGTGGCTCATCACCGCAGTATAGCCGGCGCGCTGCGCGACGCTGACCGCGTCCAGCGTTTCCGATAGCGAGCCGATCTGGTTGACCTTGATCAGCACCGAATTGGCCAAGCCCTGGTCTATGCCCAGTTTGATCCGCTTGGGATTGGTCACGAACAGGTCGTCGCCGACCAATTGAATCTTGTCACTGGTAAGATCGGTGAGTGCCTTCCAGCCGGTGAAGTCGTCTTCACTCATGCCATCTTCGATCGAGCAAATCGGGTAGTCACGCGCCAGCGCCGCCAGATAGTCCGCCATTTCGACCGGGCTCAGCGAAAGCCCCTCGCCACTGATTTCATACTTGCCGTTCTTGAAAAATTCGGTCGCCGCGCAGTCCAGCGCCAGGGCCACTTCGGTACCCGGCTTGAACCCGGCTTTGGTGATCGATTCCATGATGAAATCCAACGCGGCGCGGGTGCTGGACAGGTTCGGCGCAAAGCCGCCTTCATCGCCCACGGCGGTTGCCATGCCTTTTTCATGCAAGCCTTTTTTGAGTGTATGGAAAACCTCCGCGCCCCAGCGCACGGCCTCGGCCAAGCTGGGCGCGCCGACCGGGACAATCATGAATTCCTGAAAGTCGATCGGGTTGTCGGCATGTTCGCCGCCATTGATGATGTTCATCATCGGCACCGGCAACAGGTGCGCGGAAACCCCGCCAATATACGAATAAAGCGGTAACCCGCGCGCGCTGGCGGCGGCCTTGGCGACCGCCAGGCTAGTGCCCAGGATTGCATTCGCGCCCAGCCGCGCTTTGTTTTCGGTTCCGTCGAGTTCGATCATTGCAGTGTCGATATCGCGCTGATCCTCGGCATCGAGCCCCAGAATCGCGTCGGTGATTTCGCCGTTGATGGCCTCAACCGCTTTGAGCACGCCCTTGCCCAGATAGCGCGCCTTGTCTCCATCGCGCAGCTCGACCGCTTCGTGGGCGCCGGTGGACGCGCCCGAAGGCACCGCAGCGCGGCCAAAACTGCCATCGTCGAGCAAGACATCCACCTCCACCGTCGGGTTGCCCCGGCTGTCCAGGATTTCGCGGGCGTGGATATCGATGATCGTAGTCATGCGGGTCCTCGGTGGCTTGGCCGCAGCCGGTGCGGAACGATGCGCGACGCCTTAGCAGCGCACCGCTTGGCTGCAAGATGCATTGCAATAATACGGCTGCCGGGAACCACTTGAAGGCTGCGGGATTGATGTCCACATAGAGTGAAGCGCCCCATTATGCGGGCTTGACCAAAAAAAGGGTACAGTCATGGTTGAAACCCCCGCCAAGTCCGTCGCCGCCAAAAAGGCCACTCCGGCAAAGAAACCGGCAACTGCGCGCAAACCAACAGCACGCAAACCCGCCGCGGCGAAAACGTCGCCGGTTAATGCCAAGGCCAAGTTTTCAAAAGCAATCGAGGAAGCCCGCGCCGGTGCCACCGCGCTGGGTCAGGAAGCGCAAGCAAAGGCTGGAGCCTATCGCGAACAGCTCGCTGCGAAGAGCGGGGACTGGGTCGAGGAAGCCAAGACGATGGCCGATCAGGCCAAGGGCAAAGCTGGCGAACTGGCGCAGGACGGCAAGGCCCGCACCAGCGATGCAATCGCCAATCTGGGTAAGATTGTCTCGGAAAATGCTGGAACGATCGATGCCAAGCTCGGTACGCGTTACGGCGATTATGCCCGCACCGCGGCGCGATCAATGCAGGAAACTGCAGCCAAGATCGATTCGAAAGATCTTGGTGAGCTAGGCGATGACGCCAAAGAATTCGTGCGCAAAAGCCCCGGTCTTGCGGTTGGGATTGCAGCTGTCGCCGGGTTCTTCTTGGCTCGCCTGTTCCGGGGTGGATCGTCAGAGGATTGATGCTCACCGATTGACACGGCGCGTGCCTATGCGTCTTGTCTTCTGGCTATGGACGATGCCCCTCCGCCCCTGATCAAGCCTTCCACAGGCGACGCTGTCGAGCGCTCGCTGGTGGACGACGTAAAGCATTTGATCACAGATGGGCGTACTTTACTCGAAGCTGAACTAGCCTTCCAGAAATCACGCGCGGCTGTTGCCGGTGCTGGGATCAAGGGCGTGACTGGGTGGGGCGCTTTGGCGCTGGTGCTTGTGTTCTTTGCCCTTATGGCCGCCGTGATCGGGGTTTTGATCGGACTCGGCGCACTTATCGGAATATTCGCCGCCACAGGGTTAATGGTGCTGTTGTTGCTGGTTTTGGCCGGGCTTGCCGGGCTTGCTGCATTCAAGCGCTGGAGCCGCATGGCAGCGGCGCTTGAACGCGAAGACGCAACCCCATGACCGTTGCCGAAACCCGCCTTCGCAATGACCGTGCACAGCGCCGCGTCGCGCGGCAATTATTCGACGCCGACCTCGCGCAGATCAAAGCCGATTTGTCTGCTCGCGGAATCGGTGGGCGGATTAAACATAGCGTGATCCAAAAAGCCGATGAGGCGGTCATCAGCGGAATTGCGGTCGTCAATGAAAACAAACCGATCGTGGCGGGAACCATTGCACTCCTGCTGGTTTGGTTATTGCGTAACCCCTTGGGCAAATTGGTGGGCCGATTGTTCGGTCACTCGCCTGAAACCGATCATGTCGATGATCAGGATGTCTGGTCCGACGAGGAGTAATCTACCGTGAGCAAAACCGATCCGCGCCAAGATCGCATCGCCAAACGCATCGCCGCCTCGCAAGAACGCCTCCAGCGTGACGGAGGCAAATATCCTGCCAAACCTCACCGAGATCCGCTGCCCGATGCGTGGCCGCCTGAAGATTATCGCTCGCTCGCCAAAGAATATCCGTGGCTGGCGATGGCCGCCGGATTGGGCGTTGGGGTGCTGGTTGCGGCTCTGCTGCCGCGCAATGTGTTGGGCAAGGCTGGACGGCGCGCGATGGGCGCGGCAACCGTTGCCGCAGAACTTGGCGTGGCGTTCAGCAAGCAGGCGCGAGAAGCAGCCCGAGAAGCTGCGCAAGACGGGCTCACCATAATTGATGAAACTACCGCACCCCTGCGTCAGCGCACCGTCAACGCTAGCAAAAGCGCGCGGAGCCGGGGTATGCGACTGGCAGGAGAGGCGATGAAGATCGCCGGGCGCCTGCGCAAATAGCAGGAAACCCCCGCTTGCGCCGACTGCGCAGGCTGCCTATGGGCGCACATCGACCCCTCCCGGGAATTGCCAGATGAGCGACCAGAAACTGCATCTCGTGATCGGCGGGCGGGTTACCGATCCGCAAACGCTGGAGTTCAGCGATCTTAAAACGATGGATTTTGTGGGAGTCTATCCCGACTACGCCAGCGCCGAGGAAGCCTGGCGCAGCGCGGCGCAGCGGACAATCGACGACGCTGAGATGAAGTACGTGGTAGTGCACCTACATCGCTTACTGATGCCAGATATGTTGAAGCGGTAATCCCGTTGTCCCTGGCTTGATCCGGAACCGCTAGCGATCATAGGCTGCCCCTATCGGCCAGCGGTCCCGGATCAAGCCCGGGACGACGTACGGTTAAACGAACTCGATCTTCTTTACCGCATAGAACTTGTCGCCCGAAGGCACTGTCACTTCGATCTCGTCCCCCTCGCGGCGCCCGATCAATGCCTTGCCGAGCGGCGAGTTGTAGCTGATCCGGCCAATCTTGGCGTCGGCCTCATACGGCCCGACAATCTGGTAGCGCACCGGCTTGTCATCATCGTCCAGCAGGCTGACTGTCGCCCCAAAGATGATCTTTTCGCTCGACAACGTGGTTGGATCGACGATTTGCGAGCGGCTAACCTTGTCTTCAAGGTCAGAGATCATCATCTCGACCTGCCCCTGGCGTTCCTTGGCCGCGTGGTATTCGGCGTTTTCTGACAAGTCACCATGCGCCCGGGCTTCCTCGATCGAGTCAACGATCCTGGGCCGCTCCTCGCGCAGCGCCTTCAGCTCAGCGATCAGGCGTTCATAGCCTTCCGCCAGCATCGGCAGCTTTTCGACACTTGCCATTTTTTACTTACCTCCTGCCGCAGCCGTTCAAAGGGACTGGACCCCCACCCCGCGCCGGTATGGCAACGAGTCAGGCCAGTCGCGATGTCGGGAGTACGCGATTGTTCAGTTGCTATAATAATCCTGCAACGAGCGCACTTCAAGCTTTGCGCCGTTCAAAGCCGTAATTGCCTGCGCTGCCGCCACCGAAGCCGCCGCCGTGGTGTAATAGGGAACTTTGCCGGTGAGCGCAGATCCGCGGATCGATTGCGAGTCTTTGAGGCTCTGCCAGCCCTCGGTGGTGTTGAAGATCAGCGCAATATCGCCGTCGATGATCTTATCGACAATATGCGGGCGGCCCTCTGCCACTTTGTTGACCAGTTCAACCGGCAATCCGGCCTCGGCCAGATAGCGCTGAGTGCCGCCGGTGGCGATCACGCTAAAGCCCTGTTCGATCAGCTGGCGCACCGCCGGCAGGATCACCGGCTTGTCGCTATCCTTGACCGAGACGAAGGCCACCCCGCCTTCGGGCAGCCGCGTGCCTGCGCCCAATTGCGATTTGGCAAAGGCAATCGGGAAGGTGGCATCGATCCCCATCACCTCACCGGTCGATTTCATTTCGGGCGACAACACCGGATCGACCCCGGCGAAGCGCGCAAACGGGAACACCGCTTCTTTTACCGCCATATAGTCGAACGTCCGTTTGAACGGCGGGAAGGTGGAGAGCTTTTCGCCCGCCATTACCCGCGCAGCGACTTTGGCCACCGGCTGACCGATCGCTTTGGCGACAAATGGCACTGTGCGGCTGGCGCGCGGGTTAACCTCGATCAGATAAACATCCTCGCCCTTGATCGCGAACTGGATGTTCATCAGGCCTTTAACGCCCAGCGCCATCGCCAGCGCCTCGGCCTGGCGCTCCATTTCGGCGATGATAATCGGCGGCAGGCTATAGGGCGGCAGGGTGCAGGCGCTGTCACCCGAATGGATCCCGGCTTCCTCGATATGCTGCATCACGCCCGCGACCACCACTTGCTCGCCGTCGCACAGCGCATCCACGTCGCATTCGATCGCATCGCGCAGGTATTGGTCGATCAGCACCGGGCTGTCGCCTGAAACCGAGACTGCGGTGGCGATGTAATTGTCGAGCTGGGCCTGGCTGTCGACGATTTCCATCGCCCGGCCGCCCAATACGTAGCTTGGCCGCATCAGCACCGGGTAACCGATCCGATTGGCCACCGCGACTGCTTCATCGCGGCTGCGGGCGATCCCATTGAGCGGCTGTTTAAGCCCCAGATCGTTGACCAGCTTGGCAAAGCGCTCGCGGTCTTCGGCCAGATCGATCGCATCGGGCAAAGTACCCAGGATCGGGATCCCCGCATCCTCCAGCGCCTGCGCCAGGCTGAGCGGGGTCTGCCCGCCAAACTGCACAATCACGCCGACCAATTCTCCGCTCTGTTGCTCAACCCGCAGAATTTCGAGCACGTCTTCACAGGTCAGCGGCTCGAAATAAAGCCGGTCCGAAGTGTCGTAATCGGTGCTGACAGTTTCGGGGTTGCAGTTGATCATGATCGTCTCGAACCCGGCTTCTTCCAGCGCGTAACAGGCGTGGCAGCAGCAATAGTCGAACTCGATCCCCTGCCCGATCCGGTTGGGTCCCCCGCCCAAAATCACGATCTTGCGGCGCTCGCTCGGCCGGGCTTCGCACTCGGGCGCACCGAACAGTGGCGCTTCATATGTCGAATACATATACGGCGTCACCGCCTCAAATTCGGCAGCGCAGCTATCGATCCGCTTGAATACCGGGTGGACACCCAGCCTGGTTCGCAGCGCGCGCACCTCGCCTTCGGTGGTCGCCCCGGCCATCGCGCGCAAGGTATCGTGGAGCAGGCCTGAGCGTTTGGCGCTGGTCTCACCCATCCCGCCCGCCACGCCGATGCCGCGCACCGCCAGGACCGCCAGCCGCCTGTCCGAAAAGCCCATCGCTTTCAAACGCCGCAGCGCGTCAGCATCATTGGGCAAGCCATCGCGCATGATCACGGCCTCTTCGGCGATGATTTCGGCAAATTGGCGCAGGAACCAAGGATCAAAGTGCGTGATCGCCTGGATTTCTTCGAGCGAAAACCCCTCGCGGAATGCCTGCGCGATGATCAGCACCCGGTCGGGGGTCTGCCGCGACAGCGCCGCGGTGATTTCATCGTGCCCCGCCCCTTCCAGCGCGAGCACGCGGTTAAACCCGTCAAGCCCGGTCTCCAGCCCGCGCAGCGCCTTCTGCATCGATTCCTTGAAGTTGCGGCCAATCGCCATCACTTCGCCAACCGATTTCATCGCGGTCGACAGCAGCGGCTCGGCGCCCTTGAACTTCTCAAACGCGAACCGGGGAATCTTGGTGACGACGTAATCGATGCTGGGCTCAAAACTGGCCGGGGTCGCGCCGGTGATCTCGTTGGTCAGTTCGTCAAGCGTATAGCCCACCGCCAGCTTGGCCGCGACCCGCGCAATCGGGAACCCGGTCGCCTTGGAAGCGAGCGCGGACGAACGCGACACGCGCGGGTTCATCTCGATCACGATCAGGCGGCCGTCCGCCGGATTGACCGCAAACTGCACATTCGATCCGCCGGTCTCAACCCCGATCTCACGCAGCACCGCAATGCTGGCGTTGCGCATGATCTGGTATTCCTTGTCGGTCAGCGTCAACGCCGGGGCGACGGTGATCGAATCGCCGGTGTGGACCCCCATCGGATCGACGTTCTCGATCGCGCAGATGATGATGCAGTTGTCGTTGCGGTCGCGCACGACCTCCATCTCGAACTCCTTCCACCCCAGCAGCGATTCCTCGATCAACACCTCTGTGGTGGGAGAGGCATCGAGGCCCGAGCGTACAATCTGCTCGAACTCGGCCTTGTTGTAGGCCACCCCGCCGCCGGTGCCGCCCAAGGTAAAGCTCGGGCGGATTATAGAGGGCAGCCCGGTACGCTCGAGCACGGCAAACGCCTCGTCGACCGAATGCGCCACGCCACTGATCGCAGACTCCAGCCCGATCTTGTCCATTGCCTCGCGAAACCGCTGGCGGTCCTCGGCCTTGTCGATGGCATCGGCATCGGCCCCGATCATCTGCACGCCGTATTTCGCCAGCGTGCCATCATTGAACAGCGCCAACGCGGTGTTCAGCGCGGTTTGCCCGCCCATCGTCGGCAGCAGCGCATCAGGCCGCTCCTTTTCGATGATCGCGGCGACCACCTCGGGGGTGATCGGCTCGATATAGGTGGCATCGGCGAACTCGGGATCGGTCATGATCGTGGCCGGGTTGGAGTTGACCAGGACCACGCGGTAGCCCTCCTCCTTCAGCGCCTTGATCGCCTGCGTGCCCGAATAGTCGAACTCGCACGCCTGCCCGATGATGATCGGGCCAGCGCCAATGACGAGGATCGAGGAGATGTCAGTGCGTTTGGGCATTGCTAATCCAATTGGTTTGCATACATTGATAGCAGTGCAATCAATGGAGTCGGAATATGGGCAACCTGACGATCCGCAACATCGACGATACCATCCATCAGAACGCGAGGCTTGCCGCCGCCAAAAACGGTCGGTCGCTTGAGGCGGAATTGCGTGCCTTGTTCGAACGCACATACGCTTGTCCGGACGACGAGCGCGCTGCCCGCATTCGCGCGATGAGCGGCGCTGAATTTATCAAACACCTCGTCGCTACAGCAGGGGGAGCCGACATTGAACTCCCGGAGCGAACCGTAACCGCGGATCGCGAGGTTTTTGGTGCTGATTGACACGAATGTTTGGGGCGAACTGACTCGGCCCCGGCCTGATGAGCGCGTGGTAGAATTTCTCGCGAAAAACGAAGCGGTGTTGCATCTTTCCACCATCGTTCTGGCTGAAATCGAATTTGGCATCGCTAAAGCACCACACCCGGTTCGGGCCAAATGCCTGCTCGAAAGCCGCAATGACATCGTGCTGCGCGTTGCCGACCGCATACTCTTTCCAGACTTCCTGACAACAACAGTCTGGGGCAAGTTAAAGGCCGAACTCGATGGCAAGGGCGATCCCATAGCTACCTTCGACTTGCTGATTTGCGCACAGGCCATCGCCGCCGGAATGCCGGTCGTCACGCGCAATGTCGGCCATATGGCAAGAACGGGCGCGCGCATCATCAACCCGTGGGAGCCGTGATCGCCTGCGTGCCCGAATAGTCGAA
>JAYVML010000240.1:0-3328 GCA_043758955.1 Novosphingobium sp. | reverse complement strand
GGTCTTGGCATCCGTCACCGTAATTGTAGTTCCCGGTTAAGTTCAACTTGCGGGTTCCCGTGTAGCCCTCCTTTGGCGTAGTCTTTTGCGTGCGAGCGTCCGGAATGGGGTGGAAAGCGGTCATACGCACCGGTCCCCTGAATGACCAAATTTGGGCCGGAACCGGACTGGCAGCTATTAGCAGCGATGGCTGGTTAACTGCCGTTGGTTCAGAATTTCGAACTATGACCGCTTCCGACGACATTGCGGACGCTGATCGCTGATCGCGGTCCCGTCCGGGACTTACGGCTTCGGAAACTCAGCAGCCCGGTCCGCGACACCCCAATGTGACATAAGTGTCGGAAACCAGTTTCCATTGCCCGGACGCCTTCGACCAATGAGCGAAGTAGCGGCCGTAAGGGCGAGAAACTCCAGCTGCCGAGCGGCGAAAACCCTCCCATCTACCAAGTTCGGCCGCCCGCAACACCCCTTTGCGCTCGCCAATTTCGACGTGCGATGGACTACGCACGTATCGCTCAAATCCATCGGTTACAAAATCTCTGGCCCACTCTTTTCGCGCGTCTGCCTTGCTTCGCTGGATACCGCTGTTTCCTCCAACGTTGACATAATCTTCGGCCACAATGCTCATGACGCCATCCAAATCATGGGCTGCTATGGCGCGATTGTGTTCCGCTCTAAGGCTGAGAATCGCCTTCTTCTCATTTGAGTAGGTAGGAGCAGCTTGCAGCTGCGCGCCTGTTAATGCTGTCGCCAAGACAACGCATATCAGTTTTGTAAGCATTGAACCCTCCCGAGTGATCAGAGGGATGTTACCTGCGCTTGCCCCTCGGTCAACGTCCGCTTTCCACCAATTGCAGCCAATCCGGCGTTCGGGTGGGTAAAACCGAGAAACCCAGAACCTGACAGTCACCAAACGACGACATTGCGGACATACCCTGCATGTGAGAAGCTTGGCGCATGAATTCCCGTTACGCGCGCTTTTGGTTCATCTATGTCATCCTATTGGGAACGGCTGCGGCGAGTGGGGCGGTCTACGTCTCCGTTACCTCTGGCGACCCCGTCGGCCTATTGTTGCGAAACATTCTGACGGGGCCAGTGACCCTTGGCATAGTCTCTTGGTCTTTGCTGGCTTCGGCTTTGCGATGGGCGACGATTGGCAAAATGGTGAGGACTCAACTTGTATCAAAGGTCGCTCTTTTCTATTGGGGCTCTCGATTAGCGTTGATCTTAGCCATCCTTGCTTTGGGTGTAACGTGGTTTGTGAGCTTAGCCTTAGCGCTTTCGAGTGAGGCGGCGATCCTTGGTGCTGTCGTATTCATCGTCATGATAACGGCGTTCACCGGGCTGTTGGCAGGCGCAATCGGCAATTGCGTATTGGTGGCGAAATTTTGGCGGAAACCAAAACGCTGAGGGTCCGCTTTCCACTCATTCCAGCGATTGCCTTGCCGTCACTAGTGGGAAAAGCGGACCGTCCGCTTTCACGTCAAAAAAACGGTGTCGCCTATGACCGATTTGTTGCGCAAAGCGGCCGTTCCATTGAACGACTGCATTTAGGTTGTTAGCAGACATTCGCACGGCGTTTAAAGTCAGCGTTTGTCCCTTCACCAAGGCTGCTGCTTTAGAGCAATGTCACAAGTTTTAGCGCAAATTGCGCTCCACATTGTAGCCTCCCAATTGCGCATTGCTGAGGTCGCGCTTAATGCCGATCGGGCCGGATACCAAGTAGCCAATCACCCCAACCGCAGCACCCAGCCATGCTCATCGGGGGCTTCGCCGCGCTGGATCGCGGTAAGCCGGGCCTTCAACTTGCCGGTTAGTTGCCCGGGTCCGCCGCTGCCGATGGTGAATTCGTCGCCGTGATCGGCGACATGGCCGATCGGGGTGACCACCGCTGCTGTCCCGCAGGCGAAGGCTTCGACTAGGTGGCCGGAGGCGGCGTCACTACGCCATTGGTCGAGGCTGTAGCGGTCTTCGCGCACGGTCAGCCCTTCGTCGCGGGCAAGCGTCATCAGGCTATCGCGGGTCACGCCGGGGAGGATCGTGCCGGTCAGCGGCGGGGTGGAGAGCGAGCCATCGGCAAAGGCGAAGAACAGGTTCATGCCGCCCAGCTCCTCGATCCATTTGCGCTCGACCGCATCGAGGAACAGCACCTGATCGTACCCCTGCGCATAGGCCGCCGCGGTCGGCACCAAGCTCGCGGCATAGTTGCCGCCGCACTTGGCCGCGCCGGTGCCGCCGGGCGCGGCGCGTGAATAATCGGACACCGCGACGGTGATCGCGGGCGCGCCCGATTTGAAATAGTTGCCAGCCGGGCTGGCGATGACGATAAATTTGTAGTCCTTGGCCGGGCGCACGCCAAGGAACGCCTCAGTCGCGATCATGAACGGGCGCAGGTACAGCGAGCCCCCCTCAACCGTCGGGAACCAGGCGGCATCGGCGGCGACTAGTTCCTTGATTGCGGCGATGAACAGTTCGGGCGGCAGCTCGGGCATGGCCAGCCGCTGCGCCGACGTGTTAAGCCGCGCCGCATTGGCTTCAGGCCGGAACAGCGCCAGCGTGCCATCGGGATGGCGATAGGCTTTGAGCCCCTCGAAAATCTCTTGCGCATAGTGCAGCACCGAGGCCGCCGGATCGAGCGCGATCGGGCCGTAAGGCACCACGGCGGCGCTGTGCCAGCCGGCGTCCTCGGACCAGTCAATCGTCACCATGTGATCGGTGAACTGAGTGCCAAAGCCGGGATCGGCCAGCACTGCAGCGCGCGCCTCAGCCGAACGCGGGGCGGGGTTGGGGCTGCGCGAGAATTGTGTCGCGGGGTCGGCGAGCGTTGCCATCGAATCGAATCCTTCAACTGTCAGGCGCGTGCAATGTTCGAAAGTTACGTTATTTGCAAGCACAGAGTAATTAGTGGAAAGTCGCTATTTCATATTCCTACTTACGCTTTCTTGGCCAAAATACCAAACCCATCTCCGTTCGCATCGAGCGAAGTCGAAATGCCGCGCGCTGGTGTCTCGACTTCGCTCGACACGAACGGGGTGAGGAGGACGAATCGTATGTGCCACAAATGAGGGGGGCACTTCGGCAAAGCCAGCAGCGACTCCAAACATAGCTCACAAATGAGGAGGGCCGCTTCGGCTAAGCCAGAAGCGACCCTCGACATGGTCAGCGGCCGGAAGCGCCGCTCACGGAATACCTCTATCGCTGAATGTCAGCGATAATGCTCCGTTGTACGGATTACCGACCCCTCTGCTGAACCATGAGACATCGGTCACCTCCTTTCACGCTATTAGCCATTCGCCGACCATAAGCTGATCGACCGGACCGGAAAGCG
>JAYVML010000239.1:0-4895 GCA_043758955.1 Novosphingobium sp. | reverse complement strand
GGTATTACAATCACTCCGCCGCGCACCTCAGCCAAGTCGAAGCGGCGCGGATTGCCGCAGCGCTACCCGCCCCCAAGCGCCGCGAAGTTAACGATCCCTCCGGCTTCACCCGCAGCCACGGTAACGCCATCGCCGCACGCAGCGGAGTGGTGCGCAGCGAAGCGATGGATGCCTGCGTTTACGAGTAGCACCACCCACAAAAAGGGGCGCCGCAGCGCCCCTTTCCGATAATTTCGTGACGTCGAGTTCGCTCAAAATGTGAAGCGCACGCCCAGACGAATAGCATAAAGCGAGCCGTTGAAGTTGACCGCACTGTTGTTCGGTGCCTGGAATGCAGAATACTGATATTTCACACAGGCATTAGCCGTGTTTATCCCAGTTCCAACCGGTGTGCCGGTCGGAATCACCACGCCGGCAGCCGTGACGCAGTTGACGTTCACCAAAGCCGCCGCAGCGGGGAAGCCAAGCTGGCGCAGACCACCCCAATTTCTGTTCAGCAGGTTGGGAAGATTGCTGATGTCACCAAACAGCGTGATCCGCGAGCCGCCGACAAACGTTGGCAGCTGCTGCTCAAGATGCAGATCGATGCGGGTAAAGGCGCGGCTCCGACCGATGTTCTTGGGCGCGATCTGGCCGCGAAATTTGGACAGTACCGAGCCATTGATAAAACCGTCGAGCGCATTCTGCGTCGTAGCGTTATCATACTGCACCAGCGGATCGCTTGGGCCAGTGGGCACATAAAGCAAGTTGGTGCCTACGTTTCCGCTGAGTGGCGTGCCAAAAACGTCTGAGCGGTTGCTGGTGTTGTTGAACACCGTGAAGCTGTAGGGACGACCTGCGCGGGTCTCTCCAAACAACTGCAGCACGGTGCGATAATCGCCAAAGAAGGCATGATCGAAACCGACGTGATACTTAAACGCCCATTTGATCTGGTTGTCGGAAATCCCGTACGATGGCCGGTTGGGATCCGAGAAGATCTGAAAGCGATAGTTCGAGTTGATCGTCGACGAGGTTGCATCGCCCACGTCCTTCACGTCCTGCCAAGTATAGCTGCCGCCGAACGACATGCCCCAGTCCAACTTCTTGTCAAAGCGTACAACTGCAACATGTGACCTGCCCTGATGGGTGTTGTACACCAGAATATCATAATTGTTGTCGCCGGCAAATGCGGTGTCCTGATAGCGCGGACGGCCATCCGGCAAGACCGCGACCCGGGTTGAACGCAGGTCGGTAAAACCGATACCGTCAATATTTTTCGAATAGTAGTAATCGAGCCCAAAATCGAACCCGGCCAGTTTGTAGTTAGCCGACAAGGTCGCCTTCAGCGAGCGCGGCAGGTGAAAGCCGGGGATCAGCGCGCCGGTGTTGGTCCTGGGCAAGCTGGTGCTGCCGGTGACGTTCGATGCCGATGCCGTCAAAGCCGGTGGGACCTGACCGGTAACGTTGTTCAAGGCCAAATCGCACAGAGAGCCTGGCACATTGCAGGTCGCATCGCGGTTGATCGTCAGCGAATTGGTGGTGATGGTGTTCGAAAAGCTATTCGACAGGAAAATGTCAGGCGAACCACCGCTGAAAATGCCGACCCCGCCGCGAAGTTTGAACGGCAATCCTGAAGGCTTGTAATCAAAGCTGATGCGCGGTTCGAACTGAGCCAATCCGTTGTAGGTCTGCAGATTTGAAAACCCATACCGGCTCGTAAAGAAGGGGTTCAGAACTGGACGATCCGACATGTCATACAGGCTCATCCGCAGACCGGTGGTAATCGTCAGATTGTCGCTGGCATGATATTCGTCCTGCACGCCCATGGTGTACTGTGTGTACGTGAAGTTGGCAGCGGCGCCATTGGCTGCACCGCCAATCACGGCAGCGTACTGGACTTGGTTGGCCTTTCCGGCCTGGAAGTCAGCAAGCGAATCGAAATACCAAGACCCAAGGCTATTGGGTACGAAGTTGTTGAAGGTGTGATTGCGGGTTACGTCAGCCAGTAGCTTGAGGGTGTTGTCATCGAACCGGTAACGCAGCAACAACGAGGCTTCTGCGGTGTTGAAATTCAGCTGGTTGGTCTGGCGGAAATTGTCCGGACCGAAGAAGATACGCGGTACCCCGCTGCTGCATCCGGTGGCCGAACCTACCGAAGTCGCGTCATCACAGACTTGGAACTGACCGTTGGGCCGTCCGCCGAACGGTTCCTGGCCACGCCGCGTCGTGCGATAAATAGCACGTACTTCGGTCGAAAACCGGTCGGTCCAGTCAGAGTTAAGCTGCGCAATACCGGCGCGCGTAAGCTCGCTCAGCGCGTAGGCATTGGTGCTCAGGCCGTAGGAAGGTGCTGTCGTTGAGGTGGTCGTGTTGTTCTGGCTGCCCTGGACGTCGTAGGAGTTGATATAGGACAACGACAAACGCTGACCGCTGGCGATGTTCCAATCGAGCCGCGCAGCAAATTTTTCATCCTTGCGGTTGTTGACGCTCAATACCGAGCCCGGCACTAGGCTCTTGCCAGTCGCAATCGTGGTCACATCGGTGATCGCGGTCTGCAAGGCGGTTGGATTGGCGTATGACGATACCTGGGTCGAATAGGGACGCGGATCGGTGTTGCGCTCACCCGACACCATCAAGAAGAGTTTGTCGGGAATTAGCGCGCCGCTCAGCGTCACTCCATAGGTTTCCGATTTGAATTTTGGCTGAATAAATGTGGCGGTGCCAATCTTCGAGCCGGTCAGGCCATTGGTGTTTTGCGAATAGAAGCCGGTCCCCTGAAACCGATTGGTTCCCGAAAGCAACACGGTATCAATCGCGCCGCCTTGAAAACCTGACTGCAGGAAATCGTAAGGCGCCAGCGATACCGATACCTGAGCCAAGGCATCGAGCGGAACCGGTCCGCGCAAATTCGGGCTCGCGTCCTGGTTAAGTCCGAACGTATCCCCGACCGTCACGCCGTTGATGGTAAAGCGATTGAAGCGCGGATTGACGCCGGCAAACGATACGGCACCGCCGCGATCGCCGCTATTGGAATAGTCAATCGAAGCGAAAGGATCGCGCCGCTCCACATCGCGGATGTCGCGATTCACCGATGCAACGTTTACGATATCGGCTTGTGTGAATACGCTCTGCGGTCCGTCCGAAGTAACCCCTGCACCCCTGATCGAGCTGGCCGTGACAACAATTTCGCTACCCTGCCCGGTCGAAATCTCGACCGGCAAATTATAGGGCTGACCAACCTTCGTATAAACATCGGTTATGTTTGCTTCACCAGCATCGCTGACTACGTCAACGGTAAACGGTCCGCCGGCGCGCAGGCCCGAAACGCTGAATTCTCCATTCGCACCCGAGGTGGTGGTGGATACGGTACCAGACGGGATGTGTGTAACAGTGATCTTCGCGTTGGCGACAGTACCGCCTGTGCTATTTACAATCGAGCCGCGAATGATCGAGGTTGTTTCTTGCGCATAAGCGGGCGTGGCAAGCCCGCAAGCAAGCGAAACGCTTGCAGCACTGGCGGCCAGGAAAAATTTGATCTGCATGGAATTTAGTCCCCGTTTAACCCGCACGCGGCGGTCAAAATAGTCTGTTCGATACCAATTGTTATAGCTGCGAATCGGTTGTGCCGTGCGTACTGCCACACTCTTACATGCGGCACGGGGCTGGCTAAACATGTTGATGTGACAAGACTGTGAATCAAACGCCGAGCCGCTCAAACGACTCATCCAACACCCGCAACTACATTTCGTAAGAACCAGCCTTGGTGTTATGATCGTACAATCTCGCTCGTTGAACGACCGCGCGGAGGACTCATTCGCGCGGAGTGCTTCTGACGATTGTTGCTGCACTGCGGCATTTGTGCAACGCTTGTCCGCGAAGGAGGATCCATGGGCGAGCCACACGATCATTCGCAACACCACCAAGCGCACGAGAGCGGGCTTACTGATGGGCACGGGCGCGGGCACGGGCATGGGCACGGGCATCACCATCATCACCCTGCCCCATCCAGTCACGGCAAAGCCTTTGCGCTGGCGGTGACGCTCAATTCCGGGTTCGTAATCGCCGAAACCGCCGCGAGTTTCATTTCGGGATCGACCGCGCTGCTCGCCGATGCCGGGCACAATCTGGGCGATGTGCTGTCGCTGTTACTGGCCTGGGGAGTCTCTGTGCTGGCCGCGCGACCGGCTGGGCCGGGCTACACCTACGGCCTAAAATCAAGCTCGATCCTGGCGGCGATTGCCAATGCCGCATTGCTGTGGGTGGCGCTGGGGGCGGTCCTGCTCGAGACGGTGCAACGGCTGTGGCAACCGGGCGTGGTCAACGGCGGACAGGTGATGATCGTTGCCGCTGTGGGCATCGCGGTCAACCTGGTTTCGGCGCTGCTGTTCGCCAAGGGCAGCAAGGATGACCTCAATCTGCGCGCCGCATTCCAGCACCTGATGGCCGATGCGGTGGTCTCCGCCAGCGTGGTGTTCGTCGGGCTGATGGTCGTGCTGACCAACCAGAACTGGATCGATCCGCTGGCCAGTCTGGCGATCACCGTCGGTCTCGGCTGGGCGAGCTGGGACCTGCTTAAGGAAGCGGTCAAGATGGGGCTGTTGGGGGTGCCGCGGCATATTGACGAGGCGGCAGTGCGGACCTTTCTGGCGGAGCAGGCCGGCGTGGCCGCGGTGCACGATCTCCATATCTGGGGAATGAGTACCACCGAATGCGCGCTAACCGCGCATCTGGTGGTGCCGGCGGGGGCGCCGGGCGACGCGTTCCTAAACGATCTGGCCCAGCAACTCGAGCGCCGTTTCCGCATTCATCATGCGACGATCCAGATCGAAACCGCTGCGACCGACTGCACTTTGCAGAATGGCCATGCGCATTGATCGATTGGTTCAGCCGCAGTTGTATTTGCGCGCTATAGCCAG
>JAYVML010000238.1:0-3460 GCA_043758955.1 Novosphingobium sp. | reverse complement strand
ATCTGCAACACCGGGCCGAAGATTTCGTTGTGGTAGCTGTCCATCTCGGGCGTGACATGATCGAATAGCGTTGGCCCGACGAAGAACCCGTTTTCGTGGCCCTGCAGTGTAAACCCGCGGCCGTCGACCACCAGTTCTGCGCCCTCGTCCGCGCACTTGGCAATCCAGCCTTCGACCTTGGCCTTGTGTTCGGCGGTGACCACCGGCCCGTAATGCGCCTCGGCATCGGTCGACACGCCGACCCGCAGTGCGGCAATCGCCGGGATCAGCTTGGCGCGCAGCCGCTCGGCGGTGTCGTCGCCCACCGGAACCACCACCGGCAGCGCCATGCAGCGCTCACCGGCTGAACCAAACGCTGCGCCGGCCAGATCATTGACGACCTGGTCGAGATCGGCATCGGGCATCACGATCCCGTGGTTCTTGGCCCCGCCCATCGCCTGCACGCGTTTGCCTGCAGCGACCCCACGGTTATAAACGTAGTGCGCAATGTCAGAAGAACCGACGAAGCTGACCGCGCCGATCGCCGGGTGATCGAGGATCGCATCGACCATTTCCTTGTCGCCATGGACGACTTGGAAGATGCCATCGGGCAGCCCTGCCTCCAGCCACAGCTCGGCCAGCCGCATCGGCACCGAGGGATCGCGTTCGCTCGGCTTGAGGATAAAGGCATTGCCCGTGACCATCGCCACCGCGCCCATCCACAAGGGGATCATCGCGGGGAAATTGAACGGAGTAATCCCCGCGCCGATGCCGAGCGGCTGGCGCATCGAATAGACATCGATCCCGGGGCCAGCGCCTTGCGTGTACTCACCCTTCAAGACATGCGGAATGCCGCAGCAAAACTCGACCACTTCGAGCCCGCGCTGGATATCGCCTTTGCTGTCGGCAATCACTTTGCCATGCTCACTGGACAGCAGCGCGGCGAGCTCGTCCATATGCGTTTCGACCAAGGCCTTGAAATTGAACATTACCCGCGCGCGGCGCTGCGGGTTCATTGCCGCCCAGGCGGGCTGCGCGGCGGAGGCCGCGGCCACGGCCCGGTCCAGCATCGCGGCATCGCCCAAGGCGACCTCCGCCTGCACCGTGCCATTGTTGGGATCGTACACCGGGCTTTTGCGCGCCGGAGCCACGCCGCCGGTGCCGCCAGCAATGAAATGATCGATAAAACGCATGGGGTTGGCCTCTGTTGATTAGACTGCGGTCGCTTTGAGCGCGCAAGTATGGTGCAGACAACAGACAATATTGCCGGTATGATCTGCAATTATGCAGGCACTTGATTGGAGCGATTTGCAGGTCTTTCTGTCCGTTGCCCATACCGGGCAGTTGACAAGAGCTGGCGCTGTGATGGGGGTCGATGCGACCACGATAGGTCGGCGATTGCGGCGGCTGGAAGCACGGCTTGGTCAGACGCTTTTCGAACAGACCCGCGAAGGGCAGGTCCTGACCGAGGCCGGTGACGCACTGTTGGTCAATGTCGAAGCGATATCGCGGACAGCCACCCGAATATCCGAAGGCGGACAGGGCAAGTCCGAATTGACCGGCACCCTGCGGATCAGTGTTTCCGAAGGGTTCGGAACATGGTTCCTCAGCAGGCACCTGCCAGGCTTCACCAAGGCGCATCCCGGACTGACGCTCGACCTCGTCGCCACTAGCGGTTTCCTTAGTTTGTCGAAACGCGAAACCGATATTGCGATCATGTTGTCACGGCCTAGAGCGGGGCCACTTTTAGCCCGAAAATTGTCAGACTATGCACTCGGTCTCTACGGCTCGTTCGATTACCTCAACGAGCGCGGAAGGCCAGAGACACCCGCTGATCTTGCTGAAGGGCACAGCCTGGCCGGCTATATCCCGGACCTGATTTACGCACCAGAGCTTCGCTATCTGGATGAGTTCCATCCTGGTTTGCTTCCACACCTGCGGTCCTCAAGCATCAATGCCCAGCATCAGTTGATTGCTTGCGGCGCAGGGATCGGGGTGCTGCCATGCTTCATCGGTGATGCCGACCCGCGCGTCGTATCCGTGTTGCCAGCACATCGGATCACCCGCTCGTTTTGGTTAGTAACGCACAAGGACACTCATCAACTCGCTCGCATCAAAGCGTGCAGGGACTGGATCCTGAGAATTGTGAAGACCAATCATGCTACGCTGCAGCCAGTCGCATAGATTCCTACGGATTTTACAGAGGCTGTATGGCTAGCACTACTTTGGCACTTTCTGGAGAGTGATGGCTTTCCAGCAATGCGGACATCGCGTTGGCGGAGGCTGCGCGAGCGCATCAAGGATGGCTTGGCGCACTGTTGCGCAGACTGGGTTGGGGCGGAGGCCCGGCGATTCTTTTTCCCCCTCTGGCCTGTTTGAGCCGTTGGGCCTGAAGGAAGGCAAGCGCGATCATACACATTAGGCAATGTCGGTGCAGGCCTTGCCATGAGCGTCCTTCGAAGTGATCGAGGCCGAGTTCTTCCTTGAGTTGCTGGTGCGCCTGTTCGCAGACCCACCGGGTCTTGATGGCCCCGGCTAGTTTCTTGACCGGCGTGTCGGCGGGGAGATTGGAGAGATAGTATTTGCGTTCGCCGGTCGAGCGAAGCTCGCCGATTACCCAGACTTCCTCCCCGGGCAAATGCTGCGCGCCCATGTCATGGATGCGCTGGGGCGGCCCATCGGCGACCCGCACACGCATGGCAGCGAAGCGGGCCGAGAGACGCCCTTTGGTTCCTTTGCGCCAACTGACCATCTGCCATCTGGCACCTTCCAGCATCGCCTGCGCCGTCACGGACTTTGCATCCGGAATATGGCGCTGTCGCGGCCTTCCGCGTCCCGCGACCGGGAAGACCATGGCAACGTCGCTAGGGTAGACCTTCTGTTTGTAGGGAATGCCCACCGCCCAAGTCAGGCCACGCGCGCTCAACCCCTGCCGGAAAGACGCAGAGAGGCCATATCCGGCATCAGCGAGGACGCAGCCGAAGCGGACACCGCCCGCCCGCACCCGGTCTATCTCGGCCAGCGCGATCTCGGGCTTGGTCCGATATTCCCGGCGCTCATCGGGCACGCGGGCAGCATCGAGCCTGGCCGGGGTGCTGGTCCAGCTCTCGGGCAGGAACAGCCGCAAGCCTGCCATTACTGGCACTTCGCGCCGCGCCAGCGTCAAAGATACCAGCGTCTGGCAGTTGGCGTTCTTGCCAAGCGCGCCAGCATACTGCGGTGTGACCCCTAGGCGACCGACAGGATCGCCTGATGCTTGAGGCCCGTCGTCGCATCCAGCATCCGGGTGACTTCTTCACGGCTGAGTACCGTGGGCAGCGCGCGGGGATGCTTCACCTGGTGGAGCTTGCGCGTCAGATCCTGACGGTCGAGCGTGCGGGTATAGAAGAACCGCAGCGCCGAGACGGCCGCGTTCATCGCCGGCGCACCGAGGCCCGTCTCACTTTGCTCTATCTGATACCGGCGCAGATCCTCGTCGGTC
>JAYVML010000237.1:0-6799 GCA_043758955.1 Novosphingobium sp. | reverse complement strand
GCGTTCCTGCTAGTCAGCATGACCAGCAATGCGGTCGGTGGGTTCACTCGCGCTGAATTGCGCTTCGATATTGATCTGTCCACCGGCGTGTTGATGATTGATCCGGTGCAGCTGCAAGGCCCCGGCGCGATGGAGGCGCTGAAAGGCGCGGGCTTGCCCGATGTGGTAAAGTTTGCCGCCAGCAAGGCACTCGGCGATCTCGCCGCCGCACAGCTCGCAGACAATGCCTGGCAGGATGTCGGTCGCAAGTTGATTTCCGATCCCTCGCGGCTGACGGCCAAGTTTCCCGTTTCGCTTGCGGTCAGCGACGATCTCGCCTCCGCGCTGCGCGGCGATGGACCGGATGCGGCCAAGGTCCTCGCCGCGCAGCTCTGGGCCAACGGCAGCTTGGTCAAGGCTCCCGACTGGGGCTTTCTCAGCCGCGGCGATGCTACCGGGCCGCAAGCGGTGGGGATCTGGGGGGCGCTCAAAGGGTCAATGCTGACCATGCTGGTCACGCTGTTGCTGGCCTTCCCGATTGGTGTGCTGGCGGCCGTCTACCTTGAGGAATTCGCCCCCAAGAACCGCTGGACCGAACTGATCGAAGTCTCGATCAACAATCTGGCGGCAGTGCCTTCGATTATTTTTGGGCTGCTCGGGCTGGCGGTGTTCCTCGGATTGTTCCCAAACTGGCGCTCCGCCCCGCTGATTGGCGGAATGACGCTAGCCTTGATGACCATGCCGGTGATTGTCATCTCGGGTCGCAACGCAATCAAGGCGGTTCCGCCCTCGATCCGCGATGCCGCCTTGGCAATCGGCGCCAGTCGGGTTCAGACGGTGTTTCACCACGTGCTGCCGCTGGCACTGCCCGGTATCCTGACCGGCACGATCATCGGCATGGCCCGCGCCCTGGGCGAAACCGCGCCGCTGCTGATGATCGGGATGAAGGCCTTCGTCGCCACCCCGCCAGATGGTTTTACTGCGCCCAGCACCGTGCTTCCGGTGCAGATCTTCCTGTGGTCGGACGAGATCGACCGGGGCTTTGTCGAACGCACCTCCGCCGCCATTATCGTTCTGCTCGCCTTCCTGCTGGTGATGAACGGCTTGGCGATCTATCTTCGTAACCGTTTTGAGAACCGTTGGTGAAACAAACACACACCCTTGATCCGATCGAACCCCGCCTCGCCGCGCGCGGAGTGTCGGTCTATTATGGCAACAAGCGCGCCATCGACGATGTCTCGATCGACATTGCTGATGCCTATGTAACCTCTTTCATCGGCCCCTCAGGCTGCGGTAAATCAACCTTCCTGCGCACTTTTAACCGGATGAATGACACCATCGCCGGCGCGCGCGTGGAGGGCGAGATCAAGCTGGACGGTGCGGATATCTACAAATCGGGAATGGACGTGGTCCAGCTGCGCGCCCGCGTCGGCATGGTGTTCCAGAAGCCCAATCCCTTTCCCAAGACCATTTACGAAAACGTCGCTTACGGGCCGCGTATTCACGGCTTGTCTGCCAGCAAGACCGAACTCGACGAAATCGTCGAGCGCAGCCTGCAGCGTGCCGGGCTGTGGGATGAAGTAAAAGACCGCTTGGCGGACAGCGGCACTGCCTTGTCCGGCGGCCAGCAGCAGCGTTTGTGCATTGCCCGCGCGATCGCGGTCGATCCTGAAGTGATCCTGATGGACGAACCGTGTTCGGCGCTCGATCCAATCGCCACGGCGCGGATCGAAGAGCTAATTTCTGATCTGCGCGGCAAATACGCGATCGTAATCGTCACACATTCGATGCAGCAGGCCGCGCGCGTTTCGCAACGCACCGCGTTCTTCCACCTCGGCAAGATCGTCGAGTATGGCAAGACGTCGGAAATTTTTACCAACCCGCGCGAAGAGCGCACAAAAGACTATATTACCGGTCGTTACGGTTAGGATTTAAGATGGCACAGGAACACACTGTCAAAGCCTTTGACGCAGACATTACCAAGCTGCGTGGCCTGATTGTCGAAATGGGCGGCCTGGCCGAACTGTCTATGGTTGAGGCAATGGAAGCGCTGGTTAAAGGCAATATGGAACTGGCTGCCAGTGTGATCGAGCGCGACAAACGGATTGATTCGCTCGAAGCCGAGATCGACCGACTGGCTGTTCGGACGATCGCCTTGCGGGCACCAATGGCCAACGACCTGCGCGAAGTGATCGCCGCGCTCAAGATCGCTGGGGTGGTCGAACGGATCGGCGACTATTCCAAAAACATCGCCAAAAGCGCGGGCAGGATCGAAGGCCGCAAGCGGTTCGAACCGCTGACCTTGATCCCAGCGATGGCCGATGTTGCGCGCGAGATGGTCCATGACGTGATGACAGCATATGCCGCGCGCGATCCGGTGATGGCGCAACAAGTGGTTGAACGTGACGAGAAAGTAGATGCCTTTTACGAATCGCTGTTCCGCAATTTGGTCACCCACATGATGGAAAATCCCGCGACCATCTCGACCGCCGCGCAGTTGCTGTTTGTGGCGCGCAATATCGAGCGGATCGGCGATCACGCCACCAACGTCGCTGAAATGGTCTATTACGCGGCGACCGGCACTTATCTGACCGATAAGGAAGACCGGGGCGGAGCCTGACCATGACCGCCCCGCGCTTGTTGCTGGTCGAAGACGATCCGGCGCTGGCTGAATTGCTTGAATTCCGCTTTCGACAGCAGGGCTATGCCGTCACCAGTACACCTGACGGCGATGAAGCTCTGCTGCTCGCCGCCGAGGAAGTACCCGATCTGGTGGTGCTCGACTGGATGATTGAGGGTACCAGCGGGATCGAGGTCTGCCGCCGCCTGCGCAAAAGCAAGGCCACCGCGCATGTGCCGATCGTGATGCTGACCGCGCGCGGGGCCGAGGATGATAAGATCCGCGGGCTTGAAACCGGCGCCGACGACTATGTTACCAAGCCATTCTCGCCGCGCGAACTGATTGCCCGCGTCGGCGCGATCATGCGCCGGATCCGCCCGGCGCTGGCGGGAGAGATTGTTCAGGTTGGCGACCTCTCGCTCGACGCGACCGCGCACAAGGTCACCCGCCGCGGGCAGACGATCGTGCTCGGCCCGACCGAGTTCCGCTTGCTCAGGCATTTTATGGAACACCCCGGCCGAGTATTCTCACGCGGGCAATTGCTCGATGCGGTGTGGGGCAGCGAAAGCGAAATCGAACTGCGCACGGTGGACGTGCATATCCGCCGCCTGCGCAAAGGAATTGAATTGGACGGCGCGCCCGATCCGGTGCGCACCGTGCGCTCGGCAGGCTATGCGCTGGAGGCGGTTTAGCGGCCTGCAACCAATCCTTGCAGCCAGCGGATCACCTGCGCTTCAAGATAAACCCGATGATCCGACCAGCCGTGATCGGTCGCAGCGTGAAACGCCGTAACTCGTCTTCCGCCCGCCTTGCGCACTGCCGCGATCAATGCGTCAGTCTGCGGGGCGAGGCCGTCGTCACTGCTCAGCACCAATAACGGCTGCTTGGCGAGGCCAGCGGCGCTTGGCACGAAATCAAAACCCGTGCGGCCAGCGATCAATTCGTCGGCCATGATCTCTGGCGAGGTCCCGGCCAGCGTTTCGGTATTTTCGCTGGCCATTTTGACGATTCCCGGCCGGTCGAGACCGCGCATAAAGCCCATGTTGGCGGCGGAAATCAGGCCAGCACCAAGCAAGCCGTCGTCCTGACTTGCCACCAGCGCCGTCACCCATCCGCCCATCGAATGGCCCATTAGGACCAGGCTTCGGGTATCGACCCCCAGCTTGGTCGCATTGACCGGAACGCGCAGGTAAGCGAGCACTGCTGCGGCATCTTCAGGGTTTTGCGCGAAGTGGAAATTGCCCGGGCTGCCCCATGAGCCGCGATAATTGAAGGTTACCACGTTCCACCCGGCGCGGCGCACCGCTTGCGCCAGATCGAGGTTCTTTTCGTTGCCCGGCCAGCCATGGCACAGCACCAGCGTGGGATGCAGCCCGGGCCCAGCAGCGAGATAAGCGACGCCGTTGATCTCCACCCCGCCGCTCGGGATATGCAGCACCTCCATCCGCGCCGGATGCGCCTTGTTGGGCAGCGGATCGGTAAAGATCGCGGCGGGCAGCGGCGCGGGCCGTGTGGGCTTGGCCGCGAGCTGCGGTGTGCTGAGCGCGAGGCCGGTTGCGGCAAGCAAGGCGAGCGTTAGGCGCATGGCATTCTCCCGGTTTTGCGCAGGCTATCGCGGCGGCTAGTGAAAATCACGCGATTTCGGAATGATCCGGGCGTCGCGCGGGTGCCCGTGGCGGCTCCCTTGCAGCGGCCGTACCACGTGATCGCCGCGGTCGGGGTGATGCGGCAGCAGATCGTCGGACAAGGCATGCAGCGCCGGCGTCGCGTCGGTCAAGTGGGTGGCGATCACATGGACCACCTCGTCATCGTATTCGACCCGCCCGCGCACCTCCATCAGCCGCGCGCCCATGATTACCTTGCGCTGCTGTTCCATCAAATCGGGCCAGATAACGATATTGGCGACCCCGCTCTCATCCTCGAGCGTGATGAAGCATACCCCCTTGGCGGAGCCGGGGCGCTGGCGGATCAGCACGACGCCCGCGACCTGGACCGAGGCGCGAAACCTGCGGGCGCGCAGTTCGGCAGCACGGATGAACCCGCGTTCGGCCAGATCAGCGCGCAGGAAGGCCAGCGGGTGGGCTTTCAAGGACAATCGCTGAGTCTGATAATCGGCCACCACCTCCTCGCTCAGCGGCATCACCGGCAGCCGCGTTGCAGCGCGCTCGATGCCTTCGTCGCGCGCGGCGGCAGCGGCGAACAGCGGCAGATCGGGCGCCGCGATCAGACTGCGCGCATCCCACAGCGCCTGCCGCCGGGTCAGTCCAAGCGAATTGAAGCAGTCGGCGCTGGCGAGCCGCTCAATCAAGGCGGGCGACAGCCCCGCGCGCTCCTTCAGCTCGGGCACATCGCGATATGGTCCAGCCTCGCGCCCCGCGACAACCCGCGCGGCGGCGGCTTCGGGGAAGCCATCGATCTGGCGCAGGCCGAGCCGCAGGGCGACTTCGATTTCACGCGGAGGCGCGGAGACGCGGAGAGAAGGTAAAGAGTTTTGATCGCGCAAAGGCGCAAAGGCGCAAAGGCGCCGCTCTGCGCCGCAGGCATCATCTATCTGTTTGAACCCCCCGCTTGGTTTAGCATTGGCTTTTGAAGCGGCTTCCCCGCAAGCGAACCCTCTTTGCGTCTTTGCGCCTTTGCGTGAGTCATACTCTTCTCCCCTGCTCCGCGTCTCCGCGTCTCCGCGCGAATCAACTTCCTCCAAGGCGCAATCCCACGTCGAGAAATTCACATCGGCCGGGCGCACTTCCACCCCGTGCTCCTTGGCATCGCGGACGATCTGCGCCGGGGCGTAAAATCCCATCGGCTGCGAATTGAGCAACGCCGCCCCGAACGCCGCCGGGTAATGGCATTTGAGCCATGAAGAGACATAGACCAGCAAGGCAAAGCTGGCGGCGTGGCTTTCGGGGAAACCGTATTCGCCGAAGCCCTTGATCTGGTTGAAGCAGCGCGCCGCAAATTCGGGATCGTAGCCGCGCGCGATCATCCGCCCGACCATCATGTCTTCCAATTCATCGACCATCCCGCGGCTGCGGAAGGTGGCCATCGCCTTGCGCAGCCGGTTGGCCTCAAGCCCGGTAAACTTCGCCGCATCGAGCGCGATCTTCATCGCTTGCTCCTGAAAGATCGGCACCCCCAGGGTGCGGCCAAGGATGCTGGTCAGCTCATCAGGCGGACCGAACGCTGATCCCGGCGCGGGGATTTCCACCGCCTCGGCCCCGCGCCGCCGCTTGAGATAAGGGTGGACCATATCGCCTTGAATCGGGCCCGGCCGCACGATCGCCACCTCGATCACCAGATCATAAAAGCAGCGCGGGCGCAGGCGCGGCAACATGTTCATCTGCGCGCGGCTTTCGACCTGAAACACCCCGAGCGAATCCCCCTTGCACAGCATGTCATAAACCGCCGGGTCTTCTTTCGGCACCGTCGCGAGCGCCAGCGCCTGCCCATGATGCGCGCCCAGCAGCGTCAGGCATTTGCGGATGCAGGTCAGCATGCCCAGCGCCAGCACATCGACCTTGAGGATGCCGAGCGCGTCGATATCGTCTTTGTCCCACTCGATGAAACTGCGCTCGGGCATTGCCCCGTTGCCGATCGGCACGGTCTCGCTCAGCCGGCCTTGCGTGAGGATAAATCCGCCGACGTGCTGCGATAGGTGGCGCGGCATCCCGATCATCTGCTCGGTCAGCGCCAGCACCCGGCGCAAGTGCGGATCGGCCAGATCGACCCCGGTCTCACGCGTTACGTGCGCTTCCTTGATCGAGCGGCCGTGACCGCCCCACACCGTTTTGGCGAGCGCGGTGGTGATGTCTTCGCTGAGCCCCATGGCCTTGCCGACCTCGCGGATCGCCATGCGCGGGCGGTAGTGGATCACCGTCGCGCACAGCCCGGCGCGGTGACGGCCATAGCGGGCGTAGATGTACTGGATCACCTCCTCGCGCCGCTCATGCTCGAAGTCGACGTCGATATCCGGCGGCTCGTTGCGCGCGGCACTGATGAAGCGTTCGAACAGCAGATCCATCTTGATGGGATCGATGGCGGTGACGCCCAGGCAATAGCAGACCGCGGAATTGGCTGCCGAACCGCGGCCCTGGCAAAGGATGTCTTGGGAGCGGGCAAAGAGAACGACATCGTGGACGGTGAGGAAATAAGGCGCATAGGACAGACGCCCGATGAGGTCGAGTTCGTGGGCAAGGGCGGTCC
>JAYVML010000236.1:0-3299 GCA_043758955.1 Novosphingobium sp. | reverse complement strand
GACCGTTGCTCGCCCGGTGGTGAAGGCGGATACGCAATCGCCTTCCCTGTTGATGCAAGCAGTGCCGGCAAAGGCCCGGAAAGTCGGGAAGAATTTTCCCCCATCTAGAAAATAAAATCCAGTAAAAACAATAGGTTAGTGACTGGTGCGGTCGAGAAGACTCGAACTTCCACGGGCTTTCGCCCACAACGACCTCAACGTTGCGCGTCTACCAGTTCCGCCACGACCGCTAAATCATCGGGCGGTGCCATAGCTCGGCGGCCATCCCGGGGGGGTAGGAGCGGGCCATTAGCAAAGCGGTGCAGGCGGGGCAAGCGCGGATAGTCAGGTTAACTTCCGGGCGCGCTCTGTCCCGAGCGGGGACGGCACCGAGCGCGCACTTGCGGTAAAAGTAAACAGCGCGTTTACCATGGGGAATGGGAAGCGCGATCATCATGCTGGCCGGCCAGGCGCTGGCGCTCACCGCCTCGGCAGCGGGCGCGCAGGCGGCACCCGGAGCATGGGTCAGCGCGGCTGCGACGGTAGAAATCCTGCATTCCGAAACCACCCGCGAGGAGCCCGGACCGCAGGCGCTGAAACGGCAGCGCTGGATCGGTGCAGATGGCCGCGTCTCTATCGAATTCGAATGATCAGCTGCCCGGCTTCCAGCCAAATTCAGCCTTGGTCGCCGCCTTGGGGACCGATACCAACGCCTCGTTGATCGAGACGCTTTCGCCCGGGGCCAGCACTCGCTTGGGCGAGTGCAGTTCGGCGGTGAACACAATCCGTCCGCGCGCATCTTTCAGCACCGCCAGGATCGTCGGCACGCTGCGTGCGCTTTGCGACACGTTGGTTACCGTGCCGTTGGCCTCGAAAAACCACGTTTGATCTGACAGCGGCCGCTGGCCTTGCATCTTCGCCGGAAAATCGAGCGTCAGCCCGGGTTGATCCTCGGCAAACAGGTTGTGCGCGAAAGGCATCCAACCGGGCAGGCCAAACCATGCCGTAGCGGCGACCGCGCCCAACGCGACGACTGCGAACAGCACGGCGGCGATCGTCCACATCCGCGCGGGGTTGCGGCGCGGGCGGAACAGCGGTTCATAAGCAAACCGCGAGTATTCATCGTCAGCTTCGGGCGCGCTGATCGGCAGCGGTGCCGGAGTTGGCGAGGGCGGGGGAACCTCGTCGGCGGCAAAGCTGATCGGGGGCTGCGGTTCCGGTTCAGGCTCGCTGGGTGGGGCAACGGCCGGGGTCTGGCTCGTTTGCGCGGGATGGGGCTGGTCCCAGTCCGCCGCGCTGGTTTCAGGCTCTCCGGCATCAGGTACGATTGGCTCAGGTACAATCGCTTCGGGTACAGTTGGCTCAGTATAGAATGGCTCAGGCTTAGCCAAAGGTGCTGCTGGCTCCGCATGGGCGGCGGTCGGAGCCGGTGCCGGTGGAGACTCAGGAGGCTCGGCTTGATCAAGCGAGAACGCCGTCGGGGCAGGTGGCACTGCCAGCTCTGGCCCGTCCTGAAACCAGCTATGCCGGCACTTGGCGCAGCGCACCGTGCGGCCGTCAACACCGATCGCGCTGTCGGGAACGACATAGCGCGTGGCGCAGGCGGGGCAGGCGATAATCATGGTGTCCGCGTATTAAGCATGGTAGCCACAGGCACGGCAAGGCTTGGCATGGCGGACTGGCGCGGCAATCCCCTGTTGTCCACATGGATTGACGGCTATAATGCTTGCACGAGCCTGTAGGCCTTGCGCCGAGCCCTCCAATTGGACCAACCCCCACCACGATGACCAACGCCGCCGAAGGGGAAATTGTCCAGTTCGACAACGTCGGGCTGCGCTATGGCACCGATCGGGAGGTGCTGAGCGATGTGTCGTTCACGTTGTTCCCAGGGAGTTTCTATTTTCTCACCGGGGCGAGCGGCGCCGGCAAGACTTCGCTGCTCAAGCTGCTGTACCTCGCGCAGCGCCCCTCGCGCGGGATGATCCGGATGTTCGGGACCGACGCGATCACCCTGCCGCGGGACCGGCTGCCTGGTTTCCGCCGCCGTTTCGGGGTGGTTTTCCAGGATTTCCGGCTGGTCGCGCATCTGTCGGCGTTTGACAATGTGGCGCTGCCGTTGCGAGTGTCCGGGGTGAGCGAACGCGAGCTGGCCAAGCCGGTGGCCGACATGCTCGAATGGGTCGGGCTGACCGAGCGCATGCATGCCCAACCGGCGCAGCTGTCGGGCGGCGAGCAGCAGCGCGTGGCGATTGCCCGAGCAGTGATCCACCGCCCCGAATTGTTGATCGCGGACGAGCCCACCGGTAACGTAGATCCCGACATGGCGATCAAGCTACTGCGCCTGTTTGAGGCACTCAACCGGCTCGGCACGACGGTTGTTGTCGCTACGCACGATGTTCACTTACTTAGGAAAGTGCCCGAATCGCTGATCATGCGGCTCGACAAGGGGCGGCTCTCCGATCCCACCGGTGCGCTCCGCTATCCGCCGCGGCCACACCCGCGCGCGGTTTCCGCGCTCGACGAGTTTAGCTAAGCCGTTGGCTTTTTCCTTATCTCGACAATGGCGCCGCCACCGCGAAGCCGCACTGCTCCCCGAAGGGCGGTTGTCCGGGCCGATGCCGTGGGTGATCGCGATCATGGTCGCTCTGACGGTAATCGCCGCCGCTGCTGGCCTCGCCTTCAGCAACACCGCGCGCAATACCTCGGATGACTTGTCGGGGGGAGTGACCGTTCAAGTGGTCGATGCCAACCCGGCCGAGCGAGATCGCCAGGCGCAAGCGGTGCTGCGCGCGCTGCGCGATACGCCCGGCGTGATCGAGGCGACGCTGGTGTCGCAAGCTGAGATTGACCGGCTGATCGAGCCGTGGCTGGGAGCATCGGCCAGCGGCGATGCCGGCATCCCGGTGCCTGCGCTGGTTGATGCACGGCTGCGCGATGCCGTCACAGGCGAGACGCTGGGTGGGTTGCGGCGCCTGTTGCACCAAGTGGCTCCGGCCGCGCGGGTCGATGCGCAGTCATCATGGCTACAACCGGTGTTCAGTGCGGTGGATACGCTACGCTGGTTGTCGCTGGCACTCGTCGGACTGCTCGGCTTCGCGCTGGGTGCGGCGGTGCTGCTGGCGGTGCGCAATGCGCTGGGTAGCAACCGCGATACGATTGAGATCGTCCACCTGCTGGGCGGAACCGATGCACAGATTGCGCGGATTTTCCAGCGTGCGATCGGCTATGATGCAGGGGTAGGTGGCGCGGTCGGGCTGGCGTTGGGGTTGGTGGTGGTCCTGCTGCTGGGCCAGCAATTTGCCGCGCTGGGGGCTGGCTTG
>JAYVML010000235.1:0-3360 GCA_043758955.1 Novosphingobium sp. | reverse complement strand
ACCGCGATCCAGCTGATGGCCGGGCTCGACGAAGGCACGGTCAACTTCATCCCGACTTACAACGGCGAGGAGGAAGAACCCGAGATCTTCCCCGGCATTTTCCCCAACCTGCTCGCCAATGGGTCGAGCGGGATTGCGGTGGGCATGGCCACTTCGATCCCCAGCCACAACGTCGCCGAGGTGATCGACGCCGCCTTGCTGCTGATCGATAATCCCACCGCCGAACACGCCGAGCTGATGCAGCTCTTTCACGGTCCCGATTTCGCCACCGGCGGGGTGGTGGTCGACAGCCCGGCGGCGCTCAGCCACGCTTATGAAACCGGGCGCGGGGCGATCCGGGTGCGCGGGCGTTTCTCCACCGGGCGGCAGAGCGATGGCACCTGGGAAGACAGCGGGATCGAGCGGTTACCCGGCGGGCAGTGGCAATTGGTGATCAGCGAAATCCCGTACATGCTGGCCAAGGGCAAGCTGATCGAACAGGTCGCGCAATTGATTGCCGACAAAAAACTGCCGATCCTAGAAGACATTCGCGACGAGAGCGACGAGGCGATCCGGCTGGTGTTCGTGCCCAAAAGCCGCAACGTCGATCCCGACCTACTCAAGCAAAGCCTGTTCAAGCTGACCGATCTGGAAACCCGGTTCAGCCTCAACCTCAATGTGCTGGATGAAACGCGCACCCCGGGCGTGCTGTCGATCAAGCTGTTGATGCAGGAATGGCTCAAGAGCCAGATCGACATCCTGATCCGGCGTAGCCAGCACCGGCTGGACAAGATCGCGGCGCGGCTGGAACTGCTCGAAGGCTACATCATCGCCTTCCTCAACCTCGACCGGATCATCGAGATTATCCGCAGTGAGGACGAGCCCAAAGTGCTGATGATGGCCGAGTTCGCGCTGAACGACCGCCAGGCCGAAGCCATCCTCAACATGCGGTTGCGCTCGCTGCGGCGGCTCGAGGAGATGGAGCTGCGGCGCGAGCTGGACACGCTCAAGGCCGAGCAGGACGAACTCAACAAGCTGCTCGAAAGCCCGGCCCGCCAGCGCACCCGGATCAAGCGCGATCTGGCGACGCTGCGCAAGGACTACGCCGAAGACACTTTGCTCGGGCGTCGCCGCACCACGATTGCCGAAGCGGCTCCGACGGTGGAATTCAGCATGGACGCGATGATCGAGAAAGCCCCGGTGACGGTGATCCTCTCGGCCAAGGGCTGGGTCCGCGCCGCCAGCGGGCACGACGCGCTGGACAAGGATTTCAAGTACAAGGACGGCGATGGCGCGGCTTTCGCGCTGCACGCGCAGACAACCGACAAGCTGCTGATCGCCTGCGGCAACGGCCGGTTTTACACCATCGGGGCGGACAAGCTGCCCGGCGCGCGCGGGTTTGGCGAGCCGGTGCGCACGATGCTCGATATCGATGCCGAGGCGGGGATCGTCGCGCTGCTGGTCTATCGCCCCAAGGCGCAATTGCTGCTCGCCTCCAGCGCCGGGCGCGGGTTCGTGGCCGAGGCCGACGAACTGCTCGCCGAAACCCGCAAAGGCCGCGGCGTGATGACCACCAAACCCGGCGTGAAGCTCAGCGTGGTTCGCGAAGTACCGGCCGAGCACGATCATATTGCGGTCGTCGGGGACAACCGCAAACTGGTGATCTTCAGCTTGTCGGAAATGCCGGTGATGGCCAAAGGCCAAGGCGTCACCCTGCAACGCTACCGCGACGGGGGCCTTGCCGACGCGATCACGCTGAAACTGGAGGACGGGCTGAGCTGGACGATGGGCGGAGGCAGCGGCCGCACCCGGACCGAGAAGGACGCGGTGATGTGGAAGGTCGCGCGCGGCGCGGCGGGACGATTGCCGCCGACGGGATTTCCCAGGGATAACAAATTCAGCTGAGCCACGAGTTAGTGGATAGCCAATCTGGCAGCGCTACCGTTTGCGTAACGATCAGACGACTGCGACGCTTCGAGGTGCAAGTCAGGTTGCCGGAACGAGGTGCAGCTCACCGCGCTCGACCCGCCAGCTGGCGAGTTTCGACAGCAGGTTCATCCCGACAACGCTTTGCGAGCTTCGCGTATCGGGGGTGATCGCGATTTCCGCATCGTTGACCGTAAACCCGCCCAGCCTCAGTTCGCGCGCCACGCCGAAGTGCGCCATTATGACGCCATTGGCGGTCGATAGCTCGGTCGGCAGGCGGCCTGCGCTTGGGCGGAGATCGAGGTCATCTGCGGTGGCCTGTTCGATTGAGGTAAAGCTAGCTCCGGTGTCGATCATCGCGGGCACTTCGTGGCCGTTGATGATTAGTACTGCATGATAATGACCGTCGGCACCAAGCGGGATCACGGTCTCACCGCCGCTGATCCGCGCCTGCGTGTAACCGACTAGATCGAGCTGTGCGTCAGAACCTTTGGCTTGGCGCGAGACGTCGATCACAATCAGCATCCCGGCGGCGAGGATGCCGAGGTAGCCGCTCAGCCGCAGCCGCTGGCCGAGTATAGGGCGCTGTGTCTCGATCATCCAGCCCGCGGCTGCCGCGAGCAAAGCCACTAATAAAATCAGGATTAGCGGCTGGCCGAGCATATAATCGGTCAGTGAAGGCTGCTTCATCGGCCCGCCAGTTCGGCGCCGAGCAACGCTTCGATGCGCGCAGGTTGAGGGAATCCTTCGGCCACCCAGCGCGCTTCGACTTCCTTCAAAATCCGTGCCACCTCGGGTCCGGCTTTGACCCCGCGTGCGACTATCTGGCCGCCTTTTAGCGGGAAGGTGGGGATTTTCCAGTCGGTCAGCGGGGCGATGTCTGCTCCAGTGAGGAGCAGGCGGTCGAGCGCGGCGGTCAGGCCGAGATAATAAGCGAGGGCACGGGCTGAAGGCCCCTCCCCGGTGGGGAGGGGTTGGGGTGGGGGTTCGGCGGTGGCGTGGGCGTTCGGCACGGGCGCTGGTCCCCCACCCCCAGCCCCTCCACACCGGGGAGGGGGGTTTGTGGTGCGCCCAGCCGCCAGCGCCAGCCGCTTTTTCTGCGCGCCGGACAGGCGGAATCTGGCCGCGACTTGCTCGGCCAAGACTACATCAGCCGGAAGCAGCGCAGCCAATCGCCGGATTGCGTCGGGCGCGACGCCTTGCTTCGCTTCTTGCGCCACCAGCGCCGCCAGCCCCGCAACTTCGGCTTCGGGCATCACCACTTGGAGCACGCCCAGTTCGCTCATTCGCGCCACGGTCGGCGCGGGATCGGGCAGGCCGAGCAGGTTGATCATCTCCATGCCGACCCGCTCGCGCGACAGACCTTTCAAGGTTGCCGCCAGTTCTGCGCAGGCGCTTTCCGCTTGAGGATCAGCGGGCTGCGAACCAAACCTCGCCTGAAACCGGAAGTAGCGC
>JAYVML010000234.1:0-32573 GCA_043758955.1 Novosphingobium sp. | reverse complement strand
ACCTCGATCTTGACCCGGACTGACGGAATTGTTCACTGGCGCGGATCGGTGCAGCGCCCGCAGACTGATAATGATCAGACCGAGAATATCGAAGTGCTGGCCAGCCATGTCGGGCTGGGCGTCAATCCCAGTGTGATGGTGGCGCTGGCCGACCGGCTCAAGCAGCCCGAGGGTGCGTGGAAGCCGTTCAAGGCGCGGCTATCGCAGCGTTGGATGTTCCCTAAGCGCAGTCCGCATTGATGGGTCGGTGTAGATGCGCTGTTTAAAGTGACGCCTTAGTAGGCGCGGCCATCCACTTGCACATTGCGTATCCGGCCATTGCCATCGACCGAGCAAGTGAACTCTCCGCCCGCACCGGTGCGGCCTTGCACCCGCCAGCCATCGCCATCGCGGTTGATCGAATCGACGGTGGCGCTGCGGTCAGACCCGCGTGAAACTTCGCTGGTGCAGCGATTGACGGCAGAATCGACCCCGCCGTTCTGCTGCCACTGCTGATCGTTGTTAGTCCCGTATCCGTTTGAGCGTTCACGCGGATAGCCGCCGGGATAGCGGCGATCATCGGCCCTGCGGTCGCGTTTATTCTGGCTGGCAGCGCTGGCGATTGCCGCAATTGTGCCGATAATCAGGATGCCGGTCAGAACATCGCCGGCATCGACGCGGTTGCGGTGATGGCCCCAGTCACCGCCGCTCCAGCCACCGTCCCAACCGCCGCCCCAGTTCTGCGCCAAGGCGGGGCTGGCAGCCATCGAAAATGCGACGGCCGACGCCACGACGGCGGTGAAACGCGATTTCTTGCCGGTCATTATCCATCCCCTCCCCAAACGATTGCAGACACGACTAGGCGGCCCAGGCTTGCGCTCGCCTGAACCGCCCATCGTTAACGTAGGGGGGGCAAATTAGAAGCCGCGTACCCCGTCGATGTCCAGATCGGTGATCTGACCACGCTCGTACTTGCACTTGAACGAACCGCTGTCATAGCCGCGCACCCGATCGTTGTAGCCGCGATAGTCGCCGCCCCAACCCTGACCGTAATTGCTGTCACCGCGGTTCCAGCCCTGATTGTTGCCTTGGACCGCGATCCGGCCCTTGACCTGGAAGCCATAGCGCGTGTTCTTGACCTCTCGGATATCGGTTACATCGGCGCGCATTCCGCGGCTGCTGGCATAGCGCTCAGTGGCGGCGATGCACTGTTCAACCGCCTGGCGCGGATTGCTGCGCCATTGGGCATTACGGTCATAATTGTTGCCGTAATTACCGCCGTTATTGTCGTAATAGCCACCATTATTGCCGTAACCAGCGCGATTGTAGCCATAGTTGCCATCGTCGTAATTACCATTGTAGCTGCCATTGTTGCGGCTTGAGGCCGATGCAACTGCTGCGATCCCGCCAATGATCAGCGCGCCGGCAATAATATCGCCCGCGCTGATACCATTGCGGTCGCGATGGTCGGCTAGCGCAGGGGTGGATGAAGCAGCAACCATCGCGCCAGCCGCGATGGTGCCGAGCAGGGCTTTGGAAATTGTCTTCATGGCGTAAGTCCTTCAATGGACCGGGCGGAGCTGCCCGGGCGTGATCAGGGTTTTACCGATTCGTCCGTGGCACGAGGCTGAACTGTCCTGACAGACGCCATTCAGAAACAAAGCGGCTTTTATGAACAAGCGGATTGTGTGATGTTAACCATCACAACCAAGCGCTGGCTGAATGACTCGCCTGCTTGCCCGCCCGGCCGTTTGCCCGCGCCTGCGCCCGTGCACGCTGGGCCAGGTGCTAGCCTGGCCGCTCTATTACCGCCGCAACCGCGGTTAGCTGGGCGGCACCGCCAGCCCGGTCCATTGCGCCAGAAACGCCAGCACATCGGTGCCTTCGGCCACCACTTTGTCAGTCGGCTTGCCCGCGCCATGTCCGGCGCGGGTCTCGATCCGGATCAAATGCGGCTTGCCCGCCGGGTCTGCCGCTTGCAGCGCGGCGGTATATTTGAAGCTGTGACCCGGCACCACCCGGTCATCGGTATCGGCGGTGGTGACCAGCATCGCCGGATAAGCGACGCCAGCGCGGATGTTGTGATAGGGCGAGTAGGCCCGCAGCACGCGCCAATCGGCCTCCTTCGACGGATAGCCATAATCATCCACCCAATAACGCCCGGCGGTGAACCGGTCGAAGCGGAGCATATCCATCACCCCCACGGCGGCATTGGCCGCGGCGAACAAATCGGGCCGCTGGTTGACCACCGCGCCGATGAGCAGTCCGCCGTTCGATCCGCCTTGAATGGCGAGGCCGTCCTTGGCCGTGATCCCCTGCGCGATCAGATATTCGCCCGCCGCGATAAAGTCGTCGAACACATTTTGCTTGTTGGCCAACCGCCCTGCATCGTGCCAGGCCTTGCCGTATTCGCCCCCGCCGCGCAAGTTGGCCATGGCAAAGGCCCCGCCCGCTTCGAGCCAAGCCATGCGCGTCGCAGAAAAGCCGGGAGTGAGCGAAATGTCGAACCCGCCATAGCCGTATAGCAGCGTCGGCACCGGCTTGTTCGCCATTGCCACATCCTTGCGCCGGACTAGGAACAGCGGGACTTTGGTGCCGTCTTTCGATGGGTAAAAGCGCTGCTCTATTACAAAGTCATGGGGATCGAAGGTCAGCTTCGGCTGGGCGAACAGCGTGCTTTTCCCGCTGGCTGCGTCGTAACGATAGATCGTGCTGGGCTGGTTGAAGCTGGTGAAGCTGTAAAAGGTTTCAGGATCGCCGGGCTGACCGGTGAACCCACTGGCGGTTCCGATAGCGTTAAGCGCAATGTGCTGCACCGGCTGGCCATCGAGCGAGACCACCTCGGCGGTCGACGCGGCATCTTTGAGATAGGATAGAATCAGGCGGGTGCCGACAATCTGCGCGCGTTCAAGCACTTCGGCGCGTTCAGGGACGATGTCGACGAATTGCGGCGTGGTCGCAGCCAGATTGATCCGCACCACCTTCAGTCTGGGCGCGTCCTTGTTGGTCATGAAGTAGAGCGTATCGCCGATCCCCTCAATCAGCCGCCAGTCGTTGTCGAGCCCCGCGATCAAGCTCTGCGCGGCCCAGCCCGGGCGCCGCTTCAGTCGGATCAGGTGGACCGCATTCTTGCTGTCAGTGCCTTGCGCCGAGGTAATCACCATCCACCGGCCATCGTGCGTTACCTGCGCGCCGTGGCTCAGTCCTGGCTTGTCGGGCGTGGCATAGACCAGCGCATCGACCGATTGCGCGGTGCCGATGCGGTGGAAGCGTACTTCCTGGTTCTTGTTGAGCTGCTGATATGCCTGACCGGCGGTGGGCGCGGGAAAGCGCGAATAGAGGAAGCCGGTATCGCCGATCCACGAAATGCCGGTGAACTTGGCCCATTTGATCTCGTCGGCAAGCACCTTGCCGCTAGCGCTATCGACGACCCGGATCGAGCGCCAGTCGGTGCCGCCATCCTGCACCGAATAGGCCAGCAGTTTACCCGTCTTCGATGGTTCCCAAGCGTCCAGGGCGGTGGCGCCATCTTTCGCCCAGCCGTTGGGATCGATTAGTAGCCGCGCGCTTCCACTCAGGCCTTTGCGCACGAATAGCTGCGCCTGGTTTTGCAGACCTGAATTGCGGGTGTAAAAATAGAACTTGCCGGCCTTTTGCGGCAGACCGAACCGCTCATAATCCATCAGCGACCGGATCCGCCGTCCGAACCAACTGCGCTGCCCCAGCGTGCTGAGATAGCTTTGCGTCACGGTGTTTTCGCTTGCGACCCAGTCAGCCACCTCGCGGTCGGAACGCACGTCGCCCTCAAGCCAGCGATAGGGATCGGCCACCGGCTGCCCGAACTGCTGTTCGACCAGGTTCATCTTGCGGGTTTGCGGGTAGGTCAGCTTTATTCCCTCGGCCGCAGCAGCGGCGGCACACAGGCCCAGAACCACGCTGAACCCCAATTTGACACGACCCAGCACCGCATTCTCCCTACATGCAAAAGGCGGGACCAAGCCTAACGCTTGCTCCCGCCTTGGCAATTCGCCCATCGACGAACAGCAGGTCTATTCGTCGTCGGCGGTGAACACCGGCCCCGAATCCATACCCTTCGCGCTGACATCGCGGTCAACCAGTTCGATCACCGCCATCGGCGAAGCGTCACCGGCGCGGATCCCGGCCTTGATCACGCGGGTATAGCCGCCAGCACGGGTTGCATAGCGCGCGGCCAGCACATCAAACAGCTTCACCAGCTGCGCGTCGTCGAGCATCCGGGCATGCGCCAGACGGCGATTCGACAGCCCGCCATGCTTGGCCAGCGTAATCAGCTTTTCGACGTAAGGGCGCAGCTCGCGCGCCTTGGGCAAGGTGGTGGTGATCTGCTCGTGCTTGACCAGCGCGGCGGCCATGTTGCGCAGCAACGCGGTGCGGTGCGCGGAAGTACGGTTGAGCTTACGCCCGCCCATTTTATGACGCATGATCGTTCCTTCGTTCGTTATGGGGCCGTATCAGGTACCCCAGACCAGGCGCTGAACAGCAGCGCCAACCGTTTCGTTTAACCCAGCAGCTCTTGTTCGAGCTTCTTGGCCATTTCTTCGATATTCTCAGGCGGCCAGCCGGGGATGTCCATGCCCAGGCGCAGGCCCATGCTGGACAGCACTTCCTTGATCTCGTTGAGCGACTTGCGGCCGAAATTGGGCGTGCGCAACATCTCGGCTTCGGTCTTCTGGACCAGATCGCCGATGTAGATGATGTTGTCGTTCTTGAGGCAATTGGCGCTGCGCACCGACAGTTCCAGCTCGTCGACCTTCTTGAGCAGGTAGCGGTTGAGCTGGTTGGTATCGCCTTCGTCGGTGGTGGGCGCGGCCATGCCGATCATCGGCGAGCCGCCCACCGGCATCGCGTCTTCGAAGTGCACGAACAGCGCGAGCTGGTCCTGCAGGATCCGCGCGGCATAGGCCACCGCGTCTTCGGGCGAGATCGTGCCATCGGTTTCAATCGTCAGGCTGAGCTTGTCGTAGTCGAGTTCTTGCCCGATGCGGGCATTGTCGACCTTGTAGCTGACCTGGCGCACTGGCGAGTACAGCGAATCGACCGGGATCAGCCCGATCGGCGCGTCAATCGGACGGTTGCCCACGGCTGGGACATAGCCCTTGCCGCTATCGGCGGTCAGTTCCATGTTGAGGTTGGCGCCTTCATCGAGATGGCAGATCACCAGATCCTTGTTCATCACTTCGATATCGCCCGATACCGCAATGTCGCCCGCAGTGACTTCCCCCGGCCCGGTGGCCGAGAGCTGGAGCCGCTTGGGGCCCTCACCCTGCATCCGCAGCGCGATCTGCTTCACGTTAAGCACGATGTCAGTCACGTCTTCGCGCACGCCGGCCAAGCTGGAAAATTCGTGCAGCACGTTTTCCATCTTGATCGAGGTGATCGCCGCGCCTTGCAGCGAGGACAGCAGCACCCGGCGCAGCGCATTGCCGAGCGTCAGGCCAAAGCCGCGCTCGAGCGGCTCGGCGACGAAGGTGGCGCGGCGCTTAGCGTCGTTGCCCGACTTCACCTCGAGCGTGTTGGGCTTCTTAAGTTCCTGCCAGTTTTTGATATTGACGGTCATGGACTTCCCCTTGGGGTTTGTTCTGGCGAGAGCGGCCGTGGTTCGCGGGAGGAGAACCGGCGGCCGATCCGAAACTGCGGCGGGATAATCCGCCGCGAACGGGTGATCAGACGCGGCGGCGTTTCGAAGGCCGGACCCCGTTGTGCGGGATCGGAGTAACGTCGCGGATCGAAGTAATCGTGAAGCCGACCGCGGCCAATGCCCGCAGCGCGCTTTCGCGGCCCGAACCGGGGCCCTTCACTTCAACTTCGAGCGTGCGGACGCCGTGTTCGGCGGCCTTTTTGCCCGCGTCGTCCGCTGCAACTTGCGCGGCATAGGGCGTGGACTTGCGGCTGCCCTTGAACCCCATCGTGCCGGCACTGGACCAGCTGATCGCATTGCCTTGCGCGTCGGTGATGGTGATCATGGTATTATTGAAGCTGGCATTCACGTGAGCGATACCGCTCGAAATGTTCTTACGCTCCCGCTTCTTGATGCGTTGGGGTTCGCGAGCCATGGTATTAATCCTGTCAAATAAGCAAAGGGACGGCGGTGGGCCTCAGTGAAGGGCCGTCCGCTTACTTTTTCTTGCCGGCGATGGCCTTGGCCTTACCCTTGCGAGTGCGGGCATTGGTGTGCGTGCGCTGCCCGCGGACCGGCAGACCCTTGCGGTGACGCAGGCCGCGATAGCAGGCCAGATCCATCAGTCGCTTGATGTTCATCGCCGTGTCGCGGCGAAGATCGCCTTCGACCATGTGTTCTGCATCGATCGTCTCACGGATGTGCAGCACTTCCTGATCGGACAAGTCTGAGACGCGCTTGGCGGGATCGATCCCCAGCTTGTCAGCGATCTGCCGGGCCTTGAATGCACCGATGCCATGAATGTAGGTCAGCGCAATGATAACGCGCTTGTTGGTGGGGATATTCACCCCAGAAATACGAGCCACTTAGTTCTCCATGCTCCACAGGGTGCGGCGGTTGCCCGCCATCCCTATCTCAACGCTTCAACTGCGAAAAACGGCAAAAAGCCCGGCTGGCGAGCACTCTGGCCTACACCTTCCGGAATTAACCCGTATTTCGGTTGAGCGGCGCGCTTAAGATGATTCGGCAGGTATGTCAACGCCGCACCGGGGGCAGGACAAAACTCGCGCCGGATTGGGCCGACAGCGCTGAAATTCGTGTGACTAAGCTACCTGCAGCCGATCAAATGTCAAAGGGACTGGCCGCGCAGAACCCTCAGCCCGGCGCAGCTGGGCTCGGCGAAGCAGCACTGTTGAGCGCAGTGGCCAAGCTGGCGAGCTGCTTCCCCAGCATAGCATCGACAGCTGGTGCGATCTCTTCGCCTTTGAGGCGCATATAACCACCGACCACATATTCGAGGTCGATCCGCGTACCGCTCTCGGTCTTGACCAAAGTGATCGTCAGCGTGCCGTCTATCGCTTCGCTCTGCAGGGGCCCAAGTGCACCGCGCATCCTCAGGACGCCCCGCTGCGGATCAGCGTAGATAACGTGCATATGCTCCACGCTGCCGATCCGCTGCCCCGCTGGAGCATCGGCTGGCTTGGGCAGCTTCTCGCAGAAGCAGCCGCTGGCCTGGGCATCGAGATACAAGTTGGAGGCATCGTTCGACCAAGTGTGATCGCTCGACCACCATTTGGCCGGTGCGATCAACATGCGCCAGGCCGCGTCCGGCGGCGCGGTGGTTTCAGCGGTCAACTTGACGACAAAACCGGCGTCAGACAGCGCAACAACCTCTGACTGCAAAGGTGCAACCGGCAAGACCAGCGTGGACAGCACGACTGCTGCCAATAGAGCAATCTTGCGGACCATATTGCCTCCCATTACCGCACCGCACCGCACCTAATCGGGGCGTTAATGCGCTCAAGAAGCAATAATACGTTCGATTGTCTCTGTCACTTGCTCAATGTCGGCCATTCCATCGACTCGGCTGACTATTCCGCGCAAATCGTAGATCGGCAAGATCGGAGCGGTCTTGGCGCGATATTCGGACATTCGCGTGCGGACCGTTTCCTCATTGTCATCTGGCCGGCGCTTGAACTCGTGGCCGCCGCACCTGTCACAAGTGCCAGGCACCTTGGGCTGTTCATACTTGTCGTGATATCCCTTGCCACAGGTGGCGCAGGTGTAACGGCCGCAAATTCGCTCAACCAGCGCGTCCTCGTCAACATCAAGCTCGATTACGTGGCCCAACGTCCGGCTGCGCGCGGTGAGGATTGTATCGAGAGAGGTTACCTGGGCGGCGGTTCGCGGGTAGCCATCGAAGATCGCACCCTGCCTAGGGGCGAGCGCATCGAGCTGTTCGCCGATCAGGGCCGAGACGATTTCGTCCGAAACCAGTTCGCCGCGGTCCATCACCGCTTTGGCCGCAAGCCCAACCTTGGTGCCGGCCTTGACCGCAGCGCGCAGCATGTCGCCAGTCGATAACTGGCGCATATCGTGCTTGTCGACCAAGCGTTGGGCCTGGGTTCCCTTGCCCGCCCCCGGCGGTCCTAGCAGGATGATATCCACTTCTAATCCCCCAGGTAGCCGTTAGCGCATGCGGCCCTTGAGCTTGGCCTTCTTGATCAGATCGCCGTACTGGTGCGCGAGCAGGTGCGACTGGATCTGCGTGATCGTATCGACCGTGACATTGACTACGATCAGCCAGCTGGTGCCCCCGGCAAAGAAGAACCGAAGCCCGGTCTGCTCCATCACGATTTCGGGAACTATGCAAACGATGGTAATATACAGCGCCCCGATCACGGTGATGCGGGTCAACACGTAATCGAGATATGTCGCGGTGTTTTTGCCCGGACGGATTCCCGGAATAAATCCGCCGTTGCGTTTCAGATTTTCCGAGGTTTCTTCGGGATTGAACACCACCGCAGTATAGAAGAAACTGAAGAAAATGATCAGCGCGGCATAGAGGATCATGTAAACCGGTTTGCCGTGGCCAAGATACTGGTTGAGCCCGATGATGAACGCGCCAACCTTTGAATCGGCGGTCAGCGAACTGCTGGCGAACTGGCTGATGGTTAGCGGCAACAGCAACAGCGAACTGGCAAAGATCGGCGGGATCACCCCTGCGGTATTGATCTTCAAGGGCAAGTGACTGCGATCAGCCTGCATCATGCCGTTCTGGCTGGCGCGTTTGGGATACTGGATTAGCAGCCGCCGGGTCGCGCGCTCCATGAAACAGATGAACAGGACCATCGCCACGACCATGCCAATCATCACCGCCACGGTCAGCCCCCCGATCGCGCCGGTACCGTACTGGGTAAACATATTCCCAAAGAACATCGGCATCTGCGCGACGATCCCGGCCATGATAATAAGCGAGGTACCGTTGCCAATCCCGCGGCTGGTGATCTGTTCGCCCATCCACAGCAGGAACATCGTGCCGCCGACCAGCGAGATCAGTCCCGCGCCGTAAAACAACGGGCCCGGATCGATCGCAAAACCTTGAACATCGGCGTTACGCAACGCGGCATAGCCTTGGAGCAGACTGAGGAACACTGCACCATAGCGGCTGTACTGATTGAGCTTGCGCCGACCGCTTTCGCCTTCCTTTTTGAGGCTCGCGAGCGAAGGGTGCAGCGAGGCGGCCAGCTGCACCACGATCGAGGCGGTGATATACGGCATCACCCCAAGCGAAATCAGGCTGTAATTGGCCAGCGCCCCGCCCGAGAACATGTTGAAGAAATCAAGGATGCCGCCCGAATTGCGCTCCATGAAAGCTTTCAGCGCGATCGGGTTGATCCCGGGCAGCGGCACAAAGCTTAGGAAGCGAAAGATGATCAGCGCACCGATGGTGAACCAGATGCGCTTCTTCAGCTCGGTCGCTTTGGAAAAGTTGGCGAGGCTGAGAGTGCTCGCGATATTGTCCGCGCGTGATGCCATCGGATTGATTTGCCTTGCTGTCGGTCCGCCCCGGACCGCTCCTCAGCCCCATATAGGGACGAAGCGGCGAAGTCGAACCCCCAAAACGCGCTATTCCCGTCTTGACCGCAGCCAGGACGGGAATGCACGCAAAAGCGTTACTTTGCTGCCTTCGCGGCTTTGTTAGCTTCGCGCCGAGCGGTCTTTTTCTCGTGCTCGGTGCTCTGTACGGCAGGTAAGTCGACCGCACCTCCGGCTTTTTCGACTGCCGCCTTGGCCCCGGCTGAAACGCCGTCGACCAGGAATTTGACCTTGGCCGTCAGCTCGCCCTTGCCCAACAAGCGCACACCGTCTTTGCCGCCGCGCGCCAGGCCAGCGGCCTTGAGCGCCGCGTGATCGATCACGGCCTTGATGTCGAGCTTGCCGGCGTCAATCGCCTGCTGGATCAGCCCCAGGTTCACTTCGGCATAATCCTTGGCGAACTTGTTGTTGAAGCCGCGCTTTGGGATTCGCATGTGCAGCGGCATCTGGCCGCCTTCAAATCCGTTGATGCTGACGCCCGAACGCGCCTTGGCGCCCTTTTGGCCGCGGCCGGCAGTCTTGCCCTTGCCCGAGCCGATGCCGCGTCCGACGCGCATGCGGGATTTGCGGGCACCCTGGTTGTCACGAATTTCGGTAAGTTTCATGTGTTGCACTCGCTTTCGCTTTAGTCGCGCTGATGGAGGCGCGCGCATAGGCGAACGCACGACCGCTGTCACCCCCCCTTGTGAGCCGGTGGTGCACACGATGACGCCCCCCACCGGCTGCACGACGAATCCGCTCGCGCAGGGGCCGCTCAAACAGTACAAAGCTTGTCCGCGCGAGCGCCGTCGTGCCCAGCACAAACGCGGCGAGGAACCACCCGTTCTGCGCCAACTCGGTCGGATCGATGTGCGGCAACAGCGCCGCATAATCCGCAGCCGCGCTGCTTCGTCCAGACTGGGGATACCCAATGCTGTGCGTGGCATTGCTTAGCCCCAGGCCGGCCCGGCCGCACGAGTACCGGGCGCAGCGCCTACAACTCCGCATAGATGAGCACCTCGACCGAGACCGATAAGGTCGGGCCGTCTTGACTATGTTGTATTGCTCGACGGACTGCCGCTGTCGTGCGGGCGCTCCCATGAAGAATTTGTCCCATAGCGCATCCTTCCATTGATGGCTGAATATTACACCGTCAAATGCCGGGACTAAACACTTAGCTCGCTGTGGGCGAACCGGCTCAGCGCCAGCCCCTCTAACAGGGCCACAACCAGCAGTGTCAGCAAGTGCAGAGGACAGAGCCGTGTGAAACTGTTGACGACAAATTCGCGGGTGGTCGCGGCGCCCCCAGATAGACCACCGCGAAGACAAAGTCTGAGATGATCCAGAAGACCTGAACGGGGTAAAATCCGTACTCGAAAAGCAGCGACAACCCAGCCTGTTCGGGTTCACGTTGCAAGTAAGCCAGTTGCCGGGCGTGATCGGTCCACGACATGAAAAAGTGCATTTGGTGTTAGAACAGCACCGCGATCGCAGGCGCACCGCACAACGCGTCGACCAGGTTGAAGCGCAATGGCGGTGCCGCTGGGACAGGCAAAAGCTCAGGTACAGGCGACGTCGCTACCCCGGACACCGACGCAATTCCCCAATGGCCCCAAACTTCGTGAACGCTCAAGCTTTCACCGCTTGAGCAATCTTGTGGCGGGACGCTCAAGCGCGACGTAGATCAGCCATGCGGCGAGCAAGGCGATCACCAACGCCAAGACAAGAAATCCGGCCATCACTAAAGCGCCAAATGCGGGTTTCAACTGCCCAAATATGCCGTTGATCGCTTCGAAAACCAGCACATGCGACAGATAAAGCGCATAACTGATTGAGCCAAGTAGTAGCGCTGCGGGCGCGACTACGCGTTTTCCTGCCGCGTTGAGGCTAATCGCGCCAGCGACAATCAAACCTGCTGGCAGGCCATCGGACAGCAGCCTGCTACCCAAACGATCAACTGGTTCTAACACCATCACTATACCGCCTGCAAACACCATGACCCAAGCCGCAATCGGTTTGATCGACTGTATCCGGTCAACAGACCGTGCCAGCACCATGCCGATTACAAATTCAAACACGATCTCATTGCCATAAAACGGCCAGTACCGTCCTGGTGCCCAAATTGAAGTCGCCACGACAGACGCGAGTACGCCGACGACAATCGCCAACCGTTGCTTCTCTTCCCGGGATGCAGCCAAACTGACGGCAAATATAAGATAGAAATACATTTCAAGATTTAGCGTCCAGCCCCCGTCTATAAGCGGATTGTAAAACGAGGGATTGCCGCTGGGTATAAAGGCCAGCGACCTAAACAGGTCGCCAATCGGCCGCGTTTTGTCCGCTCCGGAGAAATAGGCCAGCAAGGTCAACAGCCAGTAGATGGGGACGATCCGGATGATCCGATCGGCCATGAACTGCCCGCCGCTGCGCTCGCGTTCGCGCGAAATATGCACCATAATGAAACCGGAAATTACAAAGAAAATGTCAACTCCGCCTTGTAGGAAAGAAACCTGCGAACCATCGAACCCGAAAGGCTGCATCTTCACAACGAGGTGGAACACCACCACCATCAGTGCCGCCACACCGCGCAGCAACTGGATATTGGTGATCATTGCGAGTTGGCTCCTCCCCGAACCCCGATATGCTCATTAGCCTGCGATCCGTACAACAATTAAATTGGTCAAACAAAAGGCCCCGACAATCGTCGGAGCCTTTTGCATACTATTCCAATCAGGAACGCCGGTCTGGTCAGTCGACGACCATCACCATGTGCGGCAGCTTGGCAATCGCGCCGCGCACTTCGGCAGTGTCCTGCAGCTCGACGATCCGGTTCATCTTGCCCAAGCCCAGACCGATCAGGATCGCCTTCTGGCTCGCCGGGCGGCGGATTGGCGAACCGATCTGTTTGATTTTAACGGTCTTCTTGGCTTCTTTCGCCATGACTGATTACTCCGTAATGGCGTCAGCGGCGGCCTCAGCCTCCGCAACGCTCGCGCCGCCGCGACCCAACAGGTCAGCAACTTTCTTGCCCCGACGTTGCGCGACCGACTTCGGCGAAGTCTGCTCGGTTAGTGCATCGAACGTGGCGCGGATCATGTTGTAGGGGTTGCTGCTGCCGACCGACTTGGTCACCACATCAGCCACGCCCAAGCTTTCGAACACGGCGCGCATCGGACCGCCAGCAATGATCCCGGTCCCGGCCGGAGCCGTCCGCAGATTGACCTTGCCCGCGCCAAACCGGCCTTTTCCGTCATGGTGCAGCGTGCGCCCTTCCTTGAGCGGGATCCGGACCATCGCGCGCTTTGCAGCGGCGGTTGCCTTGGTGATCGCTTCAGGCACTTCGCGGGCCTTGCCCTTGCCGAACCCGGCGCGGCCCTTGCCGTCACCGACCACGACCAGTGCCGCAAAGCCAAAGCGCTTGCCGCCCTTAACGGTCTTGGAGACGCGGTTGATGTGGACCAGCTTCTCGATCAGCTCTTCGCCGCCATCGTCGCTACCGCCGCGACCACGATCATTGCCGCCGCGCCCACGGCCGCGATCACCGCCGCCGCCACGATCATTGCCACCACGACCACGACCACCGCCGCCGGGACCGCCGCCGCGAGGACCGCGCGATTCACGGACTTCAGGAGCAGGATTTGCGGTTTGCGGATGTTCCGCAGCAATCGGCGTTTCGGGCGCTGTTGCAGGAACTGCTTCGGCGTTGTTAGTTTCGTCAGCCATTGTCAGAACTCCAGCCCGCCTTCGCGGGCGGCATCGGCCAGCGCTTTTACGCGGCCATGGAACAGGAAGCCGCCGCGGTCGAACACGACAGTGCTAACGCCGGCTTTGATCGCAGCTTCCGCGAGCGACTTACCCACAGAAGCCGCCGCATCGACATTCGCTCCGACTTTGGTGCCGAGCGAGTTGGCGGCGGCCAAGGTCTTGCCTGCCGCATCGTCGATGATCTGGGCGTAAATATGACGGCCCGAACGGTGCACCGACAGCCGCGGACGGCCACCGGCACGCGATTTAAGCGCGGTGCGGACGCGCCGACGACGGCGCTCGAAGAGGGACAGCTTGGCCATTACTTCTTCTTCCCTTCCTTGCGGAAGATGTACTCGCCGCGGTATTTGATACCCTTGCCCTTATAAGGCTCGGGCTTGCGCCAGCGGCGGATTTCAGCGGCCACCTGGCCGACCTTCTGCTTGTCGATCCCAGAAATCTCGATCGTGGTGTTATCCGGGGTCTTGATCTCGATGCCTTCCGGCACCGCGAAATCGACATCGTGGCTGTAGCCAAGCTGCAGCTTGAGGTTCTTGCCCTGCGAATTGGCACGATAGCCCACCCCGGTGATTTCCAGCACCTTGGTGTATCCATCGGTTACCCCAGTCATCAGGTTGCTCACCAGCGTGCGTTGCATGCCCCAGAACGCGCGCGCCTGCTTGCTGTCATTGGCGGGCATCACTGAGATGCTGTCGCCTTCGACCTTGTAAGCAATCTCGTCGCGCAGCCCCAGCGTCAGAGTTCCCTTGGGGCCCTTGACCGACAGGATGCCATTAGCGATCTCAGCGCTTACGCCGCTGGGAATCGCAACGGGACGTTTACCGATGCGGCTCATCAGAACACCTCCGCCAGCACTTCGCCGCCGACATTCTGGCTGCGTGCTTCGGCATCCGAAAGCACGCCGCGAGGCGTCGAGACGATGGTGATACCAAGCCCGTTGCGGACCACCGGCAGTTCTTTCGAACCCGAATAGACGCGGCGGCCCGGCTTCGAGACGCGGGCGACGTGCTTGATCGCAGGCTCGCCCTCGAAATACTTCAGTTCAATCCGCAGTTGCGGGTGAGCGCCGGTAGCGTCTTCCGTATAGCCACGAATATAGCCTTCGCGCTGCAGAACCTCGAGCACGCGCGAGCGCAGCTTCGAAGCCGGCGAAAGGACAGAGTCCTTTTTCGCACGCTGGCCGTTGCGGATGCGGGTGAGCATATCACCCAGGGGATCGGTCAGTGCCATGCCTTGATCCTTACCAGCTCGACTTGGTCAGGCCGGGGATAAGGCCCTTGTTGCCTTTATCCCGCAGCTCGATCCGACAAAGGCCGAACTTGCGATAATAGCCGCGCGGGCGGCCGGTGGTGGCGCAGCGGTTGCGAACCCGGGTGGGGTTCGCATTGCGCGGAATTTCAGCCAGCTTGAGCCGGGCCATCAGCCGCTCGGAATCGTCGAGCGACTTGTCGTTGGCCTGGGCCTTCAGCGCGGCGTACTTGCCGGCATACTGCTTCACGAGCTTCTTGCGCCGCTCGTTTTTGTTTACGGAACTCAGTTTCGCCATGGACTTAAGCTCTCTTCCTCAGACTATCTTTACGCGGCTTGCTGCTCGTCGGCAGCTTCCAGCGGGAACGGGAAACCGAACAGGCGGAGCAGCTCGCGCGCTTCGTCGTCGGTCTGGGCAGTGGTGGTGACAATTATATCCATGCCGCGCACCTTCTCGATTAATTCGTAGCTAATCTCAGGGAAAATGATCTGTTCCTTGAGACCCATCGCATAGTTACCGCGGCCATCGAAGCTCTTGGGGTTGAGCCCGCGAAAATCCCGGATGCGCGGCATGGCGACGGTGATCAGGCGATCAAGAAATTCATACATGCGTTCGCGGCGCAGGGTGACCTTGCAACCGATCGGCATGCCTTCGCGCAGCTTGAACTGGGCGATCGACTTCTTGGCCTTGGTGATGACCGGCTTTTGCCCAGCAATCAGCGCCATTTCTTCAGCGGCCGTGGTGACCTTCTTCTTGTCCTGGCTGCCTTCGCCCACGCCCATGTTGAGCGTGATCTTTTCAATCCGGGGCACTTGCATCACGTTGGCGTAGCCGAACTTCTCGATCATGGCCTTGGCCACTTCGGTGTCGTACTTCGTCTTCATGCGCGGGGTAGTGGAATCAGCCATCGATCTTCTCCCCGGACTTGACTGCGATGCGCGTTTTGCTGCCGTCCTTGGCAGTTTCAAAGCGCACGCGGGTAGCCTTGCCGGTCTTGGGGTCGGCCACGCCAACCTTGGAAATCGCCATCGGTGCCTCGCGCCGGTCAATCCCGCCTTGCGGGTTGGCCTGGCTTGGCTTGCGGTGACGGGCCGCGACGTTCACGCCCTGGACCAGCACCTTGCCGTCTTTCGGCATGACCTGCAGGACAGTGCCGGTGCGGCCCTTATCCTTGCCCGAGCGGACGACGACGTTGTCACCCTTTTTGATTTTTGCGGCACCCATTACAGCACTTCCGGCGCAAGGCTGATGATCTTCATGTAGCCCTTGCCGCGCAGCTCGCGGACCACTGGGCCAAAAATACGCGTGCCAATTGGCTCGGAATTCTTGTTGATCAGGACGGCTGCATTGCTGTCAAACCGGATCACGCTACCATCGGCGCGACGCACATCCTTGCGGGTGCGCACGATCACGGCACGGTGAACATCGCCCTTCTTAACGCGGGTGCGCGGCTGAGCTTCCTTGACCGACACCACGATGATGTCGCCCACGCCGGCAAAGCGGCGCTTTGATCCGCCCAGCACCTTGATGCACTGAACGCGCTTGGCCCCGCTGTTGTCAGCGACCTCAAGCTGGGATTGCATCTGGATCATTGATCCGGTTCCTTCTCACTGGCTTGCCGAAACCCGTCCGGCAGTTCCAAAAAATTAAACGTCAATCCGAAGGCGTCAGCCCTCAAACGTCAGCATCGACTGCAGTGCCCTTGCTGGCGGTGACGCGTTCGATCACCTTCCAGGTCTTGAGCTTAGACAGCGGGCGGGTCTCTTCGATCCGCACGGTCTCACCAGTCTTGAACGAATTGTCCTCGTCATGAGCGTGGTACTTCTTCGAGCGCCGGATGATTTTCCCGTACAGCGGGTGCTTCACCTTGCGTTCGACCTTCACGACCACAGTCTTGTCGGTCTTGTCGGAAACCACGGTCCCGATCAGGATACGTTTGGGCATCGTGGGCTCCTTACTTCGCCGAGTTCTTGGCAGCAGAATTGGCGCGTTCGCCCTGCAGCGTTTTCACGCGCGCGATCCCGCGGCGCACTTCTTTGATCCGGGCCGGCCGCTCGAGCTGGTTGGTCGCAGCCTGAAAGCGCAGGTTGAACGCCTCACGCTTGAGTTCACCGAGATCGGAGGTCAGCTGATCGTCGCTCTTAGCGCGCAGATCGCTGGTCTGGTTCGAATTCTTCTTGGCCATTATTCGCCTCCCAGATGGCTGGTATCACCCAGTCGAGCGACGACCTTGACCTTGATCGGCAGCTTCATCGCAGCACGGCTGAATGCTTCAGCAGCGAGCGGGCCAGCAACCCCATCGAGTTCAAACAGGATCCGGCCCGGCTTAACCCGTGCGGCCCAATATTCAACCGAACCCTTGCCCTTGCCCTGACGGACTTCGGCTGGCTTCTTCGACACCGGCACATCCGGGAAAATACGGATCCAGAGCCGGCCCTGACGCTTGATGTGGCGCGTGATCGCGCGGCGGGCCGCTTCGATCTGACGTGCAGTGATCCGCTCGGGCTCGAGCGCTTTGAGGCCGTACGAACCAAAGTTCAGATCGGTTCCGCCCTTGGCGTCACCCTTGATCCGGCCCTTGAAAGCCTTGCGGAATTTATGCTTTTTGGGTTGCAACATGGCTTAATTCCTGCGGTCTTCGCGGGCTGGACGAACGCCAGTGGTCTGGGCTTCCAGCATCAGGCGATCTTGCGCCATCGGGTCGTGACCAAGGATTTCGCCCTTGAACACCCAGACCTTGATGCCGATGATCCCGTAAGTCGTCAGCGCTTCGACATCGGCATAATCGATGTTGGCGCGCAGTGTATGAAGCGGCACGCGGCCTTCGCGGTACTGTTCGACCCGGGCAATTTCAGCCCCGCCGAGACGACCACCGCAAACGACCTTGATGCCTTCAGCGCCAAGCCGCATGGCTGATTGCATCGCCCGCTTCATCGCGCGGCGGAAAGCCACACGGCGGATCAGCTGATCGGCAATGCCTTGGGCAACGAGCCGGGCATCAACTTCGGGCTTGCGAATTTCGACGATGTTCAGCTTCACGTCACTGTTGGTCATTTTGGCCAGCAGCGAGCGCAGCTTTTCGATGTCTGCACCCTTCTTGCCGATGATGACACCGGGGCGAGCAGCATAAATCGAAACGCGGCACAGTTTGGCCGGACGCTCGATCACCACCTTGGAAATCGCGGCTTGCGGCAGCGTATCCATGATGAATTTGCGCATCTTGAGGTCTTCCTCAAGCAGCTTGCCGTAGTTCTTGCCTTCTGCGTACCAGCGGCTGTCCCAGGTGCGGTTGATCTGCAGCCGAAGACCGATCGGATTGCTCTTGTGACCCATGGCTCAGGCCTCCCCAGCTTCAGCTTGTTCGCGCACCACGATCCGCAGTCGACTGATCGGCTTGAGGATCCGGGTCGACTTACCGCGACCGCGAGTGTGGAAACGCTTCATCGTGATCGACTTGCCGACCGAGGCTTCAGCCACGACCAGTGTATCGACATCGAGGTTGTGGTTGTTTTCCGCGTTGGCAATCGCCGAGGCGAGCACCTTGCGCGCATCGACTGCCATCGCCCGCTTCGAGAACGCGAGGATATTCATCGCGTCCTCAACCTTGCGGCCACGGATCAGCGCCGCCACCAGGTTCAGCTTTTGGGCCGAACCACGGATCGTGGTGCCAACCGACAACGCTTCGTTGTCAGCAACGCGGCGCGGAGACTTTTCCTTGCCCATCAGCGTTTGCCCTTCTTATCGGAGGCGTGCCCCGGGAAGGTCCGCGTCGGCGAAAATTCACCAAGCTTGTGACCGACCATGTCTTCGTTGACCGAGACCGGGATGAATTTGCGGCCGTTGTAGACATTGAACGTCAAGCCAACGAACTGCGGCAGGATCGTCGAACGACGCGACCAAGTTTTGATCGGAGCAGCGCGTTGTCCCTGATCCTGCGCGGCTTCCGCCTTCTTCAGCAGGTGCAGGTCGACAAAGGGGCCTTTCCAGACGGAACGTGCCATGGTGGCTTACCTCTTCTTTTTCGCGTGACGCGAACGGATAATTAGCTTGTCCGTCTGCTTGTTGTTGCGGGTCCGGGCACCCTTGGTCGGCTTGCCCCACGGGGTAACCGGGTGACGGCCGCCCGAGGTGCGGCCTTCGCCGCCGCCGTGCGGGTGATCGACTGGGTTCTTGGCGACGCCGCGGGTCAGCGGACGGCGGCCCTGCCACCGCGTGCGCCCGGCCTTGCCAAAGTTCTGGTTCTGATTGTCAGGGTTCGAAACCGCACCAACCGTACCCATGCAATCGCCGCGCAAGTAGCGCTGCTCGCCCGAATTGAGCCGAACGATTACCATCCCGCGATCACGCCCGACGACTTGCACATAAGTGCCGGCCGACCGTGCGATCTGGCCGCCCTTGCCCGGCTTCATCTCCACATTGTGGCAGATGGTGCCAACCGGCATGGTGCTGAGCAGCATCGCGTTGCCCGGCTTTACGTCGGTCTTTTCACCCGCGACAACGCTGTCACCAACGGCGAGCCGCTGCGGCGCGATGATGTAAGCCAGTTCGCCGTCAGCATACTTGATCAGCGCGATAAAGGCGGTGCGGTTGGGATCGTATTCCATCCGTTCAACCACCGCTGGGGCATCCCACTTGCGGCGCTTAAAATCGATGAACCGATACGATTGCTTGTGACCGCCAGCGATTCCGCGTGACGTAACGTGGCCCTTGTTGTTGCGCCCGCCGGTCTTGCTCTTACCTTCGGTAAGCGCCTTGAGCGGCTTGCCCTTCCACAACGAGGACTTGTCGACCAGGATCAGGGCGCGGCGCGCCGGGCTGGTCGGGTTGTAACTCTTGAGTGCCATGGCTTAACCCTGCGCTCCTTCGGTGATGTCGATCGACTGGCCTTCAGCCAACCGGACAATCGCCTTTTTCACATCCGAGCGCTTGTAGGGACGGCCCTTCCAGCGCTTAGTTTTGCCCTTTTGCGTCAGCGTATTCACACTGACGACGACGGTGCCGTAGATGGCCTCAACCGCAGCTTTGATCTGCGGCTTGGTGGCCTTGTTGGCGACCTTGAACACCACGGCGTTGTGCTCGCTGGCCAGCGTCGACTTTTCGGTGATGTGGGGAGCCACGATCACGTCGAAGTGACGCGTGTCGATTGCGTCCTTAGCCATTAGTTAGCCCCTACCGGGAGGGCGAAGCGCGCCTCCAGCTGTTCGACTGCGGCGCGCGTCAGCACCAGCGTATCATGCTTCAGGATGTCATAGACATTCGCACCCATCGCGGGGAGCACGTTGATCCCGAACAGGTTGCGGGTGGCGCGGGCAAAGCCCTCGTTTACCTGCGTACCGTCGATCACCAGCACCTTTTTACCCCAGTTGGCTTTCGCCAGCAGGATCGCAATGCCCTTGGTCTTGGCATCTGTCAGCTCGAGGCTGTCAACGATCACCAGACCGGCTTTGGCCTTCGATGACAGAGCCATCTTCAGACCAAGCGCACGGACCTTCTTGTTCAGCGAGACGTCGAACTCGCGGCGGCGTGCGCCGTGAGCCTTACCACCGCCGATGAAGATCGGAGCGCGGCGATCACCGTGACGAGCAGTACCGCCGCCTTTTTGGCGACCGAACTTCTTGCCGGTGCGCGCGACTTCCGAACGCTCGCGGGTAGCGCGGGCGATGCCGCGGCGATTTTCAAGCTGCCAGGTAACCACGCGGTGGAGAATGTCGGCGCGCGGCTCAAGGCCGAACACAGCGTCATTCAGCTCAACGTCGCCCTTGGCGGCCGAACCATCGAGATTGAGGACTTTGACTTTCACGACTTAGCCCTCCGTCTGCTGATTTTGGCCATCAGCGGCTTCGACGGCTGCGGTATCTTCCGCAGGCGTATCGGCAGCAGCCGGGGTTTCAATGATGTCTTCGTTGGCAGCAGCCGTGCCCTTAAGGCCGGCCGGATAAGGCGCTTCGCCGTGGCGAGACACTTTCACTGCGTCCTTGATCGTCATCCAGCTGTTCTTCGCGCCCGGGACCGAACCCTTGACGAAGATCAAGCCGCGCTCATCATCGACGCGCACGACTTCCAGATTTTGTTGGGTGCGCTGCTTGTCGCCCATATGGCCGGCCATCTTCTTGTTCTTGAAGACCTTGCCCGGATCCTGGCGTTGACCGGTTGAGCCCAAAGCGCGGTGGCTGATCGAGACGCCGTGCGTCGCGCGCATGCCGCCGAAGCCCCAGCGCTTCATACCGCCTTGAAAGCCCTTGCCCTGGGTGTGACCCGAGACATCGACCAGCTGACCCGGCACGAAGTGCGAAGCAGCGATGCTGGCGCCCACTTCGAGCAGCGCATCGTCGGCTACGCGGAATTCAGCGACGCGAGCTTTGAGCGAAACGTTCGCTTTGGCAAAATGTTCACGCTGCGGCTTGGCAACGTTCTTTTGCTTGGCAACGCCCGCTCCCAGCTGAACCGCGACGTAGCCGTCGGTATCAGCAGTGCGCACGGACACCACCTGGCAATCTTCCAGCGCCAAGACGGTAACCGGCACGTGCCGTCCGTCTTCCTGGAACAGGCGGGTCATCCCCACCTTCTTGGCGATCACGCCGGTACGCATGATCAGTCTCCTCACAGAGGCCCCAGGAGACAATCCCCAGGGGCGTGTCCAGCCCAAGTTCGATACGAGCCCCGTCCGGGCTAGATGCCACCAGTCAGCCGGAATGGCCGAAGGCAGCAAGACGGGGGACGCATGCCCGGATAAATCCGGCGGTATCCCTATGTCTGCGCGAGGTTACCCTCACGAACCGGCCGAGGCCGGAAGGCAGCTTGCTTAAGCGAGCTTAATTTCAACTTCGACGCCGGCCGCCAGATCGAGCTTGGAAAGCGCTTCGATCGTGCTCGGCGTGGACTGCACGATATCGAGCAGCCGCTTGTAGGTGCGCACCTCGAACTGCTCACGCGACTTTTTGTCGATGTGCGGTCCGCGGTTCACGGTAAACTTTTCAATTCTCGTCGGTAGCGGAATGGGGCCCCGGATCAGCGCGCCAGTGCGGCGAGCGGTATCCGCAATTTCGCCGGTCGCCTGATCAAGCACGCGGTGATCGAATGCCTTCAGACGAATGCGGATATTCTGAGCTTCCATCGTGTCCTGCTACCAATGAGAAAGGGCAAAGGAGGATCTTACAAACCCCCAAAAAACCGACCGCCGGGGGAACGAATCCACCCGGCGGATGCGGGCCTATATTACTTAGTGATCTTGCTGACAACCCCAGAACCGACGGTGCGGCCGCCTTCGCGAATGGCGAAGCGCAGACCTTCATCCATCGCGATCGGTGCGATCAACTTGACCGACAAGCCGACGTTGTCGCCCGGCATCACCATTTCGGTGCCCTCGGGCAGAATGACTTCGCCGGTTACGTCGGTGGTGCGGAAGTAGAACTGCGGGCGGTAGTTGGCGAAGAACGGCGTGTGACGGCCGCCTTCATCCTTCGACAGCACATAGACTTCGGCCGAGAATTCAGTGTGCGGGGTGACTGAGCCGGGCTTGGCCAGAACCTGACCGCGCTCAACGTCTTCACGCTTCAGCCCGCGAACCAGCGCGCCGATGTTATCGCCAGCTTCACCCTGATCGAGCAGCTTGCGGAACATTTCGACGCCGGTGACGACAGTCTTCTGGGTGTCGCGAATGCCGACAACTTCGACTTCTTCGCCAACCTTGATGATGCCTGCTTCGACGCGGCCGGTCACAACTGTACCACGGCCCGAGATCGAGAACACGTCTTCAACTGGCATCAGGAACGGACGGTCGGTCGGGCGCGGAGGTTGCGGGATGAATTCGTCAACCGCCTTCATCAGCGCATAAATCGATTCCTTGCCAATCGCGTCATCACGGCCTTCAAGCGCGGCCAGAGCTGAACCGGGGATCACCGGAATGTTGTCGCCGTCAAAACCGTAGAAGCTCAGCAATTCGCGGATTTCCATTTCGACCAGCTCGAGAATTTCAGCGTCATCGACCTGATCGACTTTGTTCATGTAAACGACCAGCGAAGGCACGCCGACCTGACGCGCCAGCAGGATATGCTCGCGGGTCTGGGGCATCGGACCATCAGCAGCGTTCACCACCAGGATAGCGCCATCCATTTGCGCCGCACCGGTAATCATGTTCTTCACATAATCAGCGTGGCCGGGGCAATCGACGTGCGCATAATGCCGGTTGGCGGTTTCGTATTCAACGTGAGCCGTCGAAATCGTGATGCCGCGTGCGCGCTCTTCGGGCGCCTTGTCGATGTTGGCATAATCGGTGAACACAGCGCCGCCCGTCTCGGCGAGCACCTTGGTGATCGCGGCGGTCAGCGTGGTCTTGCCATGGTCAACGTGACCGATGGTCCCGATGTTGCAGTGCGGCTTGTTCCGCTCGAATTTTGCCTTGGCCATTGTCTCAAACCTTCTTTCGATTGAATTGGTATTTGCGGGGTTGGGACAGCACCCGCTGAATCAGGCGCCGCCCCTAGTATCATCTCGCCAGTTAGGCAAGCTTCTCCTTGATTTCGGTCGCGACGTTCGCCGGGACCTCGTCATAGTGGGAGAAGAACATCGAATAGTTGGCCCGGCCCTGCGTGAACGAGCGCAGCTGGTTCACGTAACCGAACATGTTGGCGAGCGGCACCATCGCTTCGACTGCCTGGGCATTACCGCGCGTGTCGGTGCCCTGGATCTGGCCGCGGCGGCTGTTCATGTCACCGATGACGTCACCCAAATAATCGTCTGGAGTGACGACTTCGACTTTCATGATCGGCTCGAGCAATTTGATCCCGGCCTTCTGTGCCACCTCGCGCATGGCACCACGCCCGGCGATTTCGAATGCCAGTGCGGACGAATCGACGTCGTGATAAGCGCCGTCATACAGCAGCACTTCGAAATCGATGATCGGGAAGCCGATCAGCGAGCCACTTTCGGCAGTTTCGCGGAAGCCCTTTTCAATCGCCGGAATATATTCCTTGGGAATATTGCCGCCCTTGATCTCATCCTTGAAGACGAAGCCCGAACCGCGTGCACCCGGATTGACCTTGACCTTCACCCGGCCGAATTGACCGGTCCCGCCCGACTGCTTCTTATGGGTGTAATCGACGTCTACCGGCTTGGCGAGGTACTCCCGGTACGCCACCTGCGGCGCGCCGACATTAGCCTCGACCTTGAATTCACGGCGCATCCGATCAACGATGATGTCGAGGTGAAGCTCGCCCATCCCCTTGATGATCGTCTGGCCGCTCTCATGATCGGTTGAGACGCGGAAGCTTGGATCCTCGGCAGATAGGCGATTGAGCGCAATGCCCATCTTTTCCTGATCGGCCTTGGTCTTGGGCTCTACCGACAGTTCGATCACCGGCTCGGGGAATTCCATCCGTTCAAGCACGATGGGATAGCGTTCCGAACACAGCGTATCGCCGGTGGTGGTTTCCTTCATGCCCGCCAGTGCGATGATATCGCCAGCGAAGGCCTCATCAACATCCTTACGATCGTTGGCATGCATTTCGAGCATGCGCCCGACCTTTTCTTTCTTGTCCTTGACCGAATTCAGGTAGGTGCCCTTGAGCAGCGTTCCCGAATAAATCCGGATGAAAGTCAGGCTGCCGACGAACGGATCGTTCATCACCTTGAAGGCCAGCGCGCTGAACGGCGCTTCGTCCGTGGGCGGCCGACTGTCTTTCTCATCGCTATCCATCTTGACGCCCTGGACGTCTTCGATGTCGAGCGGCGAAGGCAGGTAATCGACCACTGCATCGAGCAGTGGCTGCACCCCCTTGTTTTTGAACGCCGAGCCGCAACACACCGGCACGAAGGCCTGCGCCAGCGTGCCCTTGCGGATGCACGCTTTCAAAGTTGCGACATCGGGTTCTTTGCCATCGAGATAGGCTTCCATGGCATCGTCGTCCTGATCGATAACGAGCTCGATCAGATCGTGGCGATATTGCGCGGCTTCATCGGCCAGATCAGCCGGAATGTCTTCGAAGAAGAACTCGGCGCCCAGCGCTTCGTCCTTCCAGATGATTGCGCGCATCTCGACCAAATCGACCAAACCCTTAAGGTCGGCTTCGAGGCCGATCGGGATATATAATACCGCCGGTTTGGCACCGAGCCGGTCGATGATCGATTGGACGCAATACTTGAAATTGGCACCTGTGCGGTCGAGCTTGTTGATGAAGCACATCCGCGGCACGCCGTATTTGTCGGCCTGGCGCCAGACGGTTTCGGACTGCGGCTCAACCCCGGCGACGCCGTCGAAGCAGGCTACTGCACCGTCGAGCACGCGCAAGCTGCGTTCGACTTCGATGGTGAAGTCGACGTGCCCAGGGGTGTCAATGATGTTTATCCGGTGATCATTCCAGAAGCAGGTTGTTGCAGCGGAAGTAATTGTAATTCCGCGTTCTTGTTCCTGTTCCATCCAATCCATCGTGGCCGCGCCGTCATGGACTTCGCCGATCTTGTAGGACTTACCGGTGTAAAACAGGATACGCTCGGTGGTCGTGGTTTTGCCGGCGTCGATGTGCGCCATAATACCGATGTTGCGATACATCGCGAGCGGATGGCTGCGGGCCATATCAATAACTCCGAAAAAAGATCAGCACTACCAGCGGTAATGCGAGAATGCGCGGTTGGCGTCAGCCATGCGGTGCGTGTCTTCGCGCTTTTTGACCGCATTGCCGCGGTTGTTGGCCGCGTCGAGCAGCTCGGCCGACAGCCGTGCCGACATCGTGGTTTCACTGCGATTGCGCGCGGCGATGATCAACCAGCGGATGGCCAGCGCCTGGGCGCGTTCGGGGCGAACTTCGACCGGCACCTGATAAGTGGCACCGCCCACGCGCCGCGAACGCACTTCGATCTGCGGTTTCACATTGTTCAGCGCATCGTGGAACAGCTGGATCGGATCGCTCTTGGCCCGGGTTTCCATCGTGGCCATAGCGCCATAGACGATGCTTTCCGCGACCGACTTTTTGCCGTCCATCATCAGGTTGTTCATGAATTTGGACAGGATCTGATCCTTGAACTTGGGATCAGGCAGGATTTCCCGCTTCTCGGGACGACGACGACGTGACATCGGATGAATTCCTTAACTCAGGCCGGCCCTTGCGGGCGCAAACCGGTAAACTTCTACGCAGCAGCGCGCTTATTTCGGACGCTTGGCACCGTACTTCGAACGACTCTGCTTGCGATCCTTGACCCCCTGCGTGTCGAGCACGCCACGCAGCACATGATAGCGCACACCGGGAAGATCGCGCACACGCCCGCCGCGGATCAGCACAACGCTGTGCTCCTGCAGGTTGTGGCCTTCGCCCGGAATGTACGAGATCACTTCGCGCTGGTTGGTCAGGCGAATTTTCGCGACCTTGCGCAAAGCCGAGTTCGGCTTCTTCGGGGTGGTGGTGTAAACGCGGGTGCAAACGCCGCGCTTTTGCGGGTTCTGCTCCATCGCCGGGACCTTGGATTTGGTCTTCTGCGGCACGCGGCCCTTGCGGACCAGCTGGTTGATCGTAGGCATGAAGTGCTCTTCACCTTAAATATGGCCCTAGGCGCAATGGTGAAGGATTAGCGAAACCCGCGAATGCGCGCGCAATGCGTGGGCCAGGCCCGGCAGCAGCACATCACGAGCCGAAAACACTCCACCCCGCCGCCAGCGACCGGGTTACTTTGACGGATGTGCCAGGACCGAAACCCCAACCGCACCGCCAATGTTCAGCTCAAAGTTTCCGGAAGAGACCGTCGCCCCTCCCGGAAGAGGTGCCGCTAGGAGGCTTTCGGATGATGGTCAAGTAGATTGGTGCTGACGTCGGCGCGGCTGAGTTATTTGTCTGTCAGCAAGCCCCAGCTAAGGCAATCGAGACTAATATGCCGATGTCCAGTATGCCGATGGCCAGGCCACCGACGTTATCGGCAATGACCCTGTCGCGGCCGGTATCCCAACCGCCTTCCGGTACCAACCAGTCGTCCAGTTCGGTTTGACTGACATACGGCTCGCTGCTGCTCATGCGCATCAGCGCGCCATCTGATAACTCCGCAAACAGCGCGGGGGCGTCGCCGCGCCTAATTTTACGCAGCACGAACCGCTCCGTTCTCAACGTCGGGGTGGCCGGTTTCATCGTTATCCACCCGATCATTATTGCGCGTCAAAATGCGTACCACTGCAACATAATTACCATAGTCGGTTTCAAATCGTCTGTCGCCGCTTGCTGTACGCGCCCAACCATCTAAGCAACAGGCCTATCGAAAACAAAGAATCTGGGAACCGGGCCAAACTGTGGGGCGCTTTTTAGCTGCAAGGGAATTAAGTCGATGAAGTATTACCCAAAATATTTGCTCGCCAGCACGGCGGTTTTTGGCCTGGCCATCGCCAGTGCAACGCCCACGCTGGCGCAGACCAATAGCGCGCCCGAAGCGACTAACGCTGATCCTGCCACCGAAATTCTCGTCACCGGATCGCGCATCCGCCGCGATCCTCTGGACCAGACTTCGCCGGTCTACACCGTCGACAGCCAGGACATCGCCAAAACCGGATTATCATCGGTGGCAGATATCCTGCAGCGGCTGCCAAGTTCAGCGGGCGGGCTCAACACGCGGTTCAACAACAGCGGCAACCTGGGCAATCCGCCTGACGGCGGCGGCGTAGGTGCCGGGTCTTCGACTATCGACCTGCGCTATCTTGGGGCCAAGCGCACACTCGTGCTGGTTGACGGTCTGCGGTACGTCTCGGGCGCCTCGGCCAGTGGTATTCCCAACTCGGTCGATCTCAATTCGCTTCCTGAAGGGATGATCGACCGGATCGAAGTCCTGCAGTCTGGCGCTTCGCCGTTGTACGGCTCCGACGCGGTGGCCGGCGTGGTCAACATCATCACCAAATCGAAGCAGCAAGGGTTCCAAGCATCAGCGCAAGTGGGCGAGTTTCTGAACACGCATGACGGCCAGACGGGCAGTTATCAGATGAGCTTCGGTGCCGGCAAAGACGGCGTTCACGTGGTTGCCGGGGTGAGCTACGTCGGCCAAGGCTCGGTCAGCGCCCGCGACCGCGCGATTTCGCAGTTCCCCAATCCGGGTCAGACCAGCTGTTCCGACCCGATCGGCGGTTGCTCCAGCGCTACCCCGTTGGGCCGCTTCCTGGTGCTTGGCCGCAACTTGACGCTTAAGGGTCCGGTCATCGGCCGCACGCCAGTTTACGACCCGACTTTGGTTGGTGGCGATTTCAAGCAGTTCACCTCGGCCGACCGGTTCAATTTCGCGCCGTTCAACTATTTTCAAACGCCCAGCCAACGCTACGGCGCTTTCGTTAATGCCCGGGCCGAGTTCTCAGAAGCATTTAACCTGCGCGCGAAGGTCGTTTACAACCATCGCCGATCACAGAACCAAGCCGCGTTCCTGCCGTTGTTTGTCGGACCCGATGCAGGCAACGGAAATTTGCTCGATACGATCTCGATCGATGCGACCAATCCGTTCAATCCATTCGGCGTTACACTTGATTCAGGCGCAAACGGGGGCGTGGCAAATTACAGCTTCATCGCCCGCCGATTGGTCGAGGCGGGTCAGCGCACCTTCACGCAAGATGTCGACACGTTCAACCTGACCGGCACCATCGATGGCCAGTTCCAGATGTTCGGCCAACGCTGGTATTATGATCTGAATGCCATTTACGGCATCAACGATGCGCACCAGTTGTTCACTGGCAACCTTAATGCCGCCAAGCTGCAACAAGCGCTCGGCCCGGTGGCCGGATGCACCAATGGCTGCGTTCCGTTCAACATCTTCGGCGGGGTAGGTTCGATCACTCCGGCAATGCTCGCCTTTGTCGGTTTTGACGAACACGATCGGAGCCAGCAGCGCCTTAACGATTATCAAGCCAACCTGTCCGGCACCCTGTTCGATCTGCCAGCCGGACCGGTCGGGCTCGCCATCGGTTATGAGCACCGCATCCAGTTCGGCAGCTTCACGCCTGATCCGATCATCCAGGCTGGATTGGGCGCAGATATTCCGGCGCAAGCAGCCAGCGGCCAGACCAAGGTCGACGAATTCTATGGCGAATTGCGCGTGCCGCTGCTTAAAGACAAGCCGCTATTCAGCTCGCTCGAGCTGAACGGGGCCGCGCGTTATTCAAAATACTCGACTTTCAGCGGCAAACTGTCGCTGACCGGCGGCGCGCTGTGGAAACCGACTGCTGATGTACTGTTGCGCGGATCTTACGCGCAAAGCTTCCGCGCTCCGTCGATCGGTGAGCTGTTTGGTGCACAGTCGCGCTTCGATCAGCCGCTCTCCGATCCTTGCACCAACGTGGCCGGTTCGCTGTACCAGTCGTCGGCGACAGTGCGGACCAACTGCACCGCTAATGGCGTACCCGCCAATGGCAGCTATCAGGAACCGCAAGGCGGCCAGTTGCCGGTGCTTACCGGCGGCAACCCGGCGTTGAAGCCTGAAACTGCACGAACGCTGTTGTTCGGCGGCGTTTACAGTCCAGAGTGGGCGCGCGGCGGGGCGCTCAGGGTGTTCAACCTCGAAGTGAACTATTACGACATCAAACTGGAGGGCGCGATCGCCTCGATCGGCGCAGACGTGCTGCTTAACCGCTGCGCCTTGTCAGGAGATGCGCTGAGCTGCGCCGCAGTCCGGCGCACCCCGGCGGGCTTCATTTCCGCAATCAACGGGGTTCTGCTTAACACCGGCACCATCCGCACCCGCGGGATTGACGCGACGTTCAACATGCGCACGGATCTGACCAGCGCAGGCAAATTCGGCCTGACGGTCATCACCAACTTCCTGCTGGCTTACGAAGAAGGCGTCCCAGCGACCTCTGGCATTACCGTTACAAGTTACAAAGGATTTGAACGTGGCAGCCCGGATCAGGCTTATCCCAAGTTCAAGGCTACGGCCATTGCCGACTGGACGCTGGGGCCTGTGACCACGAGCGTCACCGGGCGCTATGTCAGTGCAGTGACGGAAATCCAGGATCCGACCAAGCGGCTTGCCAGCCGGTTCTACACGGACTTCCAAATCCAGATTCGGCCAGCTTTCATGGACAGCAATTTTGCGCTGACGCTGGGTATGAACAACGTGTTCAACCTGTCGCCTCCGCCATGCTTCAGCTGCAGCCTGAACAATTATGACCCGACAACCTATGATGTGCCGGGCCGGTTCGCTTACGTCCGCGTATCGTACCGGATGTAATCAGACATCCCTGCGGAATAATCTGGGATCAACGGAAAGGGCCACGCATCGGCGTGACCCTTTCCGTTTCCTACACTGTCCTCCGGCCAGATCACGCCCCTTGGACTCGCGGTCCCAAATGCCATACCAGCGGCGAACCGAGCCTCGATCGTCCAGTTTTGCGTGGCCGCGACTTTCCACCCACCGATAGTGTCCGAGGCAATCTCGCACTCGGAAAAGCTCTCAGCAAGAATTTGCCGAAAACCGGATACTGCGCGCGCGACGAAACGGCGCGTTAAACAAAGCGCATTCGTAATCGCGAAGTGTTGACAATGGCCGCGATGTAACCAACACACTCGTTCAAGCCGATCCAATTTTTTACGGATCGCTACCAACCAGCTTGCGACGCAATGCGCGAGCGAAATGCCGGGGTGACACAATGCATATGTCGAGCGAAAGCCTGTTGGTCATATTGTTTGTCGGCCTGGTTGCAGGCTGGCTTGCTGGTCAAATCGTGCGCGGGACCGGCTTCGGGATCGTTGGTGATATCCTGATCGGGATTGTCGGCGCCTTTGTCGGAAGTTGGTTGCTACCTCGTTTCGGCATCCATCTTGGTGCAGGCATTATCAGTGCAATCGTCAACGCTACAATCGGCGCGATATTGCTACTCCTCGTGGTGCGGCTGCTCCGCGGCGGAGGTGGCGGCCGGTGGCGCGGTGGCCGAGGCTGGCGCCGATAAGAGCGTATCTGATCGGGCCCAACCAAGTAAGCCAACCAACCGCCGCTTGAGCAGGACTGCAAAGAAAGCTGACCCGACTGACTTGCGCCAATCGGGTCCAACAGCGCTGCAGTTTACGCCAGATCGCGCACCTTGGGTTCGCGGTCCCAATGCCGCACCGCGCCGACTTTCATGAAGTCCTCGGGCTTTGGCACGCCGGCGTCGATCGAGACATTGGCGCGCGGCAACAGATGTTCGCGCGTGCCGTTGCAAGCCGCGATGGTCTTGCAATGGTAGTTGGCATCGGCGAACCATGCCACCGCGCCCACATCCTTGGCCAGCTCGGCCGCAGCGTCGGGCATCAGAATCGCAATCACCGCGTCGAACACCGCTGAGGGCGTACCGGCCAGCTGACCATCGGCCTTGAGCGTGCCGCCCTTGACCGGGGTGTCACCAATCTTGGGCGCGACCAGCTTGACCCGTCCGCCCGCTGCTTCGATTTCGCCCTTCAAATCCATGATCGCAGCTTTATCTGATCCTTCGGCGAACAGGATCCCGACGCACCGGCCATTAAGCGATTGCTTGGCAGTAACCCCGACCGATTGCTTCTGGATCGAAAGCGCGTCCGATACCTTCATCGCCACCGGCTCGCGCGCGGCTTTGGCCTTGGGAGGAAGGTCCATCGCCAGCCCGGCTGCGACGCGCTTGGCCAAATCCTCGTCGATATTGCGCAAGCGGCTGATCACGCGGGTGCGGATCGGCGCAATCGTCACCTTGGACAGCTCGAACACCAGCGCGGAGGCCATATGCGCCTGCTCATTCGCGGTTTGCGAGGTATAGAATAGCCGCGCCTGGCTGTAGTGATCGGCAAAGGTTTCGGCACGAATGCGGAGTTTCTGGCCGCCATCGTTGCGCTCATCATTAGCTGAAAAGCTGCTGAAACCGGTTTCGGGGCACGCGCGCGGACCGCCGGTCTCACCGGCTTGCGCCAAGCTGTTGGGTTCGTAATTGGCGCGGCCAGTTGGGACCAGCGTCTGCATCATCCCGTCGCGCTGGAAGTTGTGGAACGGGCACTTGGGCGCGTTGATCGGAATTTGGTGGAAATTGGCGGTCCCGAGCCGCGACTTCTGCGTATCGAGGTACGAGAACAGCCGCCCTTGCAGCAGCGGATCATTGCTGAAATCGATCCCCGGGATGACATTGCTGGGCAGAAATGCAGCTTGCTCGGTCTCGGCAAAGAAGTTGTCGACATTGCGGTTAAGCGTCATCCGGCCGATGATCTGGACCGGCAAGTCTTCCTCGGGGATCAGCTTGGTCGCGTCGAGCACATCATAAGGCTGCTTGGCCGCAAACGCCTCGTCAAACACTTGGATACCCAAGTCCCAGGCGGGGAAATGCCCCGCCTCAATTGCCTCGAACAGATCGCGGCGGTGGAAATCATTGTCCGCACCGGCAAGCTTGACCGCCTCGTCCCAGGTGGTCGAGGCGAGGCCGAGCACCGGCTTCCAGTGGAATTTGACGAAGGTGCTCGCACCCTTGGCATTGACGAGCCGAAAGGTGTGCACCCCGAAACCCTCAATCATCCGTAATGAGCGCGGGATCGCGCGATCGGACATGGCCCACATGATCATGTGCATCGCCTCCGGCATCAAGCCGATGAAATCCCAGAATGTGTCATGCGCGGTGGCAGCCTGCGGATAGCCGCGATCAGCCTCCATTTTAACCGCGTGAACCAGATCGGGGAACTTGAGCGCGTCCTGGATGAAGAACACCGGGATGTTGTTGCCGACCAAATCCCAGTTGCCGCTGTCAGTATAGAGCTTGACTGCGAAACCCCGCACGTCGCGCGGCGTATCAACCGAGCCAGCGCCGCCCGCGACGGTCGAAAAGCGCGTGAACACCGGGCACGAATTGCCGACCTTCTGGAACAAAGAGGCTTTGGTCAGTTCGGGGATCGCTGTGGTGCATTCGAACGTGCCGTGCGCGGCCGAGCCGCGGGCGTGGACGATCCGTTCGGGGATTCGTTCGTGATCGAAGTGGAAGATCTTTTCGCGCAGCACAAAATCTTCGAGCAGCGAGGGCCCGCGCTCCCCGGCGCGCAGGCTGTTCTGATTGTCCGCCACGCGCATGCCGCTGTTGGTGGTCAGATGCGCCAGTGTATCGGAATGATCGCCGTCATGCGCCACATCCTGATG
>JAYVML010000233.1:0-9454 GCA_043758955.1 Novosphingobium sp. | reverse complement strand
CGGCGCGGCGATCCGCGTCGCCCCCGAAGCCATGCTGTCGGTGGCGCGGCTCGCCAAGGGCGATTGATGGCGGACACTGCGCGCCCAAATCGGCCGACGAACCGCCAGACGAACCGCCAACTCAGCGCCGAACATGAGGGCTTCCTACGCCATCGGCGCTTTCGCTGGCTCAAGCGCGCGATTGCGCTCAGCCTGGTCGCAATCCTGGCTTACGCCTTGGTCGATGTGCAGCCGCGCCCGAGCGGCGGGACATGGCTGGGCTATACGCTCGGCACGTTGGGCGCGGGACTGATCGTGTGGCTGGCGCTGCTCGGCGTACGCAAGCGGAATATGACACGCGGGAGCTGGTCGCTCAAGGCGTGGACATCGGCGCACGTCTATCTGGGCTTGGCGCTGATCGTGATCGCCACCTTGCACAGCGGGTTTCAGTTTGGCTGGAACGTCCACACGCTGGCCTATGCGCTGATGATCCTGGTGATCGCCTCGGGCATCTATGGGGTTACGGTTTACGCGTTGCTGCCAGCCGCATTGAGCAACAACCGCGAGGAAATGACCGAGCCGCAGATGATCGAGGCGCTGGCCGCGGTCGATCGTCAGCTCGACGAGGCAGCGCAGCCATTGCCGCGGCGCTGGACCGAACCGGTGCTGGCTGCGCTGAACGAGCGCGCTTTTTCAGACGGATTGTGGCGGCGGCTGAGCGGCGGCGGGCGCGGCACCGGCCCAACGCAGGCCGCGATTGACGCCTTGAACTTTGCCACCAACGAAGAGGCTGACGACCCGGCGCTGCTCCGGGTCGAGGCGCTGCTGCAACGCCGCCGGGCGCAGCTTGAGCGGATCCGGCGGCATTTGCGGCTGAAAGCGCTGCTGGAAGTGTGGCTGTATGTTCATGTCCCCGCGACTTTCGCGCTGCTGGCCGCGCTGACCGCGCACGTGGTCAGCGTGTTCTTCTATTGGTAAGGCGCGGCGGGACATGATCTTCCGGCTCAGGACCATTGAGACGACCGCGCAGGGCCGCGAGATTGTGCGCGATCGCGATGTGGCGACAAGCCCGATCAGCCTTGGCCGCGCGGCCGACAATACCCTGCACCTGGCTGATCTCTCGCTCGATCCGCACCATGCCACTATCGCTGCCAGCAACGCCGGGCGCGTCGAAGTTGAGGCAGTCGGTTCGCTTGGCTTCACGCTCGACGGCCGGAAAATGCACAACGCGGTGATCGACCCGGCAGTGGGCGGTGAGCTCCGGTTTGGTGGCTACCGCATTACTGTGTCACAAGACGCCGACGGGGCGGTGCTGCTGACCGTCGGGCTGATCGCCGAGGCGGCGGAGCCGGATGCACGGACCGCCTTCTCGCTCGCCGGGCGGCTGCCGGGCAAACGGGCAATGTCATGGCTGCTGGGTCTGAGCTTGCTGGCCGCCTTCCTCGCGCTGCCGATATACAGCATCTTGACTCGCGCGCCGCAGCAGCCGGTCAAGGGTGACGCGGCGTGGAGTGCGGGCCCGCTCAGCCAGGCGCACCACCAGCTTGAGGGTAAGTGCGAGGCCTGCCACGTCAAACCGTTCGAGGCGGTGCGCGACGCGACCTGCCTGACCTGCCACAAGGATGTGCACGATCACGCGCCGCCCGCGCGGTTGGCCAATGCCCGCGGACCCGAAAGCGCCGGCGATGCCGTGCAATGGCGGATCGCGCACATGTTCGGAAAACCCGGACCGGGGGCCTGTTCGGATTGCCATACCGAGCACGAAGGCGCCGGACGGATGCCCGCCCCGGCGCAGGCATTTTGCGCCGATTGCCACGGCTCGCTGAAAGATCGCCTGCTCGACACCCCGCTGGGCAATGCCAGCGATTTCGGCAAGCAGCACCCGCAGTTTCGTCCAGCAATCGCGCTGACCGCAGGCAGCGACAAGCTGACCCGGGTTTCGCTGGCGGCGCACCCGCGGGAGTCAAGTGGACTGACTTTTCCGCACGATATGCACCTGAACACGCGCGGCGGGGTGGCGCAAATGGCGATGCGGACTGGCAAAGGCGGGGCACTGAACTGCGCCGATTGCCACCACCCCACAGCCGACGGCGTCCGCTTTTTGCCGATCAACATGGAGCGCGATTGCGAAAGTTGCCACAGCCTGGCCTATGACAAGGTAGGCGGCACTTTCCGCAAGCTGCGCCACGGCGATGTCAATCAGATGATCGCCGACCTTTCGGTCGCGCCGCGCCGCGCGGTGCCGATTGTAACCGGACTCCAGCGGCCCGGCGCCTATGCCAATGGCGGCGCTTACTATGCGCGCTTTTCCGCCCCCGCCACCCGCGTGGGTGCAGTGGCGCAGGCCCTGTCGCGCGGTGGCATTTGCGGGGAATGTCACACCCCTTCGGCGGCGGGAGGGCGTTTCTCGGTGCTGCCGGTGACGCAGGTTTCGCGCTATTTCGGCCACGGCTGGTTCACCCACGCGGCGCATAAGCAGGAGAAGTGCACCTCGTGCCACGCTGCTGACCGCTCAAATTCAGCATCGGACTTACTGCTCCCCGATCTCAAGTCGTGCCGCACCTGCCACGCTGGCGAGGTTGCGCCGCGCGCCAAGATTCCTTCAAACTGCGCGATGTGCCACGATTATCACCTGACCCAGCAGGCCCCGCACGGGACCGCGCGGCGGCAGCGGCAATAGGGAGGATGGACCGATGCTGATCGCGCAAATCACCGATTGCCACATCGGTTTTGATCCGGGCAATCCGGACGAGGACAATGTTCAGCGGCTGCGCGCGGTGCTGGCCCGGCTGCGCGACGGGCCCAGCCGCCCCGATTTGCTGCTGTTGACCGGTGATCTGACCAATGGCGGCGCTGCGGACAGTTACGCCCGGCTCGCCAGCTTGTTGGCTGAATGTCCGATCCCGTACCGGGTGCTGGCCGGCAATTGGGACAAGCGTGCGGCCTTGCTTGCCGCCTTTCCCGATACTGCGTCCGAAGCCGGGTTTGTGCAGTTCGAGATGGCCATGCCGGGGCTGCGGGTAATCGCGCTTGATACGACCGAGCCAGGCCGCCACGGCGGCGCGTTCTGCGCCCAGCGGGCCGCGTGGCTGAGCGCGCGGCTGGACACCGATCCAGCAACTCCGGTGCTGATCGCGATGCACCATCCGCCGATCATCAGCGGGCTCGATTGGCTCGACGGAGGTGAACAGGCGCCGTGGATCGAGCGCTTCCGTGCCGCGATTGCCGGGCGGCAGCAAGTGCGCGCGATTGTCGCCGGGCATCTGCACCGCACCGTGCACACCAGTTTCGCCGGTGTCCCGCTGACGGTCTGCCCTTCGAGCGCCCCGGCGGTCACGCTGGACCTGCGTCCGATCGACCCCGAGCGGCCCGACGGGCGGGCCATGGTGCAGGCCGAGCCCCCCGCTTACGCGCTGCACCGTTGGTCTGGCGGGCAGTTTACCTCGCATTTCGCGGTGGTGCCGCTGGGTGCGCCGTGGCCAGTGCTCGCGAGCTATGACGCAGCGATGCACCAGACTGTCCGCATCAACGCTCGCGAGCGCGGCGAGTAACTCAGCGGCGCGCGCGCCACGCGGAATTGTTGGCTTCGTCACTGACCTTGTACGGCACGCCGCCTGGCGTGAGGAACAAACGCTCCATCTCCGGCCGGGTGAACGGGCGCGAGCCGAGCCGGCCGAACACCGCGATCTGTCCGCCGGTCTCATCCACCGCACGGTCGCGGTCGATCCCCTTGGACAGCGCGAGCGCGGGCGTCGGGGTCCTGGCCCAAGCGATCAGCTCGGGCTTGGGCGGCGGCGAGAAGCCGTAGAAATTGGGTTGGCTGGCGGGCGAGATCAGCTGCAGCACTTTGAGGCCATTGCGGCCATCGGCGACATACGCAAACAGCGAGGCGTTGGTCGAAGCCACCACCACATCTTCGGCATCATTAAGCTGTCCGCCCAGCGTGACGCGCTGGTAAATCTGCGGCGCGCGCGGGCGAGTAACATCGATGATCACCAATCCATCGGCTTTCGCCGCGACATAGGCATAGGTCCGCGCCACATAGACCCGCCGGGCATCGGCCAGCGCCACGGTGCCTTCGGGAATAGCGACCGGATTGCGCAGGTCGGTCACATCGAACAGCTTGAGCCCCTCGCGGTCAGTCACCCACAGATAGCGGAACTGCACCGCACTGGCGCGGGCATCGACCAGTGCGCGCACCGCTGTGATCCTGGGCTTAAGCGGATCGGACAGGTCGATCACCACCAGGCCTTTGTCGGCAACGACATAGGCCACCTCACCCGCCAGCACGATATGCCGCGCACCGTTGAGCACGCCGTCCGGGTTCCAGGTCAGCGCGCGGGTCAGCTTGTTGTTGCGGAATTCGCCGTCGGAGAAGGTATTGATGTTGACCAGCACCAGCCCCTCGACGCTGTCAGTGATCGCCGCGTAGTTGTAAATCGGCAGGAACGCTTGCTCTTGATTGGCATCGCGCATCAACTGCGTGTTGCGCTCGGGCGCAATCGGCTGGTTGGTGGGCAGCGCCATGCAAGTGGCATTGGTGGTATCGACCTGCGCATCCCCTGCAAACGGGGCCGAAATGATCGGATCGGCAACGGCTTTGTTGGCGACCGACGCCACATCGTAAACGTGGAAGCCGCCCTTGCCCTGCGCCACATAGACGTATTCGCCGCGCAATTGCAGGCAGCCAACCCGGCCCGGCGTGCCTTCGGTCACATTGCGGAACTGTTCGAGCGGGTGGCTATCGCCTGCGGCCAACGGGCTAAGCGTCTTGCCGCGGGTCCAGTTTTTCAGCTCGCGGCCGTTTTGCTCGACATGCATCCGCCAATAGTCGGGGTAAGCATAGCGTTGCAGGTACGAGCCGATCACCGCCTGCGGCTCATCCCATTCGGTCACCCGCACCGCTTCGATCCCGCCTTCGAGCCCAGTCCAGGCGTTGAGGCCGACAAAGTTGACGAAGTTGGTCCCGAGCAGCAGCGTTTGGGCCATGATCGCATTGTTGTCTTCGGCCATGCTGACATGACAATCGCTACAGGTTTTGGTCTCCTTGGTGCGGACGGTGTGCGGGAAATGCGGCGCGAAAGCCTGGCTTGAGAAGCCCGGCGAGCTGATCGGCGGCTGCTGGATATAGATCCGCTCGCGGTTGGCATTGGTCGAAGATAGGACCAGCGCCGAGGTTGATCGGACCGGGGTGATTTCATGCCCTTTGGTGGTCATATGCACGCCCAGCTGGAACATATCGTCGCGCGCCACTTGCGGGTTGTAAGTCGCGAAATTGCGGGTTTCCTCGCCCTCATAATGGTTCACCGCGGTCTTCCAGTTGGCCTCAATCGGTAAGTGGCACCCGCCGCAGCTGGTGGTCCACGCCAGGTGGCAAGAAAAGCAGGCAATCTTGCCGTCGGCATGCGCGCGATCCGATTTGGGCACACCGGGGCCGAAGCCGAAGCTGCCATCCACCGCGCCTGACCGGCTCATCAGCTTGGCCCGCGCCGACTTGATGTTGAAATAGGGCGAGGTCGGGTCGACACTGTCCTTGGTCAGATGGACCTGCCAGACCAGCTTGGGATCGACGATCGAGCGCTGATACAGCTCGCGCCGCCCACCTTCGCCATCGAACCATTCGAACCGGCGTTTGCCATCAGGATTGCGCAGCAGCGCCAGATTGCTGCCCTTGGGCGGCGCGGCCGGGCCCGAGGTCAGCAGATTGGGATAGGCATCGGCGGTGCCGTGGCAGTCCTTGCAGCCGATCTCGACCGCATTGGCGACCTCCCCATAAATCAGCCCGTTGCCGTGGCTATCCTGCGCAAAGTGGCAATCAGCGCATTGCATCCCTTTTTCAGCGTGGATATCCATCAGGTGCACCGATTTGCCGGGATTGGTTCCGGGGGGCACGAACTGCGGTTCACCCGCGCGCCGCCATTTTTCCGGATCAGCTGGATCGACCATGTGCCCGGGCTGCGGCGCGGTTTTCGCCTGATCGCCGCCCGCGTCGAGCAGATTGCCGGCGCGGTCACGTTTGAACACGCCGCGGAAGTTCCAGCCGTGCCCGTGATAGTCGGCAAACTGGGTGTCCTTAAGCACCGGATTGAGATCGGTGACGTTGCGCAAGAAATTGATATCACCCCACAGCCCGCGCGCCGCCGCCGCTTCAGGATTGCGATCATTGATTGCGCGGATGGTCGCGGTGTCGGGATAGCGTTGGTGCTTGTACAGCCGCTCGTAGTCCGCATCGCTCATCCCGGGCGGGCGCGGGGTCTGGTTTTCCGGACCGGGCCACATCATCGGCGCGTCGGCCTCATAGTCCCACATGGTATAGCCCAGGAACGAGTTCAGGAACACGTTGGGCTGGTGCATGTGGCAGGTCATACATTGGGAAGTTGGGATCGCGCGGGTGAAAACATGCCCCAGCGGATGGCCGGATTCCTTGGGTGCCTCGGCTTCAGCGTTCCCGGCGAGCGGGCCATGATCGCCAAGCAGCCCGCCATGTGCATCCGCCCCTGCGCGCTTGTCGGCAATCGTCGGGTCGACCGTCTGCGTCTGCCCGTCGCGGCCAAACGGCGCATAGATCAGGCTGTCGCGCGGCTCGCGATCGTTGGCATAGATTACATGACAGCCCGAACAACCCGAATGGCGATAGTCGCCCGGCTGATCGTTGGTCCCCATGAACCACATGAACGGATCATTGAGCCGGGTCTTGTGGATATTGAGCACCGGGATCGCTACCCTTAGCCCGGTGCCCGGACCTCGTGACGATTGTTTGAGGTCGGGCCGGCCGGGTTCTTCGAGCCGTTGGATCGAGCCGCTGGCATTGGGAATTCCGACCTCGGAAAAGCCGCTGCCGTTGGTCCGCCCGCCATCCTCGAACACCCGAAACACATCGCCCGGCGGCACCACATTCCAGCGCGGCAGCGGATAGAGCGCGGCCAGTGCCCCGCGCGCGGCCTGACGTGCACTGACGGATCCCGGCGGATTGCCCGGCGCGAGCACTCGGGCCGGCTTCCCGTCGCGGGTATAAGACTCGCCGAACATGTAGTTTTTGAGCGGGACAATCCCGTTGTTGTAAGACGCCCCGCCCCACAGCATTGCGCCGCTCGCCATCAGTGAACGCTCGCCGGCTTCGATCGTCGGCAGGTGGCAGGCCCCGCAGGCCTCGCGCGCAACCCGGTAGTCCGACGGATTGACGAAGCGGACGAACTCCGGCGCTTCACGGTTAAGCAGGCTATAGCTGCGCGCCGGATTGGCCGATGACGGGAAATGCCACGCCTCGGGATAGCGCGGCAGAACATGCGCGCGATCGCGTGCGGCGGCATAAACCGCACTGTCGCGCGGCAGGGCGGGATCGCCGCGCACTGCAGCGTCTCCGCCGTGGCAGTCGGTGCAGCCCAGCCGCACCGCTGGCGAGAGGTGCATGGTCGGCGCTTCGGTTTTGACATGGCACGATTGGCAGCCATCGGTCTTGGCCGCCGCTTCGGCCACGCTCTGCTTGGCCGGGGCCGGGGGAGCCGTGACCAGCGCATAGTCGCGCGCCACCGCTTTTTCGCCCTCGCTCGCGCGGATATCTGCGCCTCTGAGCAACAAACTACCCGCGCAGGTCAGCGCCGCAAGGGCCAGCAGGGCGCGCATCGGCCGCATCAATAACTCAGTATCACGTTGGCCAGCACAGAATAGTAGCGGGCGTGGCGCTGGCTGTTATCGAACAGATCGCGAAAGCCGGTACCCGGCAGCAAGGTCGCCGCCGAGAGCCGGGCGACAATGTTTTGCGTGGCCCGCGGCCGCCAGATCGCCGACATTGAGAGGTCCCAGCCAATGTCTTTGGGGATGCTGCCCTCATCGCGCAATGCCTGAAGCACTGCGGTGTTGGCGAACCACAGGTGGTTGGCATTGGCCGAAACCCGCACCGTCGGCCGCAGGTCAAAGTCTCCGCCCAGCCCCACCAGCATCGTGCCGGGATTGTTGAAGTTCGACTGGCCTTGTTCTTTGGACGAGCGCAGCGAATTCAATATGCCGTTGCGCCCATTGAGCACCACCGCGCGTCCGCCGCCCGCAAACGGGATCGTCTGGCGAATCCAATAGGAGGTATCCGCGCCCGCAAACAGCGGGTTCTCAACCACCGCATCGAACCCGCCCTCAACATTATCGCGCGCCTTGCTGTCGCCGCTGGCATAGAGCCCAGACAGCCGAAACCGCATCCAGGCTTTGTCATAAGAGAGTTCGGCCGCGGCAAAACTCGCCCGAATTTTTGCGGGCTCTCCGGTGAAAAAGCTGTTGCGGTCTTGCCCTAACGCCAGATAGGTCGATGCGGTCAGCGCGAGCCGCCCGATCCGGCCATCGGCATTGTAACCCAGATAGACCACATCATAATCGCGCCCGCGCAGCGTGCCCAGCAGCGCCGGACGCACCGGAAATCCGTTGGTATCAATCTCGATCCCGCGCGCCTCGCGGTTGCGGTTGTAGGCCACGGTGATCTGGCTGGTCAGCGCGGTCAGCGGGAAATCCTGACGGTACAGGTTGGCGATAAACAGCCAATCGTTGCGCGGGCGCTTAACCACCGAGTTCAGCCCCGAATTGGTATCCTTTTCCAGCCGCCAGAACGCCGCGAGGTTGTATTGCCAACGGTTACCATCGCGGTTGCCGAAAAACCGCACGCCGAGCTGGTTGTCGTTAAACAGAAAGCCGCGAAAATCGGTCTGGAACGGTTGAATCCCGACCCGCACCGAATCGAAATCGTATCGCTCGGAGACGTTGCGCAGATGGTAATCGACGAACAGTTCCTGAACGCCAACGAATTGATCGTAACGGTGACTGGGTTTCGATGGCTCGACATTGAGCACGCGCCGTTCGGGTACATCGACATAGGAAAAGTTTACCGCCAGCGCGATCCGGTATTCGATCTCGGGCGGCTTGAATGCGGTGTTACCCTTGGTCAGCGCGGCGCCAACAATGAATGTCTGCGAAAAGACATAGCTCGCATCTTTGCCGAACACGTTCAGGCTGCCCGGCCGTTCGGTCGTCTGGACTCCAACCGGGATCGGAAAGGTGCGCGGCTCCAACACCGTGTCCGAAATGGCGTTGAGCGACAGAAACCAGTCGTCGCCCTTAAGGAAACCGGGGCGTTTTCCTGCGGCCAGCGGCAGATCGCCTTTGAGCAGGTTCTGATGGAACGGATTGCGCTTCGAATGGCACACCTGGCGCAGGTTCGGATAAAGTTCGGCCAGCGTCTGATCCGCGCCGCGCGCCGGGCATAGCCCAGTCATGATCCGCCAACGATCGGGCACCGGGAACTGGTCGGCCGGAAAGGCATCGGGCGGCGGCGCGCGCACAGCGCCCGGGTTGTCTTGCTCGACCCGGTCAGGCAGGCCAGTTTGGAATCCTGGCCGGCGGCGACCTTCGAGGATTCCTGGGTCGACCTCCGGCGGGGTGGCCTGCTCGGTCTCGGGCTCAGGCTCGGACGGCGCAGGCGGCGGGACACTCGCAA
>JAYVML010000232.1:0-10082 GCA_043758955.1 Novosphingobium sp. | reverse complement strand
TGATCAACACGGGCAATAACGCGATTGTGATAGATCCCGACGTGGCGCTGCACAGCCAGCTCAGCATCGCCCTGCATCGTCCAGTCATGATGCTGATGGTCCAGAATGTGGAAAACGACAAATTTTCGGGCACCAACATGGCCGCGCTGCTGGCGAGTCCGACACGGGCCGACGCGCTTGTCAGAAATATCATCGCCCAAGCGCAGCAAGGCCGTTGGAATGGCGTGGTGTTCGATGTGGAAAGCCTCCCGGCCGCCAGTGTTCCCGCCTACCTGGCAATGCTGGCCCGCAATCATCACCGCTTCCAGGACGCCGGCCTCAAACTGGGCGTGACCGCTCCGGCGGCAGATTCGGATTGGGACTTATCCCGCTTCGCTGCCGCGACTGATACGGTGTTTGTGATGGATTATGACCAACACTGGCAAGGCGGGGAATCCGGTCCGATCGCCGCTAATAACTGGTTTGCTGACCGGCTGGCCAATGCCCGAGCAAAGGTTCCGGCCAACAAGCTGGTGATTGCGATAGGCAGCTACGGCTATGATTGGCACGGCGGCAAAGCGGATTCGCTGACTATCGACGAGGCCTGGCTGGCTGCGCACGATAGTTCTGCAACTGTGCAGTTCGACCCCGATAGCGGCAACAGCGGCTTTGCTTACGAAGAAGACGGCGAGAAACACACCATCTGGATGATGGACGCCGCAGCCAGCTGGAACCAGCTGTCGCAACTCCGCGGAGTGGCCGGGGTCGCACTGTGGCGATTGGGCAGCGAAGATCCAGGGTTCTGGGAAGCCCTCGCCGCGAGCCGCACCAATCGCCTGCCCAATCTGACCGCAATTGCACCGTCCAAGGGCGCCGACGTGACTGGCAGCGGCGAAGTGCTGCGCATCTCAGCCGAACCCAGCAGCGGCGCGCGGCAGCTTACTTTTTCCGGCCAAATGATCACCGGCGAAAGCTATGCCCGGTTGCCGATGCCATTCGAGATCGACCGCTCGGGCGCGCGCGACCCCAAGGCCATTGCCCTAACGTTTGACGATGGACCCGACCCAGACTTTACCCCGCGCATTCTCGATGTGCTTGAGGCCAAGCATGCTCCGGCGGCGTTTTTCGTGATTGGCGAAAACGCGCTTCTGCATCCGCAAATCCTGCGACGCATCGATAATGACGGGTTCGACATCGGCAACCACACTTATACGCACCCCAATCTCGCCGAAGTGAGTCCGCTCGGCGCTAGTCTTGAGCTCAACGCCACGCAGCGGTTGATCGAAGCCTATACCGGCCGCGCGACCCGATTGTTCCGGGCACCTTACTTCGGCGATGCTGAGCCAACCACTGCCGACGAATTGGAGCCAGCGGCGATTGCGCAAAAGCTGGGCTACACAATCGTCGGTCTCCATGTCGATCCGGGTGACTGGCGGCGCCCCGGCGTGCAGGCCATCGTCGATGGCACGTTGGCGCAGGTGCACGGGGCTACGCCCGATCGCAGCACCAACATCGTGCTGCTGCACGATGGCGGCGGCAACCGCGAGCAGACTGTAGCTGCCCTGCCACTGATCATTGATCGGCTGAGGAGCGAAGGCTACCGGCTGGTGTCGTTAGGCGATCTCGTCGGTGCCAGCCGCGACTCTTTGATGCCACCAGTGGGGAGCAGCGACCGCGTGGCTGTGGCGGCCGACGTCGGCGTTTTCGCGATCCTGATTGGGATCGGTTACACCATTAAGTGGCTGTTCTTCTTCGCGATTGCGCTGGGCATCGCCCGCGCGGTGGTGATGACCACACTGGCCTTGCTTGACCGGGTATCGCGCGCTCCGGTTGACGACAGCAGCTATCGGCCCACCGTTTCGGTGATCGTGCCTGCTTTTAACGAAGAGCGCGTGATCTTGTCTTCGCTCGAATGCGTGCTCGCCAGCAGCTATCCCGCGTTGCAAGTGATCGTCGCCGACGATGGTTCGAAAGATGCCACCAGCGAACTGGTGCGGGCGAAATATGCGAGCGATCCGCGAGTTACGCTGCTGACCATGGTGAACGGCGGCAAGGCCAGCGCGCTTAACCGGGCATTAGTTCATGCTCACGGCGAGATCGTGATCGCGCTCGATGCCGATACGCAGTTCATGCCCGATACCATCTCCAAGTTGGTACGCTGGTTCGTCGATCCGCTGATCGGCGCGGTGGCGGGCAATGCGCGGGTCGGCAACCGGATCAATTTGATCACGCGGTGGCAAGCGATCGAGTACGTGACCGCGCAAAACGTCGAGCGGCGCGCGCTCGATGCCTTGCGCGCGATCACAGTGGTGCCCGGCGCGGTCGGTGCCTGGCGGCGCACCGCGCTCGATGCGGTGGGCGGCTATCCAGAGGATACACTGGCCGAAGATCAGGACCTGACCATTGCGATCCAGCGGCAAGGCTGGCGTGTAGCTTACGATGTCGAAGCAGTGGCCCTGACCGAAGCTCCGGAAACTTTCGCCGGTCTGGGCAAACAGCGGTTCCGCTGGTCGTTCGGAACGCTCCAATGCCTGTGGAAGCACCGCGCGGTGTTAAGCAGCGGCAATCCGCGTGGTCTTGCCTGGTTTGGGATGCCGCAGGCTTGGCTGTTCCAGATCATGTTCGCGGCGATTTCACCAATGATCGATCTGGCGCTGCTGCTTTCGATCGTGGGAACCACGCTTAGGGTGCAACAGCACGGCTGGGATCAGACCCAAAGCGACGTGCTGCGGATGGGCCTGTACTGGAGCGCATTTGTATCGATCGATTTGCTGGCCGGCTGGATTGCATACCGGCTTGAACCCAGCCCGCAGCGCTTCCCCGCACTGTTATTACTGGCGCAGCGTTTCATCTATCGTCAGCTAATGTACGGTGTCGTGATCCGATCGCTGGTGGCGGCGCTGCGCGGCAGGATGGTTGGCTGGGGTAAACTTGAGCGGACTGGCAAAGTGGGAGTTGAAAGCACAGATTAGTGGCGCACCCTGAAATTTGATCGAATGAACTACACATTCAGAACACTAAACTGGCTCCAGTGGCTCATGCCCCAACGGCACCGATTGAAGCTGAATGGCGTCTCCGACTGCGACCGGGCCGCCAGTTATCACCACCGCCATAACACCGGATTTGCGCACCAGACTGCCATCGTCAGCATGGCCCAGCACCGCCTGCATCAAACCGGGGGCGAGACCGTTGATCTGGTAACATGGGTTCCTCAGGCCGGTGATCTCGATTACGGCTTGGGCGCCAAGTCGAAGGCGCGTCCCGCGCGAAAGGCCCAGCAGGTCAATTCCCCGCGTGGTCACATTCTCGCCCATTTGCGCGGGGCCGACCGTGAACCCTTGCGCGGCGAGTTCATCGAACAATTCAGCATGGATCAGGTGAACCTGGCGCAAGTTTGGCACCGTTGGATCCTTAGCCATCCGCGACAAGTGCTGGACCAGCACCCCGGCGTGCGCGTCGCCCTCAACGCCAAGCCCTGAGATCAGCCGTAACGCAGTGCACGGCTGCTTGGAAAAGTGGTGCTCGGAATCGCGGGCCAAGCCAATGATCGCGGCGCTCATCAGCGCAGCCTATGGAATACTGCAAGCACCTGCAAGTCACTCGACAGCAGCAAATCAGTCCCATAGGCAAACCTGTCTCATTTAACGTTGCAATCAACCGGGGAAATCAAACCACATGTCGCTGCCCGCTCCGTTCGACCGCCTGCGCCTGCCTGTAATTGGGTCACCGTTGTTTATCATTTCCACCCCGGATCTGGTGATCGCGCAATGCAAGGCCGGGATCATCGGCAGCTTCCCGGCGCTCAATGCGCGGCCTTCAGGGATGCTTGATGAATGGCTACACCGCATCACCGAAGAACTGACCGCGCACAACCGCGATCATCCTGATCGCCCCGCCGCGCCCTATGCAGTCAACCAGATCGTCCACAAATCGAACAATCGGCTTGAAGAAGACATGGAGGTTTGCGCCAGATGGCAGGTGCCAATGGTAATCACTTCACTCGGCGCGCGCGAGGACCTCAATCAGGCGGTGCACAAATGGGGCGGGATCGTGTTGCACGACGTGATCAATGATCGGTTTGCCCGCAAGGCGATCGAAAAGGGCGCTGATGGGTTGATCCCGGTGGCCGCGGGAGCGGGCGGTCATGCGGGCGTGCTGTCGCCCTTCGCTTTGATGCAGGAAATTCGCCAGTGGTTTGATGGGCTGGTCGCGCTTTCGGGTGCGATTGCCAATGGCCACGCCGTTCTCGCCGCGCAAGCGATGGGCGCCGACTTCGCTTATATAGGCACGCCGTGGATCGCGACCAAAGAAGCCAATGCGCAGGACGGTTACAAACAGGCGATTGTGAACGGGCGGGCGCAGGACATCGTCTATTCCAACCTGTTTACCGGGGTCCATGGCAATTATCTACGCCCTTCAATAATCAATGCCGGGATGGACCCGGACAATTTGCCCGAAAGCGATCCTTCGGCGATGAACTTCGGTTCGGGCGGCAACACCGAGGCCAAGGCGTGGAAGGACATCTGGGGCTCGGGCCAAGGGATTGGCGCGGTCAGCGCGATTGACAGCGTGGCGGACCGCGTGGCCAAACTGGAAACAGAATACAATCAGGCGCGCACCGAATTAGCAGCCAAGGCCAGGATGGTAATGGCTTGACGTACCCATTGATCAATCTTGCTTTGAAAGTTCGGTAGCCGGCCAGAGCAGCGCGGCCATGGCATCCAACTCGCTGAAATCGTGTCCGCTGCCGAGCGGATCATGACGGTTGAGCCGCAGGCGCCGATGTTGATCGAGAAGTCTTCGCCGCAACGCGCGCTGCAACAATTCAAGCCGTCGGAAAGCCACTTCTAGCGCCGGTTCAGGTGCCCGCAACCGGGTGGCTGCCCAGCTGGCTTCAATCTGTCCGACCCGTTCGATCACCATCGCATTATAAGCGCGATGCGGCCCGCGATGCAGCGGCAGTCCGATCTGCATGGCGGCCCGGTCGTTGGCCGGTAGCAGTAGGCCATTGCAGCGAAAATCGTCAAAGTTGATCGTATTACGCCCCAGCGCGTCGAGCAGCAGCGAGAAGCACTTGCGCGTCAACAGCTGGCGCGGCAGTAAGTGGTGGCGCTGTAAGCCTGGTTCGTATTCTGGGGTATCGCAGCGATTGACCGCGCGAAATGATAGGTGATGCCGCTCAGCTGCCACAAGGCCAAGTCCCGCGCGGGTTATCCGGGGCAAGGCAGGCCCCGTAGCAGCATCGGAGGTATCCGGATCCTCAACGTTGGATCGTCACATCGAGCTGCGTTCCCCGCATACTGGGAGTAGCCAGCAGCGTCTCCCGATCGGGGCCGATAAAGGAGTGTTGTGCCGTCAGCGGGCCGGTTTCGATCAGCGCGTGGATCAACCGAACCGCGATCCGCGCAATTTCTGCCGGAATCAGCTTGGCGTCGGGTACAAAACGCAACTCCTGCCCGGTCAATAGCGCCAGCCCCACTGAGACGATCGATCCATCGCTTTCGCGCTCGAGCGAGGTCAATCCAAGTGCCGGAAACGGCCCGTCGGCGAGCCAATTATCCACCACCTTGCAGAAATAGGTCGGCGGCATCCAGCACCGGGCCGGGTTCCAGCAAACGCCAACTGCACCAGGTAAAGAGCAAAGCCGCGCGCCCAGCCCTGCCAGTGTGCGCACCACCGGCAGCATTCCCATAGCCTCGGCCAGATGCGGCCCCGGGCTGAGTGATATTCCCTCGCCTACCGGCTGTCGCTCCAGCCCGAGCAGCGCGCCACCCACTGGGATGGTGGACGGCGCGGCAGGTTGCAGCCCTGCACAATCGTAAGTCAGCCCAGATGCTAGCAATTCAGCCCAGCCCTCAGCCACTGCCGGCAGGTGGCTGATCGCAAACCGCACGCCCGTGGCGCGTTGTAGTGACGCCTTCGCCAAAGATGTCAACGCAGCTACATCGGGCCGCTGGCCTTCCGCAAAGACTAGCGAAAGTACCGAACTGCCCTGCGCCGCCAAACTGCCGTCTTCTGCGCCGATGACCAAATCCCCCACACCACCGGATTATCGATTTTTGTCCTGTGGCACTTTTCCCGGGGCTTCGTCGAGTCCCGCGGCGCTAATTCGTTCGACTTCGGATCAATCAGTAGAATTACTGCTTAGAAAATACCTAGTTCAAGCCCTTCGGCCAAACCCACACCAAGTTCACCTGCGCGCGCCAGTATTGCTGGCTGCAATGTCTTGGGCGCCATGATTTCTTCGGGTGACTGTGCAAGGGTGATTGCGATAAACGGTTCAGTTACCCGGCGCAGCCGCCAGCCGGTGACAATCCGGTCAAGCTGGGCCTGGGCGCCGTGTCCATCGCTGCCCGCTGCAATGATGCTGGCGTAGGGGCGCCCCTCGATCCGCCCGAGCAGCGGATAATAACAACGATCAAACAGCTCCTTCATCACACCGCTCATACTGCCCAGGTTCTCCGGACAGACGAACAGATAGCCACCCGCCGCCAGCAAATCCCCTGGACCTGCCGCTTCTGCCGCGATCAGTCGGGCAAGGTTGCCCGCCGCCGCTTTTGCGGCCTCGGCCAGCGCTTGGCTCGCGCCGGTACGGCTGTGCCAAACGATCAGTAGCATGGCGGTATCAACCCAGCATCAGGCTAGCATCCGCCCCCGCCCGTCACCACCGCGCCAAGTATGCCGCCAAGTCCCTTGGGTTTACACTTTTTTGGCTGCCCTTGCTGCGCGCCCAAATTGGTCATGCCCGGCAAGTCCATCCAGCTGGTCGTGGATCGATGCCGCACGCGCACAGTCCATGCTTGGTTACCTGCCGCCTTAGGATCTGCGGGGGGTTTGGGATTTGCAAAATCCTCTTCGGGTCCAAACGCGGTGAGCATGCCCATGCGGAAATCTGCACCTGCGCTGCGCACTTCGGCGGGGATCGTGCAGCTGGTGGTGGACGGCGCAAGCACCGTGCGATCCCTGACCAAGGTGGCAACTTGCCCGGGGGTGAGCCAATCGCTCAGCCCGCCGCCAAACTGGCGCGAGGCACTGCTGGTCCACATCACCATATCGCCCATTTGCCCGCCCGCGGCCATCTTCCCGCCAAACATGAAGGCGAGATAACCGGTCGCAGATGGCACCGCGTTCCAGCTCAGCAGGCTCGATCCGCTGGCGTTCGGCGTGGTGCTAGTCTTGAGCGGGGCCATGAAATCCTGAGTCAGGTTAAAGGCAATTTCTGGCGTGTAATTTCCGGTCACCCGGTGCGCACCAATCAGCGAGCTGTTGGCCTTGACTGCCTTGCCGTCTTCGGCCGGCCAGCGTCCGAAGGTCTTGCTGTTCTGCAGCGTGGGACCCCAATCGCGCTGCACTTTGGCAGACCACAGGCCCGTCGGCATCTGGCCAGCGGACAGTTTAGCAAAGTCGATCACCACCGGTTGCCCTTTAGACGTGTGTTCACCGCAGCCCCAGAACACCAGCAGTCGCCCCTCGGGCTTTTGTCCTGCGCGCTGTCCCGGCAGCTGATCACTTGGTCCGCGTTCCTGCACCGGAGTGATCAGTGCCACCGATTTTCCCAGCTTGGCCCCCGCTGGCATGAAGTGATCCGCCTTGGGCGCGCCGCCAGAGGGGGCCTGGCTGGAACCCAGCCGCAGCAGCAATTCGTGCTGCACTTTGTCGCCCCCGCCGCCAAAAGCCAAGCTCATCGCTCCGCCCATGCCGCCGCCCATTGCAGCTATGCCCGAAACGGTTCCGGCGCGAACATCATAGCGCGCCACTGGCCCACTGTTTGGTCCGCGCTGCGCGAGAACCGGGATGGCGCCCAGCGCAATAATCCCAATTCCAACAGTGAAGGCCAGTCTGCGATTGCTATCCATGATCTCAACCCCCGCTTGCCAGTGCTGCGGGACATAGCGGACGCCTTGATCGAATAGTTGTCAATTGCCGCCATAATATTTGCCGCGCTTTTGTTGTCGGCTCGGGTTGGCTGGGCTAGACAGCCGAAGTGACTGCAACATCGCCCTCAATCCTCGGCCTGGACATTTCGCTGTCGGGCCGCACCTGGCGCTGGCGGCGGGGCAATATGGATCTGGACGGCGGCTTCGCTAGTCCGGGGGCGACGCTCGATCACGACCTGGTTACCCAGCTGCTGCTGGCGCGCGGCGTGGCCGCCGATGATGTCGAGCGCCACCGCAACCCTTCGCTGCGTGCGTTCCTGCCCGATCCTTCGGCCTTGCGCGACATGGATGCCGCCGCCGAGCGACTGGCGCAAGCCGTGCTGACCGGCGAGACGATGACCGTCTATGGCGACTATGACGTTGACGGGGCGACCAGCGCGGCACTGCTGATCAGGCTGCTGCGCGCGCTCGGGCTCGAAGCCCAATACTATATCCCTGACCGCCTGCTTGAGGGTTATGGCCCTTCGGGGGAGGCACTGGTGCGACTGGCTGAGCAAGGCTCCAGCCTAATCGTCACGGTCGATTGCGGCGCGATGGCACACGAGGCGCTGGCTATGGCGCATGAGGCCGGGGTCGATGTAATGGTGGTGGACCACCACAAATGCTCGGCACATCTGCCGCTGACGGTGGCCTTGGTCAATCCTAACCGGCTCGACGAAAGCGAACTGGGCGCCTCGCATGGTCATCTGGCTGCCGTCGGGGTGGCGTTCTTGCTTGCAATCGCGACGGTGCGCCTGCTGCGCCAACGCGGCTATTTCGAGAATCGGGCGGAACCAGATCTGTTCGCGCTGCTCGATCTGGTCGCGCTGGGCACAGTGGCCGATGTCGCGGCGTTGCACGGGCTCAACCGCGCCTTTGTGGCACAAGGCCTCAAAGTCATGGCGCGGCGCGAGGGCGTGGGAATGGCGGCGCTGATCGACGCCAGCCGCCTGAGCCGCGCACCCAGCTGTTCGGACCTTGGCTTTGCGCTGGGTCCGCGGATCAATGCTGGCGGGCGCGTGGGTGAGGCCACGCTGGGGGTGCGCCTGCTGACCACCGAAGACCCTGACGAAGCTCGCGCCATCGCGGCGCAGCTTTCGCAGCTCAACGAAGAACGGCGCGGGATCGAAGCAGTTGTGCAGGAACAGGCTGAAGCGCAGATCGCCAGCCAGCACAACCGTGCAGTGCTGGTTCTGGCCGGGCGGGGTTGGCACCCCGGGGTAATCGGGATTGTCGCCGGGCGGATCAAGGAGAAGACCGGAAAGCCTGCACTGGTAATCGCGCTCGATGCCGATGAGCAAGGCAACGGTAAGGGCTCGGGTCGGTCGATTGCGGGGGTCGACCTCGGCGCCGCGATTATCGCCGCGCGCGAAGCTGGCTTACTGCTGGCCGGTGGCGGACACGCTATGGCGGCTGGGCTGACCGTGGCGCCGGGCGCGCTCGACGCGCTGAGCATCTGGCTCGACGCGCGGCTGGGCGGGGCGATAAGGGGTGCGATGGGCAATCAATCGCTGCTGCTCGATCTGGCGCTGGCGCCGGGGGGGCTGACCCCGGCACTGGTTGAAACACTCGAAAGCGCCGGGCCTTACGGGATGGGTTGGCCCGGCCCGCGGGTCGCGGTTGGCCCGGTGCGGATGGTCAAAGCCGATCTCGTCGGCACCGATCACGTGCGGCTGATCGTGCGCGGAGAGGATGGCGCAAATTTCAAGGCCATCGCCTTTCGGGCGGCCAGTACCGAGCTTGGCCAGGCGCTACTACACGCCACGCACCACCGGCGGCTGTGGCTGGCGGGGCGCGCCAAAATCGACGATTGGTCAAGCCGCCCACAAGCAGAACTGCATGTCGATGACGCGGCCTTCGCCGATTGAGACAATCGATCCCTTAACACTTGACCCTCCTAGCGGGCTTGCCTAAAGGCGCGGCCTGCTTTCGGCGCAGTCCGTATGGCCTGTTCGTCCAGTGGTTAGGACGCGGCCCTTTCACGGCTGAAACACGGGTTCGAATCCCGTACGGGTCACCATTCTCGCTGCGCCGAAGCAGTATCTGGCTTCTGGTATCGAGGCCCCTTCGTCCAGCGGTTAGGACGCGGCCCTCTCACGGCTGAAACACGGGTTCGATTCCCGTAGGGGTCACCAGCCAGCACGGTCTCTCATCGCGGCACACCATTGTAATGATTGGCAGGCAGCC
>JAYVML010000231.1:0-10998 GCA_043758955.1 Novosphingobium sp. | reverse complement strand
CGGGTGAATTTGCCTTTGATGCGTGGCTCAAGATCGGGCGCGACGGCGTGGTCAGCGTGGCCGTGCCTGACCTCGAAATGGGGCAGGGGATCACCACTTTGTTGCCGCAAGTGGTGGCAATGGAACTGGGGGCGGACTGGCGACAAGTGGCGGTGGAGCCGGCGCCGATCAGCGGGGCCTATGCCAATAGTGTGCTGGCGGCCGAATGGGCGCCGCTATGGCTGCCACTGATGAGCGGCTTGGGCGATACGCCAGATAGCTTGCTCGCGCGCCGCTTTGCCGAGCGCGAGGCTTTTACCGTTACAGCTGATGGCACCGCACTGGCCGCGCACGAAGCCGCAGCACGCGGCGCGGCGGCGGGCGCGCGGGCCATGCTGGCGCAGGCTGCTGCGGCCAAATGGGGGGTTAACTGGGAAGAATGCGAGGCCGAGGGCGGCTTCATCCTGCATGACAAGAACCGCGCTACCTTTGGCGAATTGATTGCCGCAGCAGCTACTTACACCCCGCCGCATCCGCCCGTTTTGCGCGCAACTGCGCCGCGCGAACGTCCGGGCGAATTTCCGCCCGGTGCGCCGCTGCATTTCCCCCGGCTCGACTTGCCGAGCAAGATCGACGGCAGTCACGCTTTTGCCGGCGACGTGCGCTTGCCCGATATGGTGTTCGCGTCGATCCGCCATGGCCCAATCGGACAGGCCAAGCTGGGGCATTATGATCGCAACGCTGCGCAAGGTGTCGCGGGCCTGCTCGATGTGGTTGCGGGCCCGGGCTGGCTTGCAGCCGTGGCCAGCAATTGGTGGGCGGCCGAACACGCGCTGGGCCGGATCGCGCCGCGCTTCACCGCGCACGGCAAACCCGACAGTGCGGGCATCGCGCAGGCGCTCGAAACGGCCTTGCGCGGCGGCAATGCTGATCGGATCACTATGGTCGGCGATCCTGATGCACTACTCGCGGGCAAGCTTGAGCTGACCGCGCACTACACTGTTGCCCCCGCGCTCCACGCCAGCCTGGAAACCGCCACTGCAACGGCGCGGATCGAGAATGGGCGTTGCGAAGTGTGGCTGGCGAGCCAAGCGCCGCAAGCCGCGCGTCAGGCGGTGTCCCGTGCGCTCGACCTGGCGCTGGAAGATGTCACACTCTATCCGTTGCCAGCAGGGGGCAGCTTCGATGCCCGGCTAGAGCACGATCATGCAGTCGAGGCGGCGTTGATCGCTCGCGCGGTGAAGCGTCCCGTGCAGCTGGTGTGGTCGCGCTGGCAGGAACATCTGGCGACCCGACCACGCACTCCAGCGGCAGCGCAGCTGTCCGCCCGCACCGGCAGCGATGGATCGCTCGTGGCGCTGGGGATCAAGGTCGCCATGCCCGCCACGGCGCGCGAGTTCGGGGCGCGGCTGTTTGACGGGTACAGTGCGTTCGATGCGCTTGGCTGGCAGAATGAGAGCGATACTCTGGCCAGTGCCGGGCTCATCCCGCCTTACGACATCCCCAATTTACGGATCGACTTTCATCCGACTCAGACCCAGCTCCCCACCGGGCGGCTGCGCGGCAATTCGCACGGCATTGGTGCCTTCCTGACCGAGACATTCATCGATGAACTGGCGCACCAGGCGCGGCGCGAGCCGCTATCTTACCGGATGGCGCTGCTGGGCACGCAGCCGCGTCTCGCCGCCTGCCTGCAACGCGCCGCGACCCTGGCCGATTGGGGCGGCGGCAGCGGCGGCAGCGGGCAGGGGCTGGCGTGCTGGAAAATGACCCTGGGCGCGGCTGAGGGCTACATCGCAGTCGTGGCCAGTGCCCGCCGCGACGAGCGCGGCATCCGGGTCGACAAGCTGACCGCGGTGGCTGACCTAGGCCGGATCCTGAACATCGATATCGCGCGCCAGCAGATTGAGGGCGGCTTGCTGTTCGGGCTGGGGTTGGCGACCGGATCAAGCACCACCTATGCCAAGGGTCTACCGCTGACCGGACGGCTGGGTCTGCTGGGCCTGCCGCTGCTCGCCGATTGCCCCGAGATCGTGACCGAATTCATCGATAGCGAAGCCGCGCTATTCGATCCGGGCGAGTTGGGCGCGATCATCGCTCCCCCGGCCATCGCCAACGCGCTGGCGTCGGCCGGATCGGTGCGGCTTCACAACCTGCCTTTGACAATGGAGCAAGGCTGATGCTGCCTGCGGGTCATCCCCCGGTTATGTCCCCGCGCGTGGGCGTGCTGCTGGTCAACCTTGGTACGCCCGATGCGCCCACCCCGCGCGCGGTGCGGCGCTATCTCAAGGAATTCCTGTCGGACCCGCGCGTGGTCGAAATTCCCAAGCTGGTGTGGTGGCCGATTCTCAACCTGATCGTGCTCAACACCCGGCCCAAGAAGAGCGCGCATGCTTACAGCCAGGTCTGGACCGAGCAAGGCTCGCCGCTGGCCGCGATCACCCGCGCGCAGGCCGAAGCGTTGCAAGGGCAAATGGGCAGCAGCGCGGTGGTCAGCTGGGCGATGCGCTATGGCAATCCGGCGATTGCGGGCGAACTCCACAGGCTCAAGGGCGCCGGGTGCGAACGGATCCTGATTGTCCCGCTCTATCCGCAATATTCTGGTGCCACTACCGCCACGGTGACCGACGCGGTCGGCGCGGCTCTGGGCACCATGCGCTGGCAGCCCGCGCTGCGCAGTCTGCCGCCGTATTACGACGACCCGCTGCATATTGGTGCGCTGAGGGACGACCTGACCCGGCAACTGGCCGCGTTGGTGTTTCGGCCCGAGGTACTGCTACTGTCGTTCCACGGTATGCCGCAGCGCACACTTGAACTGGGCGATCCTTATCATTGCCAATGTCAGAAGACCGCGCGGTTGCTGCGCGAAGCGTTGACCCCCGATCACCCCGATCTCAGGATCGAGACCAGCTTCCAGTCGCGGTTCGGGCGGGCCAAGTGGCTTGAACCCGCGACCGACGCCGTGCTCGCGGCCGAAGCGCGACAAGGCACTCGGCGGCTGGCGATCGCCGCCCCTGGGTTCTCTGCCGATTGTCTTGAAACCTACGAAGAACTGGCGATCCGCGGCCAGGAGCAATTCACCGAAGCCGGCGGTGAACAGTTCGCGGCACTTAGCTGCCTCAACACTTCGGCTACGGGTATGGCCATGCTTGAAGCGCTGGTGCGGCGCGAGCTGGCAGGCTGGATTTAGTCGGACCCTTAAGTTACACCGCTGTCAGCAACCTGAGGACTTATGGCCACAACTGCCCCCGCCCCGCCGACTTTCACTCACTGGTCACAGCCGCAATCGGCGCACGCGTTGGACCACATTCCGGGCGAGGACGGCTGGCCGGTGGTGGGCACAACCTTGCAGCTGCTGGCCGATCCGATTGGCTATGGCGAGCGGATGCGCGGCAAATACGGTAACGTCTATCGCAGCAACGCGTTCGGGCGGCGCGGGGTGATCCTGCTCGGCGCCGAGGCCAACGAGCTGGTGCTGTTTGACCGTGAGAAGCTGTTTTCGTCCGCTCAAGGTTGGGGCCAGGTGCTCGACCTGCTGTTCCCGCGCGGATTGATGCTGCTCGACTTTGATCACCACCGGGTCGATCGCCGCGCTCTGTCGGTCGCCTTCAAGCCCGAGCCGATGCGGCACTATGCCGATGCGCTGGGCCGCGGGATTGCCGCGCGGGTTGAACAGTGGCGCGGGCAGGAGATGCTGTTTTACCCAGCGATCAAGCAGCTAACGCTCGATCTGGCGGCGGACAGCTTTATGGGGCTGCCGCTTGGGCCTGAATCGAACCGGATCAACCACGCCTTCGTCGATCTGGTCGCCGCCTCGATCGGGGTGATCAGAAAGCCGCTTCCGTTCACCGCGATGGGGCGCGGCGTGGCCGGGCGCAAGTTTCTGGTCGAATGGTTCACCGCCGAAACATTGCGGCGCCGGGCTGAAGGCGGCGGCCAGGACTTGTTCAGCCAGTTCGCCACCGCCACGCGTGAAGATGGCGCGCTGCTGCCGGTCGATCAGGTGGTCGATCACATGATCTTCCTGATGATGGCGGCGCATGACACGATCACTTCGTCCGCCACCGCACTGGTGTGGCAACTAGTCAGGCATCCCGAATGGCAGGGGCGGCTGCGCGCCGAGATTAAGGCAGTGAGAGGTGGCGCGGACCGGCCGCTCGGCTACGATGATTTGGGCCAGCTCGAACTGACCGAAATGGCTTTCAAGGAATCGTTGCGGCTGATCCCGCCGGTGCCATCTCTGCCGCGCCGGGCGCTGCGCGAATTCATCTTTCAGGGCTATCGGATTCCTGCCGGGACTGGCGTCGGGATCAACCCGGCGACGGTTCACATGATGGAAGAATATTGGCCCGATCCGCATAAATTCGACCCCTTGCGCTTCACCTCCGAACAGTCGGCCAGGCGGCACAAATACGCATGGGTCCCGTTTGGCGGCGGCGCGCACATGTGCCTGGGGCTGCACTTTGCCTATATGCAGATCAAGCTGCTGATGGCGCAGATCCTGTCGCGCTACCAGATCGAGATTGCGCCCGGCTATGCCCCCGAATGGCAGCCGTGGCCAATCCCCAAGCCCAAGGATGGGCTCAAGGTAACCTTCAAGCCGCTCTAAAAGTCGACCGCAATCCCATTCTTTTCCCAGTCGCCATAGCGGGTGGGATCGAGCGGATCGGCGGGCGCGGGCACCGCTTTGGGCTGCGGCGCGGGGTCATTGTTCCAGCTCGCGGGCTTGTTGAAGGGCCGTGGGCGGGTGGTGGCGCGCTGGGTCATTGCGCCTAAATGCTCCTGCTGGCTCTTGATTACAATCTCCCCTAGGGCCCCGCCATGGATATTCCCGGCCTGCCCGCGCGCAAAGGCGCGCTCAAATTGATCGATGCCGTGCTTAACCGGGGCGAGACACTCGACCAGGCCGTTAATGGCGCGCTGCTTGGGGTCAAAGGTCAGGCTGACCGCGCTCTGGCGCGGGCCTTGGCCGGAGAGGCGCTGCGTTGGCTCACCGATCTTGATGGCCTGATCGACAGCGCTACCCGGCTCGCACTCGCCCCCGATGCCAAAGTGCGCTCGGTGCTGCGGCTGATGCTGGCCGGCTGGCTGCGGCTGGAAACCCCGCCGCATGCGGTAATCGCCACCGGCTTGCCGCTGCTCAGCGGCGGGCCGCGGCGGCTGGCGCACGGGGTATTTTCGACGCTCACCAAGCGCGGTGTGAGCTTGCCCGCCGCGCCGACTTTGCCCGAAGCGGTCCTAGCTCGCTGGGGAACGCGCGCTGCGGCGATTGCGGCCGGGTTAGGCCACTTGCCGCCGCTCGACCTGACCCTGCGCGATCCGGCTACCACCGAGGAATGGGCGCAGCGGCTGGGCGGCACCGCGCTGCTGCCGGGCCATGTCCGGTTGGGCCGGGGGACGGCGGTGGAAAACCTCGAAGGGTACGATGAAGGCGCATGGTGGGTGCAGGATCTCGCCGCCAGTCTGCCTGCCCAGTTACTCGGCCCCGGAGCTGGCCGCAGCGTGCTCGATCTGTGCGCCGCGCCCGGCGGAAAGACGCTGCAACTGGCCGCCAATGGCTGGCAAGTGACCGCGATCGACGCCAGCGGGCGGCGGCTCGAACGGGTCGCGCAAAACCTGAAGCGCACCGGGCTCAGCGCAAAGATTATCGTCGGCGATGCGCTGCACTGGCAGCCTGACCAGCTGTTCGACGCGGTGCTGCTCGATGCGCCATGCACCGCTACGGGCACCTGTCGCCGCCACCCCGATGTGCTCCACCGCATTGGCCCGCGCCAGATTGCCGAGCAGACCGAACTGCAAGCCGGGCTGCTTGATCGTGCGGTAAGCTGGGTCAAGCCGGGCGGGGTGTTGATCTATGCGGTGTGCTCGCTCGAACCCGAGGAGGGCGCGGCGCAGGCGGCAAATGTCGCGCTTACTCTCGATCCCATCCGGTCCGATGAACTGCCCGCCGGTCTGGCGCCCAGTGCTGACGGTTATCTGCGCACCGATCCGGGCATGCTGGCCGAAGCGGGCGGGATTGACGGGTTTTTCGTGGCGCGCTGGCGCGGGATTTAACGTCTAGCCCCTTGCCCTCGCGCACCAAGCTGCCAAGATTGCCCCACACCAGAGGGGATAATAAGATGCTTCGCACCGCCGTGTTCGCCGCACTCGCACTGGGGGCTGCAACCCCCGCGCTAGCCTTTCAGGCCGAGATTCGCCGCGATGACTGGGGGATTGCGCACATCAAGGGCCACAGCGACGCCGATGCGGTCTACGGGATGATCTATGCTCAGGCCGAGGATGACTTCAACCGGATCGAGATGAATTACCTGACCAGCCTTGGGCGCCGCGCCGAGGCCGACGGCGAAAGCGTCATCTGGTCGGACTTGCGCCAGCGGTTATGGATCGATCCCGCCGACCTCAAGGTACAATATGCCAAAAGCCCGCCGTGGCTGCGCGCATTAATGCAGGCGTGGGCGGCGGGGCTTAACCAATACCTTGCCGATCACCCCGAAGTGCATCCAAAAGTGCTCACCCGGTTCGAGCCATGGATGGCGCTGAGCTTTTCCGAAGGCAGCATCGGCGGCGATATTGAGGCGGTGCCGCTGAGCCAGCTTGAGGCGTTCTACACCGGGCACCACCTGGCCCTGACCGCCAACGAGCGCGGGCTGGAGTTCAAAGAACCTTTGGGCTCGAACGGCTTTGCGATCGGGCCAAGCCACAGCGCCAGCGGCTATCCGCTGCTGCTGATCAACCCGCACACCAGCTTTTTCTTCCGCTCTGAATTGCAGGTCGAAAGCGACATGGGGCTGCACGCCTACGGTGCGGTCACCTGGGGCCAGTTCTTCGTCTATCAGGGGTTCAACGAGGCTGCAGGATGGATGCACACTTCCAGCACAGTCGACAATATCGACGAATTTGCCGAAACCGTGGTTGATCGTGCGGGCGGAGCCAAGGCCTATCGCTATGGTCAGACGCTGCGGCCGATCGTGCAACACCGCGTGAAGCTGGCATATCGCAAATCCGACGGCAGCGTGGGCAGCCGCACCTTCACCACTTATGCCACGCATCACGGCCCGATCACCCGCGCCGAGGACGGCAAATGGATCGCCACCGCTTTGATGAACAAGCCCGTCGCGGCGCTGGAACAGAGTTTTCTGCGCACCAAAGTCCACTCGATTGCCGAATTCCGCAAGGTTGCGGCGCTGAACGCCAACAGTTCGAACAACACATTGTTCGCTGATAACCGCGGCGAGTACGCATTCTTCGCGCCGCAGTTCATGCCGGTGCGCTCGGCCCGGTTCGATTATACCAAGCCCGTCGATGGCAACAATCCGGCGACCGACTGGCATGGCTTCCACTCCCTCGCCAGCCTGCCGCAAGTGGTCAATCCGGCCAATGGCTGGGTGTTCAACGTCAACGATGGGCCGTGGTGGGGTGCGGGTAAAGATAGCCCCAAGCGGACCGCCTTCCCGCGCTATTTCGATAGCGAGGGGATGCAGCCGCGCACCCCGCATGCGATTGCGGTGCTAAACGCTAGGCCCACGTTCACACTCGATCAGCTGGTCGCGGCGGCTTACGATCCGTGGCTGCCGACCTTTGCCGAGATGATCCCCGGGCTGGTCGCGGCGCAGGCCAGATTGCCAGATCCGGCGCGGGCGCCAGCGGTGGCGATGCTGGGTGCATGGGATGACCGCTGGAGCCTGAGCTCGACCGAAACCAGCCTCGCGGTATTCTGGGGCGAGGCCTTGTGGGAACGCGGCAAGGATCCGGCGGCAGCGCTGGGGATCGGCGTCAATGCCTGGATCAGGACCAAAGCCAGCGATGCCGACAAGCTCGCCGCGCTCGACAGCGCCATGGCCCGGCTGAAGGCGGACTTCGGTTCGTGGCAAGTCCCGTGGGGCGAGATCAACCGCTACCAGCGCAACGATGCCGCGATTGTGCAGACTTTCGATGACCGCAAGCCCAGCGTGGCGATCCCGTTCGCCTCAGCCCAGTGGGGCTCGCTCGCCAGCTTCGGGGCCAAACGCTATCCCGGAACCAAGCGGTATTATGGCACCTACGGCAACAGCTTTGTTGCGGCGGTGGAGTTCGGGCCCCGCGTGCGCGCGCGGGCGGTGACGGCAGGCGGCGAAAGCGGAGATCCAGCCTCGCCGCATTTTGCCGATCAGGTGGGGCGCTATGCCGCAGGGAATTTGCGCACCGTGTACTTCTGGCCCGAAGACCAGGCCGGGCATATTGTGGGTGTGAAGGTGGTCAAGGGGAGGTGACCCGGCGCTTGCAAAATTGCGAAACTTACGTTATAACGTCTGTATGAACGCGCCGCTCAAAATCACCAAGATCGGCAATTCCGCCGGGATCATCCTGCCCAAGGAGCTGCTTGCGTACCTCGGTGCGGGGGTGGGCGAAGCATTGTCGGTTGTCACCACGCCGCGCGGGATTGAGCTGGCCTTGGCCGAGCCCGATTTCGACGCACAAATGGCGGTGGCGCGCGCGGTTATGGCGCAGCGCAAGCGGGCGCTGCGCGAACTCGCCAAGTAACATGGCTCATGGTTGGGTCTGGATTGCCACTTCGGTGGCGGAGGCAGTGCATGCCGAGCAGCTGGCGGAGCATGGCGGCGCTGCGGGATTGCGCGAAGCGGGCGCGCTGGCCAGCGCGATGGATCGCGCGCGCAATTTGGCGGCCTATGGTGAACCCGATGTGGCGGCGCTGGCAGCAGCATATGCATTCGGGATCGCCCGCAACCATCCTTTCACCGATGGCAATAAGCGCAGCGCAGCGGTGATTTCGGAAACCTTTCTGACGCTCAACGGAAAGCGGCTGGATGTGAGCGATGCCGAGCTGGTCGTAGTCTTTCTCGCACTCGCCGCCGGCGAGCTCAGCGAAGCCGAACTGGCTGACTGGTTTCGCGGGCATCTCGCCTAGATCAGCTCAGCTCAGCTCAATTTGTCCCCATACTTCGCCTGTAATTTGGCCAGTTTGGGTGGGATTACCGCCAGACAATAGGGATTGCGCTGGCCTTCGCCGGCCCAGTATTCCTGGTGGTAGTCCTCGGCTGGATACCACGTGGCCGGACCCTCGATCGCGGTCGCTGCGGTTTGTCCGGGATGTTCGACATTCCACCGCGCGATTGCTGCCGCCGCTTCGCTGCGCTGCGCATCGTCGAGCGGGAACAGCGCGGTGCGGTATTGCGTGCCGACATCGCCGCCCTGGCGGTTAAGCTGGGTCGGATCGTGCGTGGCAAAATGCACGTCGAGCAGGTCGGCGTAGCTGATCACGGCGGGATCAAAGGTCACGGCGATTGCTTCGGCGTGGCCGGTCTGGCCGCTGCAGACTTCCTTATAAGTCGGGTTGGGATTGCGCCCGCCGATATACCCGCTCTCGACCCCGCTCACCCCGGTCAGGCCTTTGAACACCGCCTCGGTGCACCAAAAGCACCCGCCCGCCAGAATTGCCTGCGCCATCTATATCGCTCCTTGTCGCTTGCTTGCGGCCAAGATGGGGCGCGTCATAGCAAAGGGCAATATGGACTCGGCGCGCGTCTCCCCATAAGCCGCACACCATGACCACGCTGACCGTCGCCGCATTGCAATTGCCGCTGGGTTCGCCCGATGAGGCGGCCAATATCGCGGCGGTCGCGGACTTGGTCGAGCAAGCGGCGGGGCAAGGTGCGCAACTTGTGCTGCCGCCCGAACTGTTTTCCGGGCCGTACTTTTGCAAGACCGAGGACGAGGCGCTGTTTGCGCTCGCCCGGCCGACCGCCGAACATCCCGCCGTCATGGCCATGCAGCGGCTGGCGCGCACGCTCAAGATCGCCATCCCCACCAGCTTTTTCGAGCGCGATGGGCAGCACTATTACAACACGATGGCGATAATCGGCCCCGCTGGCGACATCGTCGGCACGTACCGCAAAAGCCATATTCCCGACGGTCCGGGGTACGAGGAAAAGTACTATTTTCGCCCCGGCAATGATGGCTTCAAGGTTTGGGACTTGTTCGGGCACAGGCTGGGGGTGGGGATCTGCTGGGACCAGTGGTACCCCGAATGCGCCCGGGTGATGGCCTTGATGGGGGCCGAATTGCTGCTCTACCCTACCGCAATCGGCTCCGAACCCTATGACAATGACCTCGATACCAGCCGGATGTGGCGCCGCGCGATGCAGGGGCATGCGGTGTCGAACTGCATGCCGGTAATCGCCGCTAACCGGATCGGGGTGGAAGACGGACAGCGGTTTTACGGCCACTCGTTTATTGCCGATGAATGGGGCGATATTGTCACCGCATATGGCGGCGATGAAACCGGCGTGCTGGTGGCGCAGCTCGATCTGGCGCGCGCCGCCAGGCACCGCGCCGGCATGGGCTTTTTCCGCGATCGCCGCCCGCAGCTATACGGGCGGATTGCGCAGGATATCTAACGTGGCTCAGCGCTACCTGGTCGCGCTCGGATCGAATCAGCGGCACCAGCGATTGGGGTCGCCCGAACGGGTGCTGGCTGCCGCCCTGCTGGCGATCGAAAGCGCGGGGCTGACTATCGAGCGCGCGGGCCCGGTGGTGTGCAGTGCACCGCTTGGTCCCTCGCGGCGGCGCTACGCTAATAGCGCGGTCTTGGTCAAAACCCCGCTCGATCCGCCCGCCATGCTGGCGCTGCTCAAAGTGATTGAGCGCCAGTTCGGCCGCCGCACGGGTGGGCCGAGGTGGATGGCGCGGGTGCTCGATCTCGATCTGGTGCTGTGGAGCGGCGGGGCCTGGTTTTCGCCCAGCCTGACCATTCCGCACCCCCAATTCCGCACCCGATCGTTTGTGCTCACCCCGGCGCGCGCGATTGCCGGGATCTGGCGCGATCCGCTGACCGGGCTGACGCTGCGTCAACTTCATGCCCGCCTGATGCATCCTGTGCCGAGGGGCGCTTGACCAGCCCGAACCATGCCCCTAGGTGACGCCGCGTGGAAGGGCCCTTAGCTCAGTCGGTAGAGCAACTGACTTTTAATCAGTAGGTCGCTGGTTCGAACCCAGCAGGGCTCACCACGCAGTCCGCAGAAG
>JAYVML010000230.1:0-2045 GCA_043758955.1 Novosphingobium sp. | reverse complement strand
CGGTGCAGAGGGGGCTGGCCAGCGCCGCCATGAGTTTGATGCCGCGGGGCTGAGGGGTCACGGTCCAGCGCCATGGCAAGTATGTGAATGCTTGGTCCGGTCCGCCGGATTGCCCGAAAGGCGGGCTGGACGGGCGGTGATGACAGCAATTTCCTGCGTCGTCGGCTCCCAGACGCCCCGCTTCGGTCATGAGCAATTGATTATTGACCGCGACCGCACCGATCTGCGCCCGGACTCCCAATCCTCACCGCTGGCTTTGGTGAAAGCGGTGCGGTGGGCGCAGCGCGTCGCATGGCAAGCTTTAGCGCGCGAAGGTTGACCCCCCGGTTTGGGCATATGGTTACGAACAAATTGACGGCCGCCGGAGCGAAAGGGGCGCTCCGACGGCCGTCGTTTCTCCTCCCCAGGAGAGCTGGCGCGGTGCGTCAGGCCGCGAACTGATTCATCGTATTGTCTTTGCCGCCCGCCTTGAGCGCGGCTTCACCGGCAAAGTATTCCTTATGATCATCGCCGATGTCCGAACCGGACATATTCTGGTGTTTCACGCAGGCAATCCCTTGGCGGATTTCCTCGCGCTGGACGTTCTTGACGTAGCCCAGCATACCTTGGTCGCCGAAGTATTCGCGGGCCAGGTTGTCGGTGCTGAGCGCCGCCGTGTGATAGGTCGGCAATGTGATCAGATGATGGAAAATGCCCGCCCGTGCAGCGGCATCGCGCTGGAAAGTGCGAATCCGCTCGTCGGCTTCGGCGGCCAAGTCGGTTGCGTCGTAATCAACACTCATCAGCTTGGCACGATCATAGGCCGACACATCCTTGCCATCAGCGGTCCAAGCGTCGAACACCTGCTGACGGAAGTTCAGCGTCCAGTTGAAGCTGGGCGAATTGTTATACACCAGCTTCGCATTGGGAATGACTTCGCGGATCCGATCGACCATGCCCGCGATTTGCGAGATGTGCGGCTTTTCGGTCTCGATCCACAGCAGGTCGGCGCCGTTCTGCAGCGATGTGATGCAATCAAGCACGCAGCGGTCTTCGCCGCTGCCCGGGCGGAATTGGTACAGGTTCGACGGGAGCCGCTTGGGCCGCAATAGTTTACCGTCGCGGCTGATCAGAACTTCGCCGTGGCCAATCGCATTGGCCGCAACTTCATCGCAGTCCAGAAAGCTATTGTATTGATCGCCAATATCGCCGGCCTCGCGGGTTACGGCAATCTGCTTGGTCAGTCCGGCGCCGAGGGAATCGGTGCGCGCGACGATAATCCCGTCCTCGACCCCAAGTTCCATAAAGGCATAGCGAATGGCGCGGATTTTCGCGAGGAAGTCCTCGTGCGGGACGGTAACCTTTCCGTCCTGGTGGCCGCACTGCTTTTCGTCGGACACCTGGTTTTCGATTTGCAGCGCGCAGGCGCCAGCCTCGATCATCTTCTTGGCCAGCAGATAGGTCGCCTCGGCATTGCCGAAGCCGGCATCGATATCGGCAATGATCGGCACGATGTGTGTTTCATGGTTGTCGATTGCGTGTTGGATGGCCTTGGCCTTGACCGCATCTCCGGCCTCGCGCGCCGCATCCAGATCGCGGAACATCCCGCCCAGTTCGCGCGCGTCGGCTTGGCGCAGAAACGTGTAAAGTTCCTCAATCAGGGCGGAAACGCTGGTCTTTTCGTGCATCGATTGATCGGGCAGCGGCCCAAATTCGCTGCGCAACGCGGCGATCATCCAACCCGAGAGGTACAGATAACGGCCTTTGGTGCTGCCGAAATGCTTCTTGATCGAGATCAGCTTCTGCTGCCCGATAAACCCGTGCCAGCAACCCAGCGACTGGGTGTAAGCACCCGGATCCGCATCGTAAGCGGCCATGTCGCGGTGCATGATATCGGCGGTGTACCTGGCGATATCCAGCCCGGTACGGAAGCGGTTCTGGACCCGCATGCGGGTGACTGATTCGGCGCTGATCCCGTCCCAGTAGGGCTGGTCGGAGATGGTCTGCTGAGTCTGCGCGATCGAATCGGTGTAGGTCATAATGGTCTCCTGGGGAGCAGTGCCATT
>JAYVML010000229.1:0-3146 GCA_043758955.1 Novosphingobium sp. | reverse complement strand
GTTGAGCGATGCGGGCGGGCAAGTTGCGGCAATCTTTGACTTGCGCGCTGCCCCGAGCGGCGCGGTGATCGAGGCTGCTCGCCAGCGCTTTACGGTCCTGACCGGCGCGCAGGATATCACGACCCTCGGAGGGCGGGACGGAGTGACCGCAATTGCTGCGAAAAGCGGCGGCCAGCAGCACCGCTTCGTTGCCGATCTGGTGGCCATGTCGGGCGGCTTTACCCCGGTGGTTCATCTCCATAGCCAGGGCGGAGGCAAGCTAGAATGGCGCGATGACATCCAGGCATTTGTGCCCGGGCCGACTCTGCAAAACATGATCAGCATCGGCGCAGCTGCGGGCGACGTGGTTCCGGTCAGCGAGGCGGCGGCGACGCTGACCAAGCCGAAGCTGAGCTTCATCGACTTCCAGAATGACGTGACCGCCGCCGACATCGATCTGGCCTGGCAAGAGGGCTATCGCTCAGTCGAGCATCTCAAGCGCTATACCACGCTGGGGATGGCGACCGATCAGGGCAAGACCAGCAACATGGCGGCTTTGTCGCGGCTGGCCGGTGCGGCGGGTGTTGCCATCCCGCAGGCCGGGTTGACCACCTTTCGCCCGCCCTACGTGCCGCTGACGCTGGGGGCGCTGGCCGGGCCTGATGGCGGCGGCCATGCCGCGCCGACCCGGCGACTGGCGCTGTTCGAACGGCATCAGCGGCTTGGTCCGATCTGGCTGCCGCTTGGCTATTGGCACCGCCCGCGCGCTTATCCGGTCCGTGGCGAGACTTTGGCGCAGGCCGCGCTGCGCGAAGCGCGCGCTGTGCGCAGTGCGGTGGGGATTGTCGATGTCTCCACGCTGGCCAAATTCGGGGTGACCGGCCCGGACGCCGCGGCGTTCCTCGAAGTGGTCTGCGCAACCAACGTCACCAAGCTCGCGATCGGGCGCGGGCGCTACACTTTCATGCTGCGCGAAGACGGCATGGTGATGGATGACGGCACCGTCTGGCGGCTCGATGAAAATCGCTACCTGCTGACCAGTTCGACCGGCGGCGCGGAGCGGATGGAAGCGCACCTCGCCTATGCGCATCAGGTGCTCGCTCCGGCGCTGCGGGTTTCGATTGTTTGCCAGCAAGAGCATTACGCCGGGATCGCGCTGGCCGGGCCGCAGGCGCGCGGCATCCTCGCCCATCTGACCGGAGCCGAGCCGCCGGTGCATATGGGAGTTGTGGGCGGCGTCATTGCCGGGGTTCCGGTGTTGATCCTGGCGGCGAGCTACAGCGGCGAACGCGCCTTTGAAATCTACGCCGAGGGTCATTCGGCCGGGCCGGTCTGGGATGTGCTCGAAGCCGAGACCCGCGGGCATGGCGGCTGCCCTTACGGGCTCGAGGCGCTCGAATTTCTGCGGATCGAAAAGGGCCATGTGGTGATCGGCGGCGAAGCTGATGGGCGGACCACCGCGCATGACCTGCGACTGGAAAAGATGCAGCGCAAGACCGGCGGGTTTATCGGGGCATCGGCGCTTGAACGGCCCGCTTTGAGCGCGGCAGAGCGCCAGCAACTGGTTGGACTGGTATCGCTCGGCGGCGATATTCCCGAAGGTTCGATGTTGCTTGCTGGTTTAGGCGCGGCGGTTGAAGGGCATGTGACTGCCTCAGGCATGCGGGTTCTCGAAGGCGGCTCGATTGCACTTGGCTTGCTGGCCCGGGGGCGTGCGCGGGATGGCGAAGTCTTGTGCGCTTCGTCGCCTATGCGTGGACAGCTGGTGACGGTCAAAGTGGTTGCGCCGCACTTCTACGACCCCCAAGGAGCGCGGTATCGTGACTGAACCGGATGTCGAGATCACCGTCATGCCGGCCGGCCAGATCATCGTGCTCGATCTGTGGGACGAAGGCGAGCCAGACCTGGGCGGCGCGTCAGCGATGAAGGTTGAGCCGCAGCGCTGGTGGTTGATCGAGCCGGGCGAAAAACTCGCCGCTGTCAAACAGGCGCTGGGCGACAGGGGTGCGTTGACCGCAATCGGTGGCGGACTGGTGCGGGCCACCATGATCGGGCCAGGCTGGCGTGCGCAGCTGATGATAAGCGGGCTGTTCGATGCCGAAGATCCCACTTTCAAACCCAGCGACTGCGTCGCCACGCTGATCCATCACACTCCGGTGTGGATCCACGCGATCAGCGAGGACGAAGCGCACGTATACCTGTCAGCTAGCCTGCTGGATGACATGAAACAGCTCTGGGGGATTTGATTTACCATCAACCTAAGTGCCGCCGTGTTTGTCCCAAGCCGCCGCTTGTGACGCCACCAGCCGCATCATGTCGCCTTGTACAATGGCAATATCGATGACGTGAAAGCCCCAATCCGGATCGGCATCGTCGCCCACGGCGGCCTGGTCGGTGATCTCATGATCGAAGAGGGTTTGGGGTTCTCCATTGAAGTGAACCGATAGGTAGTTGGCGTGGTCTCCCGTAACGCAGCTTCCTGAAAGCCGCCCAGGCCCCCGCGCAAACCGCGTCGTCAGCACTGGATCGCCGATTTTCCAACTGGCCGGTGGGAGGCTGGCCAACCCCGCCCCGCCACCACGGAAGCCGAAGTAGCTATCGAGCGGTGCCGCGCCGCCCTCTGGCCGGGCCAGCGAAGTGGTTGGATACACATAAAAGCAATCAATTGCCGGCTCCGCTGCTGGGATAAAGGGTTCAAGCGTCACCCGCCCGTCGGAGTCGGCGCGAGCGGTAGCCTGATCGACGGTGCAAGCATCGCGCAGCCCCGGACGGCATAGCCAGTTCTACTCAAGCAGATAATCGTTTGCTGCGGCAAGTTACGGCAGGGCTGCAGCGAGCAGAAATGCGGCAAGCCTGAACTTCTCCTTGAGGGACGGATTGCCATTTATAGGCCCGTAAGCTTACCCACGCCGCTGGCTGATGGGCAATGTTTTACGTTGAAGGGCACGCTTAGCTCCGGCATCAGCGCGCATCTGTCCACGCGATCCAGCGGCCCAATCGGCGCTGCGAAAAATTAGATACCCCTATTACCATTTGGTATGACGTCGGCGAGATTGGCCGCTGCGGCGTTTGAGTCTAAATTTACGTAAAATTTTATAATCGATCTCGCAAAACTTCTTAATTGCCGCTCCGCCTTGCTGGGCACAGTCCCTGGCATTGGGTAAGTC
>JAYVML010000228.1:0-4801 GCA_043758955.1 Novosphingobium sp. | reverse complement strand
GTCGGCACCGGCGGTGCTTGATCGAGCCCGGTAAAGTGGCCGTGCTTGACCGGCTCGGGTTCTTTACCATTGAGATATTCGAACAGCTTGCCAGCATTGGTGTGGCGGCGATCATCGTGGATCGGGCTGCCCAGCGAGATCACCTGACGCACCGCATGCGGGTGCAGCTTGGCCAGTTCGCGCGCGAACACACCGCCCAGGCTCCATCCGACGATCGAGACTTTGCGGCCCGATTCGCGGAAAATCTTGAGCAGCAGCGCTTCCATTTCGTGGACCCGCTGCAGGTCGACCCGGACATTGCGGCCCAGGTCCCAGCCATAGCTGGCATAACCCAGATCGTCGAACAGGCGGCGCATCGGTTTGGTCGAGCTGTCCGAGGCGAGGAAACCCGGCAGCACCAGCACTGGGTGGCCGTCGCCCTTAGGCAGCAGCCCCAGGATCGGGCGCATGGCGATGAACGCCGCCAATTCGAACACGCCGCGGACCTCGGCCAGCGCGAGCAGCCGGTGCGGCGGGCGGGCTTCGATTTCCAGGGCGTCGCGCGATGCGGTGGTTGCGTTCATTTCTTGGCGGCCTTTCGAGGCTTGTCGGTTGACTTCTTCCTGCCCGCAGGCTTGGTCTTGGCGGCAGGTTTGTTTTTGCCTGCTGGCTTAATCGGTTTAGCGGGCTTTGGTTCCGATGCGATTGGCGCTTCTGCTAGCGCTTCGGCCAGCATCGCGCGGGCAGCATCGCGCAATTCGGTAAAGCTATCTTCGATGCAGCTCGCGTAGAACTCCGGATCGGGCATCAATTTGCGGCAAGCGGTAAACGCGATCGAGGCTTCGTTCACGTAGCTTTGCACCACATGGCCCAAGCCCATGCCGTCGGTCAGGCAGACCAGCCCCATCATGCTCTCCAGCCGTGCGCCGGTTGAATAGATCGGCACTGGCGGGCCGGGCACGTTGGTGACCACCGTAGTGAACGGCGGACCCACGCGGTCGGCCAACCCCAGACTCGTATAAAGCCGCGCGCCCAAGGCCATGAACAGCGCGGGTGACACCTTGCTCATCTCGGTCATGTTGCGCGCGCCAATCGCGTCAGTCATCGCCTTGGAATTGACCGTCTGCGAATTGACATAAGCCAGCCGCTCCAGCGGATCGGCCAGGTGAGTGCCCAGCGGCGCGATCATCGCCGCCACCTGGTTGCCCATGTCGCCCTTTTCGTCTTTGCCGCGCACCGAAATCGGGGCCATCGCGGTCAGCGTCTTGTCGGGCAAGTCGTCCTTGCTCAGCAAATATTTACGCATTGCCCCGCCAACGATGGACAGGAACACATCGTTGACCTTGGCTCCCGGCACCGCTTTGCGGATCATCTTGATATCGGCCAAGGGCACGCTGCGCCCCTCGATTACCCGGTTGGGCGAGATCACCGCGTTGAAGCGCGAGCGCGGGGCAATCATCTCTCCGTGCAATTTGAAATCGCGGCTGACCAAGCCCTTGATCGTACGCGCCAGCCCTGGCATCGCCTTGGCTGCGGCCTCAAGCTGCCGTCGCGGGTTGGCCAGGCCGTTCAGCCAGCTCTTGGTCAGCAGTTCGACGAAATTGGGCGGGTCCTCGCCCACCCAGGTATCGGGCTCATTGGGCGGCGGAGCGTGCGGATCGAGCGTGTGGAGCGCCTCCATCAAGTCGATCCCGCTCATCCCGTCGATCGCCGAGTGATGAACCTTGCTGACCATCGCAAAGCTGCCGGGGGCAACCCCGGGCACATTGTCGAGCCCTTCGATCACGGTAAATTCCCACGGCGGGCGGGTCAGATCGAGCGGGCGGGCGAAAATCCGCGCGGCCTGGATACACAGCTGCCGCCAATCGCCCGGCTTGGGCAGCGCGACATGGCGGACATGGTACTCAAGATCGAATTCCTTGTCCTCGATCCAGTAGGGGTAATCCAGATCGAACGGCACCTTGACCAGCCGCTGGCGCACGGTCTTTGACAGTTGCAGCCGGCTTTCGAAAAAGCGCAGAATATCTTTATAGCGGACGAACCCGCCGGGCGCAGTCTCGGGATTATAAATCAGGATCGAGCCGATATGCATGGGGGTGTTGCGCGTTTCCAGCGCAACAAACGAAGCGTCCATACCCTGGAGTTGTTTCAAACCGCTGCTCTCCCACGTTTCGCCCGATCTTTATGGGTCTTGTGCAATGCAGCGTAACACACCGGGGATGATCGTCAACAAGCGCCTTCCGCGCAAGGCTACAGCGCTGTATCGGTCTACCAATGGCTCGCACTCCAGCTGGAACCCCGCCGCATCCGCAAGGCGCCGATCGCTTCCACGAGCAGCACGCGACCTATACGATGCAAGGCAGTCAGCCCGATCTGGCGGCCGGAATTGCCGCGATCCGCGAGGTTCAGGTGACGCTCAAGCCCAAGCCCGGGGTCTACCGCATGCTCGATGCGCGCGGCGACGTGCTGTATGTCGGCAAGGCCCGTGTGCTTAAAAACCGCGTCGCGAATTACCTGCAAGTCGAGCGGCTGCCGCTGCGGCTGAAACGGATGGTCAGCCAGACGCGGGGCATGACCATCGTCACCACTAACAGCGAGGCTGATGCGCTGCTGCTCGAAGCGCAGTTGATCAAGCGGTTTCGCCCGCCGTACAACGTGCTGCTGCGCGATGACAAAAGCTTCCCGTTCATCCTGCTGCGCGCCGATCATGAATTTCCGCGGATCAGCAAGCATCGCGGCGCGCGGCGGGCCAAGGGTAATTATTACGGGCCGTTCGCCAGCGCGGGTTCGGTCAACACTACCATCAACGCGCTGCAAAAGTTGTTCCTGCTGCGGAGCTGCACCGACAGTTTCTTCGCACACCGTGATCGGCCGTGCCTGCTGTACCAGATCAAGCGCTGCTCGGCCCCGTGCGTCGGGCGGATCGATGCGGCGGGCTATGCCGAACTGGTCGGCGAGGCCAAGGATTTCCTCGCCGGAAAAAGCTCGGCAGTGCAAGGCAAACTCAATGCACAAATGGACCAAGCCGCCGCAGCGCTCGACTTCGAGCGCGCCGCGATGCTGCGTGACCGGCTGCGCGCCGCCACGTTCATCCAGGGCAGCCAGGCGGTCAACGCCGAGGGCCTCGTCAGCGCCGACATCTTCGCGATCGCGTGTCGCAACGGCCAACACGGGGTGCAGGCGTTCTTCATTCGCGGCGGGCAGAACTGGGGCCACCGCGCGTTCTTCCCCAGTCACACCGATGGGCTGAGCGAAGAAGAGGTGCTGACCAGCGTCCTCGCGCAATTTTATGACGAGGTGCCGCCGCCGCGCCTGATCCTGGTCGATCGGATTTTGCCCGAAGCCAAGCTCTTGGCCGAAGCGCTGGCCAGTGCGGCGGGCAGCAAGGTTGAACTGTCGGTGCCGCAGCGCGGGGATCGCCGCCGGCTGGTCGAGCAGGCCACGCGCAATGCCGCCGAAGCGCTGGAGCGGCGGCAGGCCGAAAGCGGAGCCAAGGCCAAGATCCTGCGCGAACTGGCCGAGTTTCTCGAACTGCCTGAAGCGCCGCACCGGATCGAGGTGTACGATAACAGCCATATTCAAGGCACTGCCGCGCTGGGGGCGATGATCGTGGCCGGGCCCGAAGGATTTATCAAAGGCCAGTACCGCAAATGGAACATCAAAACCGCGCAGACCGATGACGATTTTGCGATGATGCGCGAAGTGATCGGGCGGCGGTTTACCCGCGCGCAGGAAGACAATCCTGATCGCGATGGCGGCTTGTGGCCTGATCTGGTGCTGATCGATGGCGGCAAAGGCCAGATGAGTTCGGTCAAGGATGCGCTGGCGGAACTGGGGATCGACGACTTACCGCTGATCGCCATCGCCAAAGGTCCGCATCACGGCAGAGAAGGCCGCGAGGTGTTCCATTTCCCCGACGGGCGCGAAAAGATGCTGCCGGAAAATTCACCGCTGCTGTTCCACCTGCAGCGGCTGCGCGACGAGGTCCACCGCTTCGCCATCGGCGCGCACCGCGACAAGCGCAGCCGCGCGATCACTGCTTCGCCGCTTGATGAAGTGCCCGGCATCGGCCCCGCCCGAAAACGCGCGCTGCTGCTGCACTTCGGCACCGCAGGCGGCGTGCGCGCGGCGGCGCTGGAGGACTTACAACGCGCCCCCGGAGTCAGCGCGGCGGTCGCGCAGGCGGTCTATGACTTTTACCATCCGGGAGGGTGATTTTGAGATCAGACGTTAGACGTTGCGCTTTGGCAATCTAGTTGCCTTTGTCCTCATACTGGTTATTTCTCGTACAATGCATAGTACGAGCCAATCGATGTCACGTTCCAGTTACGGCATAGGTGCATACACACCTATTGAGGCGGCGAGGCTTTTGCATATGCAACCCGCCACGCTTCGCAGATGGCTGTATGGGTACGATTATGACCGCGATGACGAGTCCAAGACTCAGCCGCCATTATGGAAGCCGCAGTACGATTTGAAGGATGACGGCCCCTTGTTAGGTTTTCGTGACCTGGTCGAGGCGCGTATTGTCTATGCTCTGCGCCAATCGCATATTGGTTTGCCAACGATCCGTCTTTGCATTGATCGGGCAAAAGAAATGCTCGGGGAGGATCATCCATTTTCGACGCGCGCATTCAAATCGGATGGAAAGAGGATTTTCCTCGAGATTACAAGAGGGGTCGACGAGCCGCGTCTGATAGACCTTAAAGATCGGCAACATGTTTTCAGGGAAATCGTTTTACCGTCATTGAGCGGGCTTGAATTCGGCGAAGTTCGTGCCGAACGGTGGTGGCTCGTGCCGTCCAAGAAGACCTTGGTAGCT
>JAYVML010000227.1:0-37626 GCA_043758955.1 Novosphingobium sp. | reverse complement strand
CGACATCGATGGTCGCGAGGCCAAGATCGGCGCAATCGGGGTGCGCCTACGCCGCTGGGTGACGATGCACGGCTTCTCGGTCAATCTCTCCCCAGACTTAGCCCATTTTGACGGGATCGTGCCGTGCGGGATCGACCAGTTCGGCGTGACCAGTTTGGCCAGGTTGGGAATTGCGGTTGATTCCGCCACCTGGGATGCGGCATTGCGGGCGCGCGCGGCGTCATTCCTCGCCGCGTTGGAGCGCCCCTGCGGCGAGGAGGCTGCGTGATGAAAGTTGGTTTGGCACTGCTGATCGGCGTGTTCGCGCTGAGCGGCTGCAAGGGCGAACCCAAGTCGGACGCCGGGGCCGGCACCGCGCAAGGCGAAGTGCTGCCCGGCGCGGCCAGCGATGCCATGCTGCCGCTCGACACGGTCAAGTCACAAGCCCCGCTCGCGCAGGAGGGTGTGAGCGGCGATCCCAGAAGTGCCAAGTCGGCCAAATCCGGCAAGCCGAAAGCTGTGCCAAGCGCCGCGTCTTCTCTTAAACCTGCTCCCACAACGCTGGAAGCCAGCCCGGCTGAAACGCCTTTCGCAAACTGACCTGGGTTAAGCCTCGAGACCGAGCACCCTGAGCGCCAGCTTGTAATGCGGCATGTCGATCATCCGCCCGTCAATCTGCAAAGTGCCCGCGCCCGGATTGTCCTTGAACGCGGCGACAATTGCACGCGCTTCGGCCAGTTCATCGTCGCTCGGGGTGAAGGCCCGGTTGATCACTTCGATCTGCGCGGGATGGATTGCCAGCATTCCGGCAAAGCCATCGGCGCGCGCTTCTTCTGCGGCCTGCTTGAGGCCTATGTTGTCAGCAAAATCGGCGTGGAGCGTGTCGATCGCCATCACGCCGCGGGCATGCGCGGCCAGCAGCGTCTGGGTGCGGGCATAGCGGAAAGTATCGGTCCAGTGCCCCTCTTTATCACGCTTACGGGTGGCGCCGAGCGCGGCTGAGAGGTCCTCTGCGCCCCAGGTCAGTCCGGCCAGGCGCGGCATCGACACACTGGCATAGCTAGGGATTGAGACAGCTGCCGCCGCCGTCTCGCTCACCAGCGGCATGATCTTGACCGCATTGGGAGCAAGCCCACTGCGACTTTCAAGCTCGTAGATCTCGGCCGAAAGTTGCTGCACCGATTCGGGACCTGCACTTTTGGGGAGTATGATCCCGTCGGGCGCACCGGGTAAAACGGCTAGCAGGTCTTCGCGCCAGTGCCGACTGTCTAGCGCGTTGATCCGAACCCATCGTCCAATCTGTTTGCCCCCGGTGACCGGCTCGCGGTGCGCTGCGAGCCACGTCCCCGTCAGTTCACGCGCACCGGCCTTGTTTTCCGCCGCAACCGAATCCTCAAGGTCAAGGATCAGCATGTCGGCCCCGGTACCGAGCGCTTTGCTCAGCTTTTTCTCGCTGTCACCCGGAACGAACAACCATGACCGTACTGGCATCGCGTCAGACCCCTCCTCGCCTCAAGCCGGCACCAAGGCCGGGTAATCGATATAGCCTTCGGGTCCTGGCAGATACCAGCTTTTCGGAACGTTAACGTTGGGCGACCAATCGGCCCCGACGCGGATCCGCTCGGCTAGATCGGGGTTGGAGATGTATGGGCGGCCGAAGCTGATCGCATCGCAGCGGCCAGAACCGACATCGGCTGCGGCCTGCGCGGCAGTGTAGTCCGAATTGAGCATCAGTGCGCCGGTGTAAATGCTGCGGATCAGGGCATCTTGCTGGGGTACATCGGTGCGCCCGAAAGTACCCTCGGGGCCGGGCTGGCGCAGCTCGATAAAACTTATGCCCAGCTGCTGTACGACGCGTGCCGCTTCACCGAAGATGCTGGCCGGATCGGGATCGTCGCAGCCTTGCGAATTGCCATTGGGCGATAGCCTGATTGACACCCGGTCCGCCCCCCATACCGCGATCAGCGCTTCAAGCACTTCGCGCATGAACCGGGTCCGATTGGTCGGGCTGCCGCCGTATTCGTCGGTGCGCAGATTGGTCCCGGCACGAAGGAACTGATCAACCAGATAGCCGTTCGCGCCGTGCAGCTGGACCCCGTCGAACCCGGCGGCTTTGGCGTTGCGCGCGGCGAGGGCATAGTCGCCGACGATCCGCCTGATATCATCGAGCGTAGCAGCGCGGGCCTGCTCGTGCGGTTTGCGCCCGGTGGGGGTGTGCGCGTGATCGGGCGCGGTGGTGGCGCTGGCCGAGACGCCCGGCTGGCCGCCGAGGAAGTCGGGGTGAACGATCCGCCCCATGTGCCACAACTGCAGGACAATTTTGCCGCCGTCGGAGTGGACCGCCTTTGTAACGGGCTTCCAGCCTTCAATCTGCGCATCATTCCAGATCCCCGGCGCGGCGGGCCAGCCCAGCCCTTCAACGCTGATCCCGGTGGCTTCGGAAATGATCAGTCCGGCTCCGGCGCGTTGACGGTAGTATTCGGTCATCATCGCATTGGGGACCGAACCAGGATCGGAGCGGCCGCGAGTCAAAGGCGCCATGATGATGCGATTTTTGGCGGTGAATGCGCCCAATTGAAGCGGCTGAAACAATGCGTCGTGCAAGGGGGTTCTCCGATGGATTTCGTTTTGCAATCTTTGGCGGGTCGCTAAGGCATGCTCATGGGCAATGCAATGGGGGCCGCGCCAGCTGCGCCGCCGAACTGGAAATGGACACATTTTGCCGCGCTGATGGGCGGCAATGTCGCGCTGGCGCTGGGCCCGTGGTCGGTCCGGCTGGCCGATACGGGTCCGGTTTCGGCCGGGTTCTGGCGGCTGGCGCTGGCGGTGCCAGTGCTCGCGCTGCTGGCGCGGGCGAGCGGGCAGAAGCTGTCCGGGTTCGGCACCAAAGTGTGGCTGGCGATCATCGCGGCTGGCGTGTTTTTCGCGCTCGATGTCGGGGCTTGGCATATCGGCATTCGTCTGACCCGGATGGCCAATGCCTCGCTGTTCGGCAATTCCGGCAGCCTGGTGATCATGGGCTGGGGCCTGATCGCGCTGCATCGCGCGCCGCACCGCAACGAATGGTTGGCGCTGGCAGCGGCACTCGGCGGATCGGCGATCCTGCTCGGCCGCTCGTTCGAGATCGACCGCAGCACCGCGCTGGGTGACCTGTTCTGTGTCGCTGCGGGGCTGCTCTATGCGGGTTATCTGATTCCGCTGCAAAAATACCGCGCGAGCCTTGGCGGTTGGTCGCTTCTGACCTGGTCTACCCTGGCGGGAACACCGGTGCTGCTGGCCATCGCGCTGGCGCTGGGCGAGCCGGTCTGGCCGCATAACTGGGGGCCGGTGATTGTTTTGGCGCTGCTCAGCCAGCTGATCGGGCAGGGCCTGCTGGTCTATGCGCTCAAGCATTTCACTGCTTTGGTGGTGGGACTGGCCTTGCTGACCCAACCCGTAATCGCAGTCACGGTCGGTTGGCTAGTGTTCGGCGAGGCGCTTGCGCCGCTCGATTTTGCCGGGATGGCGCTGGTTGGGCTTGGGCTAGTCATGGCGCGCTCGACGCAAGACTAAGCGCGCGCTAGCTTAGCGCTAACACCATCTTGGGAGACTATGCCGTGAAGCACGTTGCCTTGTTCGCCGCCCTGCCGTTTGCTGCGCTGGCCTTCGCGCAATTGCCCGTCGATGCGGCCAAGCCTCGCCCCAATGCGATGCGCATGGCCAAGCCTGACGAGGTGTTCCAGAGCATTGCCACCCGCTACATCGCCGCAGCGCTCAGAGGCTCGCCGGTCGAGGCGACCGCGCTGGGCGAGCACAAATATGATGCCCTGCTTCGCGACATCACCGCCAAGGGCCGGGCCGAACGCCGGGCGACCTGGCTGGGCTTCCTTGGCGAGCTGGCTCGGATTAACCCGGCCGTGCTCAGCCGCGTAAACCAGGTTGATATGGCGTTGCTCAAGAACGATCTTGAATACCGCATCTGGGCGTTCGATGAACTTCAGGAATGGGCGTGGAACCCCCAAATTTACAATGATATCGCTGCAGGTTCGCTCTACACGCTCGCCGCGCGCGACTTCGCGCCGTGGGATATGCGGCTCAAGAGCGCAACGGCTCGGATGGAGGCGCTGCCGAAGTTTTTGCTCGAAACCCGCAAGCAGCTCGTCCCCGCGCGGGTGCCCCTGATCTTCGCGCAGACCGTGTCGAAGCAGAATTCGGGGATCATCGAGATTGCCGAGGGCATGCTCGCCCCGCACGCTGATAGCCTTTCAGGTGCGGACCGGGCGCGGTTCGATGCGGCGCTCGCCGGTCTCAAGGTGGCGGTCGCGGACCAGCAGGTGTGGCTCGATACCGTGCTGGTTCCGGCGGCCAAAGGCGATTTCCGGCTCGGCACCAAGCTCTACGATCAGAAGATGAAATTCGGGCTGATGAGCGATATGACCCGGCCCGAGCTAAAGGCCCGCGCGCTCAAGGCCAAGGCCGATACCTGCGCCGAGATGTACGAGCTGTCGCGCCCAGTGTTGCGCGGCAAGGTCGCCGATCTGCCGATGCCAGACAAGCCCACAGCGGCGCAGCAGCAGACCGTGATTGAGGCTGCGCTGCGGGTCAGCTACGCCAAGCACCCACCGCGCGAAGCACTGGAGCAGCGCGCGCGCGAAACGCTGGCCGAGGCGACCGCATTCGTAACCAAGGCCGGGTTCGTGCGGATGCCCGATGGGCCGGTCAAAGTGATCACCATGCCCAAGTTCCAGCAGGGCAATGCGGTGGCCTACAACGACCCGCCGGGGCTGTTCGAGAAGGGTCAACAGAACTTCTACGCGGTGTCACCGATCCCCGCCGAGTGGACCGACGCGCAGGCGAACAGCTTCCTGTCCGAATACAACGATTACATGATCCACGACCTTTCGATCCACGAGGCGATGCCCGGGCATTACCTCCAGCTCGATCACGCCAACCGCAACCCCGACTTACTGCGTGCCTATCTGGGCTCGGGCCCGTTTGTGGAAGGCTGGGCGGTCTATGCCGAAGGGATGATGAAGGACGAAGGCTACCTGGCTGAGGACCCGCAAGAGCAGCGCTTGTTCCAGCTGACCGTGCTCAAGATGCGGCTGCGCTCGATCACCAACACCCTGCTCGATATCGGCATCCAGACCGAGGGTATGACCCGAGATCAGGCGATGGACCTGATGCAAAAGGGCGCCTTCCAAGCCGAGCGCGAGGCAGCCGGAAAGTGGACCCGCGCGAGCCTCTCATCGGTGCAGTTGCTGAGCTATTTCACCGGTTTTTCTGAACACATGGCGCTGCGCGAGGAAGCCAAACGGCGCTGGGGCAAGGGCTATTCGCTGCGGCGCTACAACGACCAGGTACTCAGCTACGGCTCGCCGCCCGTGAAATTCGTGCGCGAGCTGATGTTCGGGCTGCCGATCCGCTAATTGCGCAGCTCGCGGTCGAGGTAAGCGCGCAGTAGCGCGGTGCGCACCGCGTCCTCGGCGTGATCGGCGCCGACAGAGTGCCCGCCTTCGCGGTATTCGTGGAAATAAAACCGGTCACCGAACTCTTCGAGCCGCGCGGCGAACTTGCGCGCGTGGCCGGGGTGCACGCGGTCGTCCTCGGTCGATAGGTAAATGAACGGCGCGGGGTAATGCACGCCCGGTTTGAGAGCTTGGTACGGCGAGTATTTCGAGATGAACGCCCAGTCCCCCGGCACGTCGGGATTGCCGTACTCGGCCATCCACGAGGCACCGGCAGACAGATGCGAATAACGCTGCATGTCGAGCAGTGGTGAGCCGACGACCGCGGCGCCAAACAGGTCTGGCCGCTGTGTCATCGCGACCCCCGCCATTAACCCGCCGTTGGAGCGGCCCGACACTGCGATCCGGCCATTCTGGGTCACGCCGGCACTGACCAGATCCTCGGCAACGGCGTACAGGTCATCATAGGCGTTTTGGCGCTTCTCACGCAACGTCGCGTCATGCCAGGCGGGGCCGTATTCGCCCCCGCCGCGGATGTTGGCGAGGACATAGGCGTTGCCTTCCTCAAGCCAGAACAGTGCCATTGGCCCGGCACGGTAAGGCTCGGCGGTCAGGTACTTGGGCGTTTGCGCCGCGCGGAATCCGCCATAAGCGTGCATCAGCAGCGGCACCGGTCCGCGCGCGCCTTTGGGCCGGGCGAGGAAATAGGGCACGCGGGTGCCGTCCTTCGATATGGCGAAGCGCTGCTCTACGGTGAACTTGGCCGCGTCGAAACTGGCCGGAAGCGCCTGCACGGTGCTCGCCGTGCCGCCCGGCGCCACCGCGTAAAGCGTCGGCGGCAAGATGAATGCCTCGGCGGTGACAAAAGCGGTGTCCTGCGCGTCGGCGGTCTGGACCAGCGTAATGGTGGCGTTATCGGGCAGCCGCGCGACGGTTTGGCTCCACCCGCCCTTGGCTTTCGGGCGCAGGGCAACCAGCCGACCCGAAACATCGTCAAGCAATTTGACCCAGAGCACATGGTCGCTCGCCGCGACGCTTTCGATCGCTTGGCGGCGGGTCGGCGCGAAGACGATCTCGGGTGCGCGGGACTTGCCCGCGAGCAGGTCCGCCGCTCGCCAGGCAACTAGCGTTCCCGCAGGGATATCGCCCAGCGGCTTTTGCAGCAGCGCGAACATCCGGCCGCCGCCGACCGCTTCAAGGTCGGCGGAATCGGGGATCGCTACGGGCACAAACCTCCCGCCGGGGAGCATGATGCTGCGGGTCGCCGTATAGAAATCGACCTGCCGGTTGATGAACAAGCGCGGGGTCGCGCCGTCCATCCGTCGTTCTGGGCCAATCGAGGTATCAGCCTGCTTGCCCTCTGCGACCGTAACGGCACTGGCCAGCGGAGTGCCGCGCCGCCAGCGCTTAACCAGCCGGGGGTATCCGGAGTCGGTCATTGTACCCGGTCCGAAATCGGTCGCCACCAGCAGCGTGTCGGCGTCCTGCCAGGCGACGTTTGATTTGGCCTCGGGCAGCGCGAAGCCGCCGGAAACGAAGCTCTGCGTGGCCATGTCCCATTCGCGCACCACGTCGGCGTCACTGCCCCCGGGGCTGAGCGAAACTAGGCATCGACGGTACTTCGGCGCAAGGCACTGTGCGCCGTGCCATACCCAGCTTTTGCCCTCGGACTTGCCCAGCGCATCGACGTCGATCAGCGTCTGCCATTGCGGCTGGCCGCGGCGGTAGGAGGCGAGCGTGGTGCTGCGCCACAGCCCGCGCGGATGCGCCGCGTCGCGCCATAAGTTGACCACGCGCTGGCCCATCACCTCGTTGGGCAGAGCGATCTGGGCCGGATTGTCGAGGATGGTCCGAGCCCGGGCGCGATCAGGTTCGAAGGTGGGTGCGGCGCGCAGCACCGCATCTGCTGCGGCGTTCCACTTGGTCACCTGCTCGAGCGCGCGCGGGCTGTGGATGTCCTCAAGCCAAAGGTAGGGATCGGCGGGATCGGCAGCGAGCGCGACGGTACCCAGACAGGCGAGCCCGAGTGTGGCGGCGATGAACACGCGCGCCATCTCAGCGGCTCCCCAAATCGCCGAGTCCCACCGTCCCCCCAGCCATCTCCAGCATCCGGTCCAAGCTCTTCTTCGCCTGCAGTCGCAGCCCTTCCTCGATCTCGATCCGGGGGGTCAGGTCGCGCAGCGCGAGGTACAGTTTCTCGAGCGTGTTGAGCGCCATGTAGGGGCAGATGTTGCAGCTGCACTGGCCATCGGCACCGGGCGCGCCGATGAAGGTTTTGCCGGGGATCGCCAGTTCCATCTGGTGGATGATGTGCGGCTCGGTCGCGACGATCAGCGTGTCGCCGGGGAAGCTTTTGGCAAAGTTCAGGATCCCGCTGGTCGATCCGACATAGTCGGCATGGTCGACGATGTGCGGCGGGCATTCGGGGTGCGCGGCCACCGGCGCGCCCGGATACTGGGCCTTGAGCTTGATCAGCTCGGTCTCGCTGAAGGCCTCGTGGACGATGCACACCCCCGGCCACAGGAGCATCTCGCGGTCAAACTTGCGGCTAAGATAGCCGCCCAGATGCCGGTCGGGGCCGAAGATGATCTTCTGCTCGCGCGGGATTTGCGCCAGGATCGTCTCGGCGCTGGAACTGGTGACGATGATGTCGCTTAGCGCCTTCACCTCGGTCGAGCAGTTGATGTAGGTCAGCGCAATGTGATCGGGATTAGCCTTGCGGAACTGCGCGAACTTTTCGGGCGGGCACGAATCTTCCAGGCTGCACCCGGCGTTGAGATCGGGCAGCACCACGATCTTTTCAGGCGCGAGGATCTTGGCGGTCTCAGCCATGAATTTGACCCCGCAAAAAGCGATCACCTCGGCGTCGGTAGCGGCGGCCTTTTTAGACAATTCAAGACTGTCACCGATGTAATCGGCGAGGTCCTGAATCTCCGGGCGCTGGTAATAATGCGCTAGAATGATTGCGTTGCGATCCTTGCGAAGACGGTTGATTTCTTCGCTAAGGTCGAGGCCGGTGAGGCTGCGGGGCTGGTCGGTCATCCCCCTTCAATGGGCCTTCACCGACCGGTGATCAAGCCTCCGGCTGGCGGCGCGGGAAATTCCAGGCCCGGTACTGCCGCGCCGTGAGTCCCGGCGGTTGCCATGTGGTAAATGCTGTCGCCCAGCGGCGAATAGGCGATTACGTCGCCGAGCATTATCATCGCGACCAGCACGCCCAACGTGACCAGCCATGCCGGGTGCACGCGCCCGGTGCGCTTGAGGTCGATCCCCATGCCGATCAGCGGGAACAGCGCGCAGGCTGCCCCCGCGGCTTCGTATGCGTGTGGTACAAGCAGCGGCATTGGCAGCAACCGCCCAAACGCCGGACCCATCAACAGCGACATGGCGCCAAGTTGCAGCCGGGCGTGCCAATCGGTCTGCTTGCGCATTGAAACTGCGAACAGCACGAATCCGGCAAAGACCAGCACGTTGAGCGGATCGAAAATGAGGAAGTGCTGCGGACGGAAGATGAACGGCACGGTCCCGTTGCGGACCATCCGCACGGTGACGACAAATCCCATCACGATCATCAGCGCCAGCCAAGCGATGGCGAGGCGGCCAAGCTTGCGGTGTTGTTCGATCCGGCCGCGCGCGCCGAGCGTCGCCTGGACCGTGAAGATCGCCACCCAGCCCATGAACGTGAGCGCGTGCAAATGGGTTAGCAGCGGCGAATAGATGGTCGAGCGGCCCATTGCGAATTGCAGCAAAAATGCCGCGATGATTGTCACCGCCATGGCAATCGCCAGGCCGGCGGGCGGGCGGTCCGCTATCGGTGTGGGCTGAAAATCCTGCGCAACAGTCGCCATGAAATCCCCTTTCGGTTCCAAGTGCGATCCCGTTATTATTATTATTATTTCGGGGCTGTATGCACCGGCGCATGGAGGAGTTCAAGCCACGCCGCTACGGTGTCGGCTCGCCGTCGAAATGTACCGTCACGCTCACCGCGCCATAACCCGCGACCTGCAGCGGAATCGTCAGGTTTTGCCGGATCGCGTCCTTGGCGGCGTTGCGGGCGAGGGTCAGCAGCGCGGGGTTCTTGGCTTGATCAGCCGCTTGCCGTTCGGCCACCAGCGTATTGTCGCGGGTCAGCTTGGCCTGCGCTTCGCCAGTGATCCACACCCCTTCGCGCAGGTACTGGGCATGCGCCTCATCCAGATTAGGGCGCGAGAGTTGCAGCGGCGGCAGGGCCACGTCGAGGCTCAGCCTGGCCTCGTCCCATTTCATCCGGGTTGGGGTCATTTGCGACAGGTCGACCGTGTAATCGACCCGCGCCGGGATCACCGCGACCTGGCGGCTTTTCAGGAGACCGAAAGCGCGCGTGTCATCGGATGCACTGACCAGCGCGAGCTGTGCCGAGAACACCGTTAGCCGGTCCTGTTTTTCGAACGCCAGCAGACTCGCGGCCACCGGATCGCCGTGATCGGGGGCCAGTGTTTTAAGCGCATACCACCCGCCCAGCGCCAGCAGCCCCAGCCCGGCCACCGCCGGCAAGGTGATCAGTGGCCTTGCCCGCGCCGGTCTGGCTAGTTCAGGTTCCATATGTCGCCTTGGTTGGTCACGCGGCCACGGTGTCTAAGGTCGATCAGGTGAGCGAGCACTGAACGCCCGGCAGCGCCAGTTAGCCGCGGGTCAAGGCCCTTGTACATCACCGGCACCATCGCGGCGATCGCTTGCGGGGCAACATCCAGCAAGCGCAGGATTTGCGCTTCGCGTTGGCGGCGATGGCCGAGCATCCCGCGCACAAGTTGGCGCGGATTGGTCACCGCCGGACCGTGCGCCGGATAATAAACCTGATCGTCGCGATCCTGGAGCTTGTGCAGGCTCGCCATATAGGCCGCCATGTCGCCATCGGGGGGCGAGACCACGCTGGTCGACCAGGCCATCACGTGATCGCCGGTGAACAAGGCGCCGCTTTCATCCAGCGCATAGCACAGGTGGTTGCTGGTGTGCCCCGGCGTGGCCACCGCCGTGATCGTCCAGCCGTGTCCGGTCAGCTGCTCGCCATCCGCCAGCACGCGGTCGGGTGCATAGTCAGGATCGAACGCGGCATCGGCACGCGGGCCGTCGTCTTCGATTACCAGCGGGGCACAGCCGATGATCGGGGCGCCGGTCAAATGCTTCAGTTCGGCTGCGGCGGGCGAGTGATCGCGGTGCGTGTGGGTGCACAGGATCGCGCTCAGCTTGGCCTCGCCCAGCGCCGCGATAATCGCGGCGACGTGCCCCTCACCGCGCGTATCGGCATGGCCCGCCGCACCGGTGCCGGCCGGACCCGGATCGATCACCGCCACCTCGCTACCCGCGCCGATCAGGTAGGTCTGTGTGCCGGTGAAGGTGTAGGGCGAAGCATTGGGTGCCAGCACGCGGCGCACCAAGGGTTCGCATTGTTCCGACAGGCCGGTGGGCCAGGGTTGGGGCGGAGCGTCCATCCGCTAGATATGGGTGTTCACCGCCCGGCTGTCGAGCCGCAATCAGGTCCGCAGCTGTTGGCCCAGCCGTTCGCGCAGCGCGGCGAGCGCACTCGGCTCATCGCTCGCGCGTTCGCGCCAGCCGCTGTCAAGCCGCTTGAGCCGGGCATGAAAGCGCTCGGTGGCCGTGGCCAGCTCGCGGCTCGGCTGATCGAGCAGCGCCAGACGGTGGGGATCGCTTTCGGGAAACTCGGCCAGCTTGCCATAGCGGCGCAGCTGAAACTCGGACAGCTCGCCCGAGAAGTACGCCCGGTGATTAAGCAGCCAGGCCAGCGCATGCATCATCCGCGTGGTGGTGCGCAGTGCTTCGCACGATAGCGCAATTCGCGCCGCGTCCTCTTCGCCAGCTGCATCCATCCGCCCTGACAAGGCAAACACCGCCCGCACATCGTCCGACAAGACGAGCGCTTCGCAGTACAGCCCTTCGATGATCCGGGGATTGATGCTGGCGGGTTTTCCCATGGCCCCGATTGGCCGAGCAATCCCCACCTGCCAACCGGGGCCGGGCAAGTTGCGCACACCATTTTGGGACTGTCCCTTGCGGGGACGTTTTGGTTGGTGGCCGCCGGTGCGGAAGTCCCGTCCGGGTCTTCCTTGCAACACCAGCCCGCTCCCCCGGCCCGACCACCCATTAAAGATACCCTGAGGGTGGTTGGGCCGGGGGAGCGGGCCGGTGTTGCAAAGCAATTTGCGGATGCAAAATAGCGCATCCAACAGATTACGCGATAATATCCGGGATCAGGTAATCCTTGATCATCGCAATCTGGTCTTTGAGCCGCAGTTTGCGTTTTTTGAGGCGGGCAATCTGGAGCTGGTCAGTGGCGCCCGCGCCGCTCAAGGCGTCGATTGCAGCATCAAGGTCGCGGTGCTCGGTCTGGAGCACATCGAGGCGCTTTTTCATTTCCTCTTCGTTCACGCGCCCGTCACCTCGTGTTGCCTGCTGATCGCGGCCCAACTGATCGCGACATGGAATCATCTGGCCGCATAGTTTCACGCAGGCACTTCGCAAGATAAGCTTAATATGCTTCGATGACAATTGCAGTGACCCCATGGTAACCGAGTCGGGAACCGGCGGAGATCCGCAGCCCCTGGGGGCGAACGATAAGGAGACTCCTTTATGGAACAGTCGCATTTCAGCGCATTGCAGCTCAAACACGATGGCCTTGAACGTAAACTTGCCGATGAATTGAGCCGCCCGATGCCTGATCTTTCGACCATCCAACTCCTCAAGAAACGAAAGCTGCGCATCAAGGAAGAGCTGGCGCACCACTAAAGCTCTGACTGGCCCGGCCCCGCTGGAATGCGGGGTCGGCCAGATCCCTGAAAATTTTACCGCGCGGTGCATCCCCCGCCGTTCCCTTGCGGCCTGCTTTACGATAGGCAAGGGGCATGACCGCCACCAGCGCCGTTTCCGCCGCCCGCCAGATCCTTACCCGCCTGCACGATGTGATGGCCTCACGCTCGGGCGCACAGGCCAAGCTCAACACCGTGGTAGAGGTGATCGGCGAGGGTCTGGATAGCGAGGTTTGTTCGGTTTATCTGCTGCGCGAAGGGATGCTCGAGCTGTTCGCCACCAAGGGATTGGCGCAAGAGGCGGTCCATGTCACCCGGATGGATATCGGCGAAGGGCTGGTCGGCACAATCGCTGAAACTAGCGAGATGCTCAATCTGGCCGAAGCCACCGCGCACCCCGATTTCTCCTACCGCCCCGAAACCGGCGAAGACAAATATCATTCGTTTGCCGGAGTACCGATTGTCCGGCGCGAGCGCGCGGTCGGTGTCTTGTGCGTCCAGCATGCCGATCCGCGCCGCTATGAAGAGGTTGAGATCGAGGCACTGCAAACTGTCGCGATGGTGCTTAGCGAATTGATCGCCAACGCCGATCTGGTCGATGAAGAAGATGCCGCCCGGCTGAGCGCGCAGCAGACCGGACCATTGCGGCTGACCGGGCTGGCGCTGGTCAAAGGGTTGGCATCGGGCAACGCGGTATATCACCAGCCGCGAATCACGATTGAACACGTGATGGCCGAAGATCCTGAGGCTGAACTGAGCCGGGTCTATCTCGCCTTCGACAAGATGCGCGAGCAGATCGAGAAAATGGCCAGCCAAGCCGAATTCGGGGTCGGCGGTGAACACGACGAGGTACTCGAAACCTACAAGATGTTCGCTTACGACGAAGGCTGGAGTCGCCGGATCATCGAGGCGATCGAGACCGGACTGACCGCCGAGGCAGCGATCGAACGCGTTCAGCAGCGTACCCGGATGCGCATGCGGCAGATCGACGACCCCTTGCTGGCCGACCGGATGCACGATCTGGAAGACCTGGCGAACCGCTTGCTACGGATTGTTTCGGGCCAGATGGGCACCGCCGCGAGCCAGGGACTGCGCACGGACACGATCCTGATCGCACGGAACCTGGGCCCAGCTGAGCTGCTCGAATACGACAAGCGGCGGCTCAAAGGCGTGATCCTCGAAGAAGGCTCGCTCACCGCGCACGTGGTGATTGTCGCGCGGGCGATGGGCATTCCAGTGCTGGGCCGCGTGCGCGGCCTGCGCGGTGCGGTGCGCGACGGCGACCCGCTGCTGCTCGATGCCGATCAAGGCAACGCGACTGTGCGGGCTGCCCCGCCGATGGTCGAGGCGTTTGAAGCGCGCTTTGCCAAAAGCAAAGAACGCCAGGCGTCCTATGTAAAACTGCGCGATGTTGAGCCGTTCACCCGCGACGGCACCCGCATCATGGTGATGATCAACGCCGGACTGCGCGATGACATGCCCGCGCTGGCCCAGACCGGGGCCGACGGAATTGGGTTGTTCCGCACCGAATTCCAGTTTCTCGTCTCGGCCACTTTGCCCGCCCGAGAGCGGCAGACCCGGCTTTACCGCGATGTGCTCGAAATTGCCGGAGACCGCCCCGTGGTGTTTCGCACGGTCGACATTGGCGGCGATAAAGTGCTCCCATACCTGCGCCACAACAACGGCGAGCACGAGGAGAACCCCGCAATGGGCTGGCGTGCACTGCGCGTGGCGCTTGAGCGCGAGGGGCTGCTCAAAGTGCAGGCCCGTGCGCTGCTCGAAGCGGCGGCCGGGCGCACGCTTAATGTGATGTTTCCGATGGTGTCCGAGCCGTGGGAGTTCGATGCCGCACGCGACGTGTTCGAAAGTCAGCGAAACTACTTCAAAGGGCTCAAGAAACCGCTGCCCGAGGCGATCCGTTATGGCGCGATGCTCGAAGTGCCCGCGCTGGCGGAAACGCTCGATCTGCTCGCGCCCAAGCTTTCGTTCCTGTCAATCGGGACCAACGATCTGACCCAGTTCCTGTTCGCGGCTGATCGTTCGAACGCGAAGTTGGCCGAGCGCTATGACTGGCTGTCGGTTTCGATTATGCGGTTTCTGCGGCGGGCTCAGGCCAGCCTGGTCGGCCACCCGGTTGACGTCACCGTGTGCGGTGAGATGGGTGGCCGCCGGCTTGAAGCGCTGGCACTTCTGGGGATCGGTATTCGCCGCTTGTCGATCACCCCGGCGGCCGTCGGCCCGATCAAGGAATTGGTCCGCAAGGTCGATCTGACGGAGATCGGCGCGGCCATGGCCCAGTGGCTGTCGGCACCTCCGCCTAACCTGCGCCATGCGCTGGTAGAATGGGCCGAAGCCCGCGATATTGAAATCGATTGAGCGCGCGCGACACTCTGCCTGCGGCGTGAATGTAACCGGCCCGTCACAAATCCCGCGCAACTTGCCGTTCTGCGCTGCGCCAGCGACGCTTTGGCGTTGACTAGATCAGGCAAAGCAGGCTGTTTAGCCGCGTACAAAAAAAGCGCCTAACAATCGGGGTCGGGCATGTCGGATGAATTTGTTGCAGAGGCACAACTGCCTCTCGAAACTGTGGGCGGTCGCTTGCGGCGCGCGCGCGAACAGATTGGCCAAACCGTGGCTGCGCTGGCCGCACAGACGCGAATATCGCAGCGCCAGATCGAGGCGATCGAGGCGGGTAACTATGCCGCGCTGCCAGGCCGGACTTATGCGGTTGGGTTTTCGCGCAGTCTGGCCCGCGCAGTGGGACTGGACGAGGCCGAGATTGCCGTGGCCACGCGGGCCGAGCTGTCCGGCTTGCAGGGCGAAGAACAGCGCCGCCCGGCCCAAAGCTTTGAACCCGGTGATCCGGCTCGGGTCCCCAGTGCCCGGCTAACCTGGCTGGCGCTGGCGGGAGTGGCCGCTGCGGTGATCGCCGGGATCATGTTCCTGCCCAGCCTGTTTTCGCCCGGTGGCTCGCTGCCTTCGATCCTGCCAACCGACCGCCCCATTAGCGCAGCAAATGGTATAGTAGCGCAGGGCCCGGCGGCTGCCGCACCCGTCGTGTTTACCGCGCTGGCACCCAGAGTGTGGGTGAAGTTCTATGACCGCGCCGGCACCCAGCTGCTGCAAAAGGAACTGGCGCAAGGTGAAAGCTATACCGTGCCTGCGGGCCAGGGCGAGGTGCTGCTGGCGACCGCACGACCCGATGAACTGGGCATATCCGTGGGCGGACAAGCTGTACCCAAGTTGTCCGAGGTGCAGGGGGCGATCAAAGATGTACCGGTAAGCGCGGCGGCGCTGCTGGCGCGCGGTCTTGGCCCCAGCGCCAGTCCGAATCTGAATCAGCCTGCGGTCAGTGTCGCCAAGCCGAAGCCACGCAAGAGCGCAGCAGTTCCTGCGCGTGAGCAGCGCAATCCCACTCCGCGGATCGAAGCTTCGCCCGCACCTTCATCGTTGCCGCCAGCGGCTACCACGCCGGCTAGCCCCGTTCCCGCCCCGTCGCATACATAGGTTGCGGATAGTGCCCCGCGCTTGCTCGACAGGGACAAGCCGCTCGCGTTATGCTCAATCATTCGTGTAAAGCGACGGGCATGGTTAATGGCCGGTTCGGACCGGCCTGTACAGGACTGCGGCCACACATTCTGGATGGATATCGATCTTATGAACATGCTCCCTTGGAAAAAACGTTCGCTGCTGGCGGTGGCCGCGCTGGCGCTCTGGACCCCGGCTGCGACCCCGCTGTGGGCGCAAACCAGCGGTGACACCGAAGTGCGGATCCGCAAGGTCGAATCTGAAGTGGCGGCGCTGCAACGCGCGGTGTTTCCCGGCACCGACGGACGGTTTTTCCCGCAACTGCAGACGAGCCAGGCGGCCAGTATCCAGCCGGGATCCCCGGCGAGTACGGGCAGTTCGGACATGTTAGTGCGGATGGACGCGCTCGAAGGCCAGGTGGCCCGGTTAACCGGACAAGTCGAGGAAGATCACAACCGGGTTGAAAAGTTCGACGCGCGGCTGGCGGTGCTCGAAGCCGGGGCCAAAACACCGGCCACGGCTGAAACTTCGAGCGCCAGCAGCACTGACAGCAATCTGGCGGCGATGGGGGCCAAACCGAAGACTGCCCCGGTACCGACAACGGGCAGACCTGCTGTCAAAGCGCCAGCATCAAGCGATGCCGCCGCCAAGCGTGTGGCGGCAGTGCGCGCTGTGCCGAAGCCCAAGACCAGGGACGCCGGCGACGACGAATACTCCTATGGCTTCCATCTGTGGGAAGCCAAATTCTATCCCGAAGCCGGGCAGCAGTTGAAAATGTTCCTGCAAAAGTATCCCAAGCATCCCCGTACCAGCTATGCCCGCAACCTGCTGGGCCGCGATTATCTCGATGACAACAATGCGCATGAGGCGGCCGGGTGGTTCCTGCAGAACTACAAGCTCGAGCCGAAGGGGGATCGCGCGCCGGACAGCCTGCTGTATCTCGCCGAATCAATGCGTCAGCTGGGCGATACAGCACGCGGCTGTGTGGCGATCAAGCAGTTCGCGGGGACCTTTCCGGCCGAAGCGGCGGGCCGGCTCAAGAGCCAGTATGACGCGACCAACGCCGGGCTGAAGTGCAATAGATAAGCGGCGCGATCCAGCGTCGGCTTCCCGCTTGGCCGGCGCGCTGGATGCGTTGTGGCCGGGGTTTACGGCCGCAGACGATGCGCGGCTCGGCCTGGCCGTTTCTGGCGGCCCGGACAGCTTGGCTTTGCTACTGTTGGCCAACGAGGCGTTGCACGGGCGGATTGCGGCTGCCACGGTCGATCACCGATTGCGGGCGGAAAGTGCCGAGGAAGCCGCCATGGTCGGGCGGATTTGTGCCGGGCTTGGTATTCCTCATGCTGTGGTACCGGTGCGAGTAGCTGCGGGCAATGTGCAATCGCAGGCGCGTGTGGCGCGCTATGCCGCGCTGGCTGACTGGGCCGCCAGTGCCGGGCTGACTGCGCTGGCCACCGCGCATCACGCCGATGATCAGGCCGAGACTCTGCTGATGCGGCTCAACCGGGGTAGCGGAGTGGCAGGGCTGGCCGGGGTTCGCGCGCGCAGCCAGGTTCCGGGTACGCAATTGCCGCTGCTGCGTCCGCTGCTGGGTTTTCGCCGTGCCGAACTGGCCGAAGTGGTGACCGCTGCCGGGCTTGATTTCGTGGACGATCCCTCGAACGCAGATGATCGGTTCGATCGCGCCCGGCTGCGCAAGTCGCTGTGCCAGGCCAACTGGCTCGATGTGCCTTCATTGGCAGCCAGCGCGGCGCATCTGGCTGATGCCGCTGCCGTGCTCGACTGGGCGGCGCAGCGCGAATGGTCCGAATGCGTCAGTCGCGCGCCGCTCGGGCTGACCTATCGCCCGCAGGCCCCGCGCGCGGTGGCGTTGCGGGTGATCGAACGAATCGTGCGCGATCTGGACGGCGAGGAACCGCGCGGCAGCGCCGTCGCGCGACTGTTTGACAGCCTGCTGGCCCGCGAGACGGCATCGATCGGGAACCTAGTAGCGCGGGTGACGACTGAGGGCTGGAGCTTTAGCAAAGCACCGCAGCGACGGGGCTGAAGCACACGCGCTACCCTCGCTGCACGAGCCCCTGCTGCTGCAGCCGCCACAGCAGCTGATCGAACCGGTCCTGCCCGAAAAACGGTTCGCCCTCGTAAACCATCAGCGGCACGCCGTAATGCCCGCCGCTGCGCTGATCAGCCTCGTTGACCTTGATCGCCGCATCGAGCCGGTCGGCTTCGCTCGCGAGCACGCCGTCCATTTCGGCCAGATCACCCCCCGCGGCCGCGATAGCACGGGCCAGGTGGTCGCCCTCGTGCCAGTTATCGGTCTCGCCCGACCAGATCAGGTGGCTGACGCGGCGCAGCAAGGCCAGTCCGTGGCCGCGTTCGGCGGCGAGCTGACCAAGCCGGGTCAGGCGATGAATGTACGGCTGCTCGGCCGGATAGGTGCGGCTCGCCATATCCATCACCACCGGATCTGGCCGCGGCCAGCGCAGCGGCAGTCCGGCATAGTCCGCGCTGCGCTTACAATCACGCATTAGGTAGCTGATCCAGAGCGGATCGGCATTTGTGAAAAAATCTGGCTGACGCACCGCGATTGGCAGCACTGGGCGGACGTTCACCGCTGCGTCCCAATCCCGCTCAAGCTCGATCAGCCGGGGCATGACCAGATACGAATAGGGCGAGCGGAACGACCAGAACAGGTCAATCCAGTGCGTCACAGACTCGCCATGTCGATCACGAAGCGGTACTTGATGTCGGCCTTTTCCATCCGCTCGAAGGCCTGCTCGATCTCGTCCATGCGGATATATTCGACCTCGGCCACGATCCCCTTCTCGGCGCAGAGATCGAGCATTTCCTGCGTTTGCGCGATCCCACCCACGCCCGATCCGGAAACCGCCTTTTGACCGCCGAGCAGCAGCCCCGAATGGAAGCTGGGCATCATGTCGATCATCCCGACGATGCAGAGCGTGCCCTGCCTGTCGAGCAGGAACAGGTACGGAGTAATGTCATGCTGAACTGGCACCGTATCGAGCAGGAAATCAAAACTGCGCGTCGCGGCTTTCATCGCGGCCTTGTCGGTCGAAACCAGCACATGATCGGCGCCCAGTTTCTTGGCGTCGGCGCCCTTGGCCGGCGAGGTGGTGATCATCGTCACTTCGGCACCGAGTGCTTTGGCGAACTTGACCCCCATATGGCCAAGTCCCCCTAGCCCGATCACGCCGACCTTGCTGCCCGGACCCACGTTCCAGTTCTTGAGCGGTGAATAGGTGGTGATCCCCGCGCACAGCAGCGGTGCGGCGGCGCCCATGTCGAGCGCATCGGGCACGCGCAGCACGTAGGGCTCGGCCACCACGATCGATTTCGAATAGCCGCCAAAAGTCGGGCTGCCGTCGATCCGGTCCTTGCCATTGTAGGTTCCAGTCACGCCCTCGCGGCAATAATTCTCCTCGCCGTCGCCGCAGGCATCGCAGTGGCGGCAGCTATCGACCACGGTGCCGACCGCGACTCGGTCACCCACTTTGAAGCCTTTGACGTCCGCGCCGACCGCGCTGACCAAACCGACGATCTCATGCCCGGGCACAAACGGATAGTTGGTCCGCCCCCAATCGTTGCGCGCGGCGTGCAGGTCTGAATGGCACACGCCGCAAAAGGTGATGTCGATTGCAACATCCTCGCCGCGCAAGTCGCGGCGGTTGATCGACATCGGCGCAACGCCCGATGTCGGGGCAGTGGCGCCATAGGCTGCGGTCGCGGTCATGTTCTTTCTCCAGGCTGTTTTGTGCATGCTGTAATCCTGCTTGCCCAAGGTCAATGGGAACGGCATTAATCGTGCGATTAAATATTCGGGAGATTGAGCATGCAGATCGATTCGAGCACAGCGGCAGTAGTGACCGGCGGTGCTTCCGGGCTGGGCCGGGCCAGCGCCGAGGCATTGGCCGCTGCGGGCGCGAAGGTGGCGATCTTTGACGTCAACGAAATAGCTGGCGAAGAAGTGGCGCGAGCAATCGGCGGCCTGTTCTGCAAGGTTGACATTACCTCCGAAGAATCGGTGATCGCCGGATTCGCTCAGGCGCGCGCCGCGCACGGTCAGGAGCGCATCACCGTCCATTGCGCGATGACCAGCAAACGGGGCAAGACGTTGGCCTATGATAAGGAGGCGGGCAAATTGAAGCGTCTGCCGACCGAAGATTACCTGTACGGGGTGCAGGGCATCCTGGTCGCCAGTTATCGGATCGCCTCGCTATCGGCCGAAGGGATGGCCGGGCTCGAGCCCAGTGACGACGGCGAGCGCGGCTGTATCACCCTGACCGCTTCGGTCGCGGCGCAGGACGGGCAGATCGGTCAGATCATCTATGGTTCCGCTAAGGCGGGGGTAAACGGTCTGGTGCTGCCGATGGCGCGCGATCTGTCGGATCTGGGCATCCGGGTCAATTCGATCATGCCGGGGATCTTTGCGACGCCGCTGATGCTGGGGGCCAAGCAGAATGTGCTCGATAGTCTGGCCGCCTCGGTGCCGTTCCCAAAGCGGCTGGGCAAGCCCGAGGAATTTGGCAGCCTGGTACTCGAGCTGGCGCGTAACGGCTATTTCAACGCGCAGTGTATCCGCCTCGACGGCGCGATTCGCATGGCCCCGCGGTAAGGAGACTGGCGATGACCTCACCTTTCAAGGACGGAATTCTCGAAGGCAAGGTGGCCTTCATTGCGGGCGGGACCAGCGGGATCAACCTGGGCATCGCCAAGCGCCTGGCGCAGCTGGGCGCGCATGTGGCGGTGTGCGGACGCAACCCCGAAAAGGCGGCGGGTGCTGCGGCGGAGATCGGTCCGGACGCGTTGGGCCTGAGCGCCGATGTGCGCGATTTCGGCGCCATTCGCGGCGCGCTCGAGCAAACTCGTAACCGGTTCGGGCCGCTCGACATCGTGGTATCGGGCGCGGCGGGCAACTTTCTCGCGCCGGTGCTGGGCATGTCGGCCAACGCTTTCAAATCGGTGGTCGATATCGATTTGCTGGGCACCTTCAACGTGTTCCGCGCCTGCCACGATCTGCTCGCCTTGCCGGGCGCCTCGCTGATCGCGATCACCGCGGGGCAAGCGGTGAACCCGATGCAGTTGCAGGCCCACGCCTGCGCGGCCAAGGCCGGGATCAATCAGTTGGTGCGGGTGCTTGCACTGGAATGGGGCGGCGATGTGCGGGTCAACGGGATTTCACCCGGCCCGATAGAAGGCACTGAGGGGATGGCCCGGCTCGCGCCTGACCCGGCGACCAAGGCCAAGCATTTCGAACGCATTGCACTCAAACGCTGGGGACATATCGATGAAATCGCCGAGGGCGCGGTGTTCCTGTGCTCGGATGCGGCGAAGTACATTACCGGGACAATTCTCGATATCGATGGTGGCAGCCAACTGGGCGATGCGACGCAGCGGAATGTCCAGCGCGGGTTGGCGTAAAAACGCCCCTCCCCAGTGGGGAGGAGGTGGGGAAGGGAGTTCTTCGCTCATGATAGGGCAGAACCCCCATCCCAACCCTTCTCCGACGGGGAAGGGCTTTTGTGATTCAATCTGGTGAAGCCAAACTTGACCTCAGATCAGACTATCCCCTGCCTTCGCCATTTTGCCGCGCGTAATGTAAACCTTGGTTCCGACCGGGGTGATGCCGAAGATCTTCTTCGCAAAATCGTTGGGCACGCCGATGCAACCGTGGCTGGCATAGCCTTTCTCAACTGTGGTGCCGTGGACCGCGACTCCATCTGGGGTCAGGTTCATGGTAAAGGGCATCGGCGCATTGTCATAAGTCGACGAATGGTGATCGGCGTCCTTCCATTTGACTGGAAACACGCCCAGCGGGGTCGGGGTTTCGGTGGTTCCCAGCAGCACGGCAGTAGCACCAATCTCATACCCGCCGCGGAACACCGACAGGACCCGCGCGTCGAGATCAACGGTAATGACGAGCGGCCCGGCGGGAACATTTTTCTCGTCCCAGTGCCATTCGCCGTATTTGATCGGGCCGGTGATCGGCAGGATACGTTTGATGACGAAGCGCTCGTCGGCGGGCGCGGCGGGTGCGGCAGGCGCGGCTGGCTTGGCGCGATCAGCCTGCGCGAACTGCGCCGCATCCGGACCCGGCTGGAGCACGCGCGGATCGCTCCCGAACGGGCGCAGCAGCAGTGCGCCCATCGCCGCGATGCACAGCACAAACAGGCCGCCCAGCAGGTACAGGGGATTGAACTTCATGCGGCGCAGCCCTTGGCTTGAGAATCGTGCAGCACTGGCTTTGCGCAAGTGCATGGCAAATGCCAGCCCCTGCTCCGCGGTGTTTCGCCGCAGGACTGGCTAGCAGACAAAGGTTAACGCCGCTCGGCCTCAGCCATGCGCCCCGAACACATTGGCAATCGCAGTGGTGATCCGCAAAGCCAGGTCTTGCGCCTCGGCAATCGGGTCAATGAAGTCGCGGTGGATCGCTTCATAGCCGGTGGCGGCATCGTCCGGGTAATCGGTCGGCTCGTCGACTGAAAAATCGGTGATTTGCGGGAAGCTGACCGGGAAGGCGCGGCGCATCTGAGCCAAGGCTTCGTCGATCCGCAAGGTGAACACCATTTCCAGCACGTCGTCGCGCGAAATGTCGTTGGCGCGGCTGAACGCAGGGACGGACACGGCTTTGAGGAACATGTGCTGGAACAGCGCGAGCCGCAGCGCTTGCAGCACGCCGAGCATCCGGCGGGTATGCTCGCGCCCTTCAAGCGGGGCCTCATCGGGGATCAGATCGAGCAGCCGGTGCAGTTTGAGCGCATCAACCCGCAGCCGCGAGGCGAGCCGCCGGAACACGCCGGTGCGGTCATCGGTGGTCAGGTATTCGGCCAAGGCCAGACAGCTTTCCGACACCCCGGTTTCGTCGCCGCGATAGGGCCGGCTGGCCCAGTAAGCCGAATTGAACAGCTCGCCGAAGGCCGCAACCGTCTTGATACTGGCGAGCGCATTGGCGGCGCGGACCAACCGGACCATTTGCCGCCCGCGTTCGCTTTGCGTCAGCAATTCCGCCAGCGCCTCGTAATTGCCCTCTGCCGCAGTGCCGAACCCGGCGATCACGTTGACCGGATAGCCCAGCTGTTGCAGCACCGCATTGTGCGGGATCGCGCGGATCTGGCGCAGGCTCAGTTCGCGGTCGGCGGCGAGATCGAACTGGCGGCGGCTTTTACGGCTGCCGGTATCGTTCAGCAGCCCGAGCCCAAACGCAGTGACCGCGCGGGCATAGGTGCGGCTGTGCAGATAGTCCTGCTGGATCCGCCGGATCGCGCGGTAAAAATCAAGGCTGAGGTCGGTACGGCGATAGAACGGATCGGTTGGCGCTTCGGGATCGGTGCTGGCTGGGCTCGCCTCGACAAACCGGGTGAGCGTGGCGAGCGCCAGTTCGGGCGTGCCGAAAAACAAGTAGCCGTCGCCGCCTTGAAAGCTGACCTCGGGTTCCAATGCGACGCCGCCGCGCGCGAACCGCCGGCGCGCCCAGGGGGAGAGCGGCCAGGCCACCCGGTCGGCAAAGCTGGATGGATGCGCGCCGCGCCCCATGCTTTCGCCGTGGGTGTTGAACACCAGCGCCGCCACATCGGTCAGCCCGTTGGCAACCATCGCTTCGCTTAAACGGCCTTGCAGCCGCTCAATCGCCAAGGCGGCGGGAATTTGCCCGACGAAGCGCCCGGCGTCGGAAAACCCGGTCTGGATCGCCACCCGCCCGCGCAATTTGGCGTAATCGCGGTAAGCCGGTTCGGCCAGCAAGGCGTCGAGGAAGCGCCCGCCGTGTTCGAGCGCGCTTTCGGTTTCGAACAGCGGTGAGACATCAACTTTGTCGGCAATTCCGAACAGCTTGGCGAAATATAGCGCGGCGAGCACCGTGCTGGGCTGTTCGCATTCGGCCACCAGCATCCGGATCGGACTGTCGGCATCGATGTGGCGAAGGATCTGCGCCATCGCCACAAACTGCCGCACAGCGGTCGAATTCTCAATCGCCAGGGCGGCAAAGTTGGCGCGCAGTGGTTTTGCCTCGGCCAGTAATTCGCGCATTCGGACCAAGGCGGCCTGGCTTGCCAGATCGAGCCGCCCGGCGGGATCGATCCGGCGGCGGATCGCGTTCTGCAGCTGCGAGCTGTTTACGCGGAAGTGGATCCAGCCCATCCCCAGCCCATCGGCGCGCATCGCGGCGGCGGCGGTCAGCAGCACTTCGGCGGTGGCATCGTCCGCCTGAACCGCTTGCGCTGCCAGCTCGCCAATCACGCCGCTGAGGCTGATCAGTTTATCGGGGTACGGCGCCGTCAGCGCATTGGCCGCCACCGACAAGGCCGCTGGATCGGATAAATCAGCGGCAAAGCGCGCCGCCATATCGGCGGCAAGGTCCCCGGCGCGGCCCAGCTGCTTGGCCAGATCGGGCGCAGCATCCGTCAGCATGGCCGCATAGCTGCCGAGCCGCTCGGCCTTTTCGGACAGGCGGTAACGCAGCGAGGTGGCCCACGAGATGTCGGTGCGCCCGTCCATGTCATAGCCCACCCACGAGGCGAAGCGCAGCGGCAGCGGATCGAGGCTGCGCCATTGGTCCGGCCAGCGGCGGCGCGCCTCGCTCAGCAACTGCCGATTGATCATGTCGCGCGCGACTTGTGCGCGGGTAATCGCGGCCATCGCGTCGGCGTGTTCGCCATCGAGCGTGATCGGGTCGCGCGCGTGGGGCGCCACGCAGACGTTGGCCGCATCAATCGCGCCGCTGGTGGCTGCGGCGGCAACCGCTGCGGACTGGCGGCGGGTCAGCAGAAAGGTGGGATGCGCGGTGAACACCACGTGGAGCAGCGGCCGGCGTACTTTGGCTGCAAAGCTGGCAAAATCGGGCGCATCCGCCAGCGCCGCGATCCGCGCTTGATTGTCCACTGGCGCAAGCGGTGCGACCAGTCGCTCAAGCCGCGTTGCCCGCGCCAACAGGCCTTCGCATTCGAGTTCGGCCACCAGTTGACCGACTTCGTTCAGCGGCAGCTCGCCGCTTTCGATCCGCCGCGACAGTTCGAGACTGACTTGAAACACCGGGTTGTACAGCGGGGTTTCGGCGGTGCGGCTGTGCAGTGTCTGCAACCGCGCTTCGAGTTCAGCCAGCAGGGTCATTTGGCCAGTGCGGCAGCCGCGCGGGCCGCCACTTCGATTGCGGCCACATCGGGCGGGCCGCCATTTTTGCTGGCGCCCACCAGCCACGATCCGCCGCAGCACAGTACCGCGTCAAGCGCCAGCCAATCCGGTGCTGTGGCCTGCGTAATCCCGCCGGTCGGGCAGAACCGCGCCATCCCGAACGGCGCGGCGATCGCCTTGAGCGCGGGAATTCCGCCGTTGGCCTCGGCGGGGAAAAACTTGAACCGATCAAGCCCCAGATCCAGCCCGCGCATGATATCGGACGCGGTCGCGATCCCGGGCAAGAACGGCACATTGGCGGCAATCGCCGCCTTGGCAAGGCTGCCGGTTAGTCCGGGCGAGACGATGAATTCGCTGCCCGCTTCGAGTGCATCGTCCAGCGCATGTTCGTTCAGCACCGTCCCCGCCCCGACAATCGCGCCGGGGACCTGCTTCATCGCGCGGATCACTTCGAGGGCGCTGGCGGTGCGCAGTGTCACCTCGAGCACCGGCAGCCCGCCTGCGACCAGCGCTGTGGCAATCGCCACCGCCTGCGCAGCGTCGCCGATCACCAGCACCGGGATAACCGGGGCCATGCGCATGATCTGCTCGATCCGAGAAACTGGCGAAGTCACATCAGATGCTCCTTGGCAAATGCGGCAGCAGCACCGAACAGGCCGGGCTGCGGGTGCGTAATCAGCTTAACCGGCAGCGCAGCCAACAGGCCCTCAAACCGGCCCTTGGCCTTGAACCGATTGGCAAAGCCCGATTGCAGCAGCGTGTCGCGAATCCGCAGCCCCAGCCCGCCCGCGATCACCACGCCGCTGGCACCCTGCGCCAAGGCGATATCGCCTGCGAACGCACCGAGCGATAGGCAGAACCGGTCAACGGCAGCGGCCGCCAGACTGTCTTCTCCGCTGGTGCCAATGCCCCACAACGTGCGGTCATCGACTGGCTGGACGGCGCGGCCTTCCATCCCGGCCAGCGCCTCATAAATATCGACCAGCCCCGGGCCGGAGACCACGCGTTCGGCCGAGACCCGGCGATAGCGCTGACGCAGCCGGGCGAGGATCGCGTCTTCGATGCTATCAAGCGGGGCATAGTCGATATGCCCGCCCTCGGTCGCTTGCACCCGGTAGCCGCCCGCGCCGTCGCGCCACACGTGCGCCACCCCCATCCCGGTGCCGGGACCAAGCACGCTGAGAGTGCCGGTGGCCGGTAGCGGGGTGTCTGGCCCGGCCAAATGGACGAAATGTTCGGGCCCGGCGCGGGCCACAGCATGGCCAACCGCACCGAAATCATTGATCACGGTATAGCGCGCCGCACCGAGCTTTTCGGGGATCAGCGCCGGGCGGATCACCCACGGATTGTTGGTAAAGCGGATGATCTCGCCGCCGACGGGCCCGGCCATGGCGATGGCGCAGGCCGGGGGCAGCGTGCCGCCTTGCAACTGGGCAAAATGCTCCCACGCGGTCTGGAAGCTGGCGTGATCCCTGGTGTGCAGCGTGGCCGGCTCGCTCAGCGTGATCGCACCGCCAGCCGCAATCTCGGCCAAGGCAAACCGCGCGTGCGTGCCGCCGATATCGACGCTGACGATTTGAGTCACAGAACCAACTCCGTTCGCATCGAGTGAAGTCGAGATGCCGCGTGCTGTGTCTCGACTACGCTCGACACGAACGGGGGTTGGGAAAATTTCACAGCCCGGCCGCCGCCAGCATTGCAGATGCACCTTCCTCAGCCCCGTCGGCATGGTTGCGCAGCATGGCGAACAGTTCGCGGCCCATGCCCAGTCCGCCGCGCGGGGGCACGGCGGGCTCGCGCTGCGAAATGTCTTCGAGCACCGCGAGCGTGCCAGTGCTGGCGCACAGGCGCACCCGGTCACCATCGCGCAAATAGGCCAGCGCGCCGCCGGCCAGCGCCTCGGGGGTGACGTGGATCGCCGCCGGGACTTTGCCCGAGGCGCCCGACATCCGCCCGTCGGTGACCAGCGCGACCTTGTGCCCACGGTCTTGTAGCACGCCCAGCGGCGGGGTCAGTTTGTGCAGTTCGGGCATCCCATTGGCGCGCGGGCCTTGAAAGCGCACGACCACGATTACGTCGCGGTTAAGCTCGCCCGCCTTGAACGCGGCCTGGACCTCGTCCTGCGTTGAGAACACGCGGCACGGTGCCTCTATCGTCCAGCGCTCGGGATCGACCGCGCTGGTCTTGAAGGTCGCGCGGCCCAGGTTGCCTTTGACCAGCCGCATGCCGCCGTCGGGCATAAATGGGCGGTTCGCCGGGCGCAGCATGGTCTCTTCGCCGGATTGTGCGGGCGCTGGCCGCCAGCTCAAAACCTGCTCGTTCCCCCGCGCAGGCGGGGGCCTCAGGCCTTCGGGCGCATCGTCTTCATCTTGCCCGAGGTCCCCGCCTTCGCGGGGAAGCGGATTGGCCAGGAACGGCTCGGCCGCGTAACTTGCCATGCCGCCATGCGCCACGGTTAGCACGTCGTCATGCGCCAGCCCCGCGCTCAGCAGTTCGCGGACTAGGAATGCCACCCCGCCAGCCGCGTGGAAATGGTTCACATCGCCCGAACCGTTGGGATAGACCCGTGCCAGCAGCGGCACCGCGCCAGACAGCTCGTCGAGATCCTGCCAATCGAGCTTGATCCCCGCCGCGCGCGCCATTGCCGGCAAGTGGATCGCGTGGTTGGTCGAACCCCCGGTGCACAGCAAGCCGACCGCAGCGTTGACGATTGCCTTCTCGTCCACCACCCGCGCCATCGGGCGGTAGTCATTTCCTTCACGCCCGATTTCAGCGAGCCGGTGGACCGCCGCGCGGGTCAGCGCCGAGCGCAGCGGGGTGTTGGGCGGGACGAACGAGGCGGCGGGCAGATGCAAGCCCATTAGCTCGAGCATGATCTGGTTCGAATTGGCGGTACCATAAAATGTGCAGGTGCCGGGGCTGTGATAGCTGGCGCTCTCGCTTTCAAGCAGATCAGCACGGCTCGCCCTGCCCTCAGCGTAAAGCTGACGGACTTTCTGTTTGTCCTTGTTGGCGAGCCCCGATGGCATCGGCCCTGAGGGTATGAAAATTGCTGGCAGGTGGCCGAACCGCAAGGCACCGATCACCAACCCGGGCACGATTTTGTCACAGATCCCCAGCAGTGCCATTCCATCGAACATCGCGTGGCTCAGCGCCACCGTCGCCGCCATGGCGATGGCGTCACGGCTGAACAGCGATAATTCCATCCCGGCCTGACCCTGAGTCACCCCGTCGCACATCGCTGGGACTCCGCCCGCGACTTGCGCGGTGGCCCCCACTTCGCGCGCAAAGAGCTTCATCGCCTCGGGATATCGGCCATAGGGTTGATGAGCTGAGAGCATGTCGTTGTAGGCGGTTACGATCGCCAGGTTGGGACTGCGCCCGTGCGCAATTGCCCTCTTGTCTTCCAGCGCGGCGGCAAATCCGTGCGCCAGGTTTGAACAAGACAAAGCGCCGCGCCCGGGGAACTTCTGCGCCTCGGCCTCGATCAGGTCGAGATAACGCCGCCGACTGTCTTTCGATTTGTCGATGATCCGCGCAGTAACGCGCTCGATCACCGGGTTAAGGCTAGTCATTCCAGGTCACCCGGTCGCGTTCGGTCAGCGCGATAGCCGCAGATGGCCCCCAATTACCGGCCGAATAGCTCTTGGGCTTGGCCCCGTGCTCGGCCCAGCCGGCGCGGATCGCGTCGATCCACACCCATTGTGCCTCAACCTCGTCGCGGCGAACGAACAGCGTTTGATCGCCCTCGATCAGATCGAGCAGCAGCCGTTCGTAGGCGATACGCTTCTTCGGCCCGGCAAAGGCATCGGGCATGGTGATATTGAGCGGGACCGGGCGCAAACGGATGCCATCCCGGTCAAGCCCGGGCTCCTTGGCCATCAATTGCAACTGGATGTTTTCTTCGGGCTGGATCCCGATCACCAATGCGTTGGGCTGCGATTTGGCCCCGCGCGCGGCAAAGATCGAATGAGGAACCGCGCGGAAGTTGATCACGATCTCGGTCTTGCGCTCGGGCAGGCGTTTGCCGGTGCGCAGGTAAAACGGTACGCCCGACCAGCGCCAGTTATCGACGTGCGCCTTGATCGCGACAAAGGTTTCGGTGTTCGATTCCTTACCCAGTTCGTCGTCATAACCGGGCACTGGCTGGCCATCGATCGCACCTTTACGGTATTGCCCGGTCACAGTTTCGGCTGGTGCGACCTGCCGCAAAGCGCGCAGCACTTTGACCTTTTCGTCCTGGATCGGGGTTGCGTCATAACTGGTCGGCGGTTCCATCGCCACCAGCGCCAACAATTGCAGCATGTGGTTCTGGACCATGTCGCGCAGCGCCCCAGCGCCATCGTAATAGCCCACCCGGCTTTCCAGCCCGACCGTCTCGGCAATGGTGATCTGGACGTGATCGATGTGCGCGGCGTTCCACAGCGGTTCGAACATGATGTTGGCAAAGCGCAGCGCCAGCAGGTTCTGGACGGTTTCCTTGCCAAGGTAGTGATCGATCCGGAAAATCCGGTCCTCGCTGAACGCGGCGGCCACTGCATCGTTGATCTCGCGGCTGGTCTCAAGACTGGTGCCGAGCGGCTTTTCGAGACCGATGCGGACTTTGTCGCCGGTTAGTCCTGCTTTGGCCAGCCCCGCAATAGTGGGCTCGAACAGGCTCGGCGCGGTTGACAGGAAAATCGCCATGCCCTGTTTGGCGGTGCCGATTTCATCGGATAAGTCGGTGAAATGGCTGGCATCGGTCGCGTCGAGTACTTGATATTTGAGCCGTGGCAGGAAGCTGTCGATCGCGCCCTTACGAAAATCGGGTAGGTATTTCTCAAGCGCCACACGCGCGAATTGGCGATAGGTATCGTCATCGTATTCGGACCGCGCGGTGCCGATAATGGTCAGTTCGGGCGCGATCAACTGGTCGTCGTGCAACGCGCACAGCGAAGGCAGCAACATGCGCTGCGCCAGATCTCCGGTTGCACCGAACAGCAGCAGACGGTCTGCAGTGAAGCTCATGCTTATCACTCCCGCGCCCGGCACGGCCAAACGGGCGGGCTGTGCCAAGGTTAGCAGCCGCGACTGAACTGCGCCAGTGCAGCGCGGCCAACTTCAGCCGCGGACGCGCTGTGAATACGTCTGTGAACTGCGCGCCTTGCGCCGGCGCGGCAGGCGCACCGGAAGTGCTGCCGCTGGTGTGAGCGCAATGCTGCGCGGATGATACTCTTCAGTCGGCAGCGCTTTGCCGAACAGCCAGCCCTGCACCATTCGGCAACCTTGGGCCTTGAGCTGTTCGAGCTGTTCGAGTTCGTCGACGCCTTCGGCCAGCGTACACATCCCCAAGCGGTTGGCCAGCGCAATAACCGCAGCGACGATGGCGCGCGATTCCTCGCGGGTGGACAGGCTGGAGATGAAACTGCGGTCGATCTTGATCTTGTCGAACGGGAAGGTCAGCAGGTAATTCAGCGAAGCATAACCAGTGCCGAAATCGTCGAGCGCAATCTTCACGCCGAGCGTCTGCATCCGACACAGGGTATTGATGTTGGCTTCCGAATCGCGGAGCAGCACGCCTTCGGTAATCTCAAATTCGACCCGTCCCGGCTCGATCCCGCTGTCACCCAGCGCATTGACGATAACCGCCAGTAGATTGGGGCTGGAGAACTGGACCGGTGACAAATTTATCGCGATCACTTCTTTGCCGGGCCAAGTGGCAGCTTCGGCAAAAGCGGTGCGGATCACCCATTCACCGATCGGCACGATCAGGCCGGTTTCCTCGGCGATCGGGATAAAGGTGTCAGGGGGCAACAGCCCGCGGATCGGGTGCTGCCAGCGCAGCAGCGCTTCGTAGCCGGTTTTGACTTCGCTCGCGACGTCAACCAGCGGCTGGAGGAACAGGCGCAGCTCGCCGTGCGCTACGGCCTGGCGCAAATCGCGCGCCAGCGCGTGCCGCTCGTGCAGTTTGGCATCCATGTCGGGCTGAAACATTTCCCAGGTCCCGCGCCCGGCGGTCTTGGCCGCGCCCAGCGCGATGTTGGCATAACTTTGTAGCTGCGCCTGCTGGTCAGTGTGAAACGGGGCCAGCGCAATCCCCAGGCTGATTGCGCAAGGCAGTTCAATGCCATCGACTTCCAGCGGCTCGGCCAGCGCGAGGACCAGCAGTGCACCCAGCCGCACCGCGTGATCGCAAGCATCGTCGCCAGTAACCGCGATGGCAAATTCGTCGCCGCCCAGCCGCGCCACGATCGGCTCGCTGCCGCCCAGCCCGCTCCCGCCGATCACTGCGCTCAATTGCGCAGCGAACTGCCGCAGAAACTGGTCACCCATCGGGTGGCCGTGCACGTCATTGATGCTCTTAAAATGATCGATGTCGAGCAGCAGCAAAGCGACCTGCTCATCGGCTTCATGGCTTTTGACCAACCCGGCCAGCACCTGATTGAAGTGGCTGCGGTTAGGAAGTCCGGTCAAGGCGTCGAAGTGGGCCATTTGCTGGGCACGGTGTTCGGTCTGGCGCTGCGTGGTTACATCCGAGATAACCCCGCGATAATCGACCCCGTCGCCCGAATTGCTGGGACGCCCGCTCAGTGACCACCATCGCGGTTCATCTTCGCCGGTTTCGTCCAGTGCCACCACCAGCGAGCGTAACGGGCGACTGCCAGACAGCGCCGCGTCGAGCTCGTCGCGGCCCGCACCGGGCGCAAACAGGCTGGTCAGAAGGCGACCTTGCAGCTGTTCGGCGGGTTCGCCGGCGGCCTGGGCAAAGCGCGGCGAGACATTGGTCAGCTGATGCTGCGCGTTCAATTCGAACAACCAGTCTGAGCCGCTTGCCTCGTATTCGTTGAGCAGCAATTTGACCGTGCGGGCGGCGCTGTGTAACTCGCGGTCGGACAGGATCCTTGTTACGAACAGATCACGCGAGGTATAGGCCATGCGCACCAGAAGGACGCTAGCCACCGCCAGCACGGCGCCGGTTGCCAGCGCGAGTACAGTCCCAGATTGAGCAACGCCGAGTGCTAGACCCAGTGCCTGCACGGTAACATATACCAGTGCCGACTGCGGCAGGGTCCGGACCATGTAGGCGGCCGAAGCGATCTGGCTAACTGTGCAAACCGCCAGTAACAGCTGCACGCCCGGCGAGAGCTTTGGCAACCACAGCGCCATCAGCATGCCCATGGTCAGACCCAGCCACAGCGAATTCATCATGAAAGCATAGATTATCTTGGCCGTGCGCCGTCGCCGGCGACCGCGTTCGATGCCTTCTGCGAGCCACAACCGATGCAGGCACGCGGCCATCATCGAGCTGGCGAACAAGGCGACGTGGAGTGCAGGCATCTGGCCGATCAGCGCCAGTGTAATCACGGCCGCGTTCATCACTGTGCCCAGCACGATTGAACGAACCATGCGGATGTGCGCACTAATCAGCCGGTTATCGACCCAGTCGCGCAATTCTGCCGGAACGACAACGCGCAGCGCCGCCTGTTTGCTGACCATTTGGCTAGTACCCGACCCCGTTTTTTTCTTGGTTGCACCAGTAGCCCAGCCCCAGTTAATTTTGTATGAGATGGCGGTGGTCTGAAATGCAGCGTCACATCCGGCTTTACCGTAGCCCAGCCAAGCGATTAGACTCGCTTGCACAGGAGATTGGATATGCGCGCAGTAACTCTTTCGCTGGTCTTGGCGCTCAGCGCGGTAACTGCGGTCCCGCAGCTTTCCGCCACACCAGCCAGGTCCAAAGGCCACCCCGTGGCCGAAGCCCAAACGCTCGATCTGGCGAAACAGCTGATCGCCATGCGCTCGGTCCAGGGTGAGGGCAATCGCACCGGCGCTGCGATGCAGCTGGTCAAGACCGCGCTGGTAGCAGGCGGCTGGCGCAGCGGCGATATCGAAATCACCCCATTTGCCGATACCGCCTATATGATCGCCACCTGGCCGGGTAGCGATCCCGCGTTAAAACCGCTGGTCATCTCGGGGCACCTCGATGTGGTTGAGGCCAAACCCGCGGACTGGCAGCGCGATCCGTTCACGCCGATAGTAGAGAACGGCTATCTGTTCGGACGCGGGGCGAGCGACATGAAGTTCGACGCCGCGCTGGCCGCCTCCGCGCTGATCGAACTGCGCCGCTCGGGCTATAAACCGCGCCGAACGATTGTGCTGCAATTCTCAGGCGATGAAGAAACCACGATGCGCACGTCGCGGGTGATCGCCAAGAAGCTGAGCAATGCGGAACTGGTGCTCAACATCGATGGTGGCGGCGGGACGCTGGATGAAACGACCGGCAAGCCGCTGTACTGGACCTGGCAGGGCGCCGAAAAGACTTACATCGATTATCAGCTTGAAGTGACCAATCCCGGCGGGCACAGCTCGGCGCCGCGCCCGGTCAATGCGATCACCCAGCTGGCCACCGCGCTCGAGCGGGTTGGAGCTTATCATTTCAAGCCTGAGCTCAGCCCGCTGACCAAAGCCTATTTCGAACAGGCCGCGCAGTTTGAAAGCAACTCGCAGCTGGCGGGAGCAATGCGCGCGTTCGCCGCCAACCCGCAGGATGAAGCCGCTGTGGCCACATTGCGCGGCAATTATTCGTATGTCGGCAAGATCGGCACGACCTGTGTGCCCACCATGATCAGCGGCGGGCATGCGCAAAATGCGCTACCGCAGCGCGCTACGGCCAATATCAATTGCCGGATATTCCCCGGTCACAGCAAGGAGGCGATCGCCGCTGAACTGGCCTCGGTGATCGGCATGCCCGAAGTCAAGATCAGCGATGTGACCGGTGAGGATTCGATTTCCGCGCCGGCCTCGCCGATGCGGCCCGATTTCGTCAAGGCCGCCGAAAAGGCAATGCATCGGATCAATCCGGGGCTGCCGATCTTCCCTAGCCAAGCCTCGGGCGCATCGGATTCGATGTGGTACCGCGCGCTGGGCGTGCCGAGTTATGGCGCGAGCCCGGTGTTTTCCAAAGATTCCGAAGACTTTGCCCACGGGCTCAACGAACGTGTGCCGCTGTCGAACACCGCACCGGGGATTAACTACTACCTCAGCCTGTTCACCGATCTGTCGAAATAATCCGGCGCGCCAATATGATAGACCTCGGCTCAGCCTTGGCGCAGATCGCCAGTCCGGCTGCGGATCCGGATGCAGACTGGTCGTTGCCGGGCTGGACGTACCACGACGCCGATTTCTACGCGGCCGAGATGGCCTGCGTGATCCGCCCATCGTGGCAAATCGTCTGCCATGTGAGCGAGCTATCCGGCCCCGGCGATTACCGCACGCTCGACTATCTGGGCGAAAGCGTAATCGTGATTCGGGGCCTCGACGGCATCATCCGCGCCTTCACCAACGTTTGCCGCCACCGCGCGATGCGGCTGGTGGCGGGGCCGGGCGGCTGCGCGAAAAAGCTGGTTTGTCCCTATCACGCCTGGACTTACGCGGCCGATGGGCGGCTTACGGGCGTGCCGCACAAGGCGGAATACCCCGCGCTCAATATGGCAGAGAGCGGTCTTGCCCCGATAGCATTCGAACAATGGCGCGGGTTCGTATTCGTGCGGCTCGAAGACCACGGCTTCCCGTCGGTCGCCGAGATGATGGCGCCGTTCGAAGCCGAGATCGCGCCGTACAAGTTCGAGGCGATGCAGCCGCTCAGCCCGATCCGCCACCGCCCGCGCGCGGTCAACTGGAAGAACGTTGGCGATAACTATTCGGACAATCTGCACATCACGGTGGCGCACGATGGGCTGACCCGACTGGTCGGCAGCAGCTACCGGATCGAGGCGCATGGCTGGGTAGATCGCCTGCATGGCAACGTCACCAGCGGCGGCAAACAGAACTTCTGGGAACGGTTTTACACCGCGCACCTGCCGCGCGTGGACCACTTGCCCGATGAAGCACAGGGACGCTGGCTTTATTACAAGCTGTGGCCCAACATGGCCTTCGATGTCTACGCCGACCAGATCGATTTCATGCAGTGGCTGCCCACCTCGCCCACCAGCTGCGCGCTGCGCGAAGTGTCCTACGCCTTGCCCGATGCCTACACCCCCGCCGGCCAGCACCGCGCCATGAAGCTGGCGCGCTATGCCAACTGGCGGATCAACCGCGTGGTCAATCAGGAGGACACCTGGCTGATCGGCGGGGTCCAGCAAGGCATGGCCAGCCGCAGCTACAGCGCCGGGCCGATTGCCACCAGCGAAGTCTGCCTGCGCAGCTTTGCGCGCAAGATCAGGGCGATTATCCCGGAGGCGCGATTGGAGAAAGCGCCGGAGCAGGGGTGGAGTGGTGAGCGGACATCGGAGGCATGCCAGTGACTCCGACCTACCGGTCATGTAGCTCCTAGGACGAGAGCCTACTCAGCCGCTTCGGCAAAACGCGGGACCACATCGAGCCCCGCGCGCGAAGCCGCTGCCACGACGCGGTTGCGCCCCTGTGCTTTTGCCAGGTACAACGCTGCATCCGCATTGGCGAGTATTTCGCCCACCCTCAGCGAGCTCTCAGGAATCGATGCCACCCCGAACGAGGCAGTGATAGACGCGCTGTGGTTGTCCGACAGTGCCTCGATCCGCGCGCGCAGAAATTCGGCCTTTTTAGACCCTTCGCCCAAGCTGCAGTCGGGCAAAAGAACCACTAGCTCTTCCCCGCCATAGCGGCAGGCCACGTCGCACGGTCGGATGCCGCCCATGATTACGCCCGCGACTTCGACCAGCACGGCATCGCCCAGCGCATGACCATGTTCATCATTGAGTTTCTTGAAGTGGTCCAGATCGATCATTATTGCGGTTACCGGGGTGCCATTGCGCTCAGCAAGGTTCGCGAAACGTTCGAGCGTGTCTTCCATGTAGCGCCGATTGTAGAGCCCGGTCAGTGCGTCGCGTAGCGCCTGCGTGCGGAGCTTCTCGCGCAGCGCAATATTCGAAAGAGCCAGCGACATGGCGTCGGCGATTGCTTGCGCAATCGGCTTGGCTTCAACCAGGCGGCGCTCAGCATCTTCACCGCCATGCTCGACCTTTAGTAGCCCGTGGACCTCGCCCCGGGCCATCATCGGAATTTCGAGCACCGCCAGATCGCTGGTGTGGTGCTCGCAGCGCAAGGCATTAGCGATAGGCAGGTTGAGATTTGACTTGCCCCGCTTCAGCGCCCAGCACTGCGCCGAGGAAATATTCGCCTCTGGGCCGCTTTCTGTAGGCCAAATCCACGAAGCTGACAGGTCCAGCCGGTCGCGTGAGTTGTTGAACACGTAAAGCGCTCCACCGTAGTCAGGCAGCAGCGTGGTCCCAGTTGCCCGTAGCACTGCATTGGCATCGGCATATCCGCTCGCACTCTGCAGCATGTCGGTCATCTGAAACAGCGCTTCCACTTCCATCCGCGCGCGCACAGCGGCCCGGGCGCTCTCGCGTCGCTCCCTCATCTCTCTTGCTATAGCTGGCGCGCCGAGGGTGATCAGAAGCAGGATGGTCAACTCGGTCACGATCGCTGACCAGAATACCAAACCCGCGATCTGGTGGGGCACACCCAGCCTTTCGAGCAACTGGAAGACCAGCAGCAATGCCGCAGACAACCCAATGGCCACGGCGACGCTTAAGAAACGGCGATCAGACGTGAAGTCGGCCGAGGTCGGGGTGAAGTTCATCCTTTGGCTTTGGCAACGTTTTGTAAAAATTGGTTTACCGTGAAGTAGGTATTTGGGCGCCACAATAGCTACGAGTCTGAGCGCCCAACAGGTATGAAGGAAAGTTAGCAAAAGTCAGTAATCGGGTCGGCAGCGGCGATCCGCCGATGCCGATCTGAGTTCCCCCAGAACCAATGATCCAGCTTCGCCGTGCGACACTACGCGGCGTCGCCCCTTTCCTACGCCCCAAACCCTGACATAATCGCCATCGCGCAGAAATCGGCAGGTTTTTGTTTTTTAGGACTTTGTGAAGTTTGTAAACTTCCGCTTCCCTCGGCTATGGACCCCCGATGACCAAAACTTATGACGCACTGATCATCGGCGGGGGGCACAACGGGCTCGTCTGCGCGTTTTACCTCGCCAAAGCCGGAATGCGGGTGCGGGTGCTGGAGCGGCGGCATATTGTTGGCGGCGCGGCGGTGACCGAGGAATTTCATCCCGGCTTCCGCAATTCGACCGCCAGCTACACGGTCAGCCTGCTGCGGCCCAAGGTGATCGCTGATATGCGGCTGCACCACTATGGCTACCGCGTGATCGAGCGGACGATTTCGAATTTCTTCCCGTTCGCGGATGATTACATCAAACTGGGCGGCGGGCCGGGGCGGACCGAGGCGGAGTTTGCACGGTTTTCGCAGCACGATGCCGACGCCTATGCCAAGTACGACAAGGCGCTGGAGCAGGTCGCCAATGTGCTGCGCGATCTCAGCCTGAAAATCCCGCCCAACCTGGGCGGTGGGCTGCCCGCGTTGCTGGCGGCGGCCAAGCAGGGCTGGCCGATGGCGCAGCTGGATATTTCGGTGCAGCGCGATCTGCTAGACATGTTCACCAAATCGGCGCGCAGCTTTTTGGATGGCTGGTTCGAGCATGACTATGTGCAAAGCGCCTTCGCGTTCGATGCGGTGGTCGGCAACTATGCCGGGGTGTCCACGCCGGGCTCCGCCTATGTGCTGCTGCATCACGTGTTCGGCGAGGTGAATGGCAAGCTCGGCGCGTGGGGGCATTCCGTGGGCGGGATGGGGGCGATCACTCAGGCGATGGCGCGCGCGTGCGAAGACGCCGGGGTCGAGATCAGCCTGGAAGCGCCGGT
>JAYVML010000226.1:0-2339 GCA_043758955.1 Novosphingobium sp. | reverse complement strand
CAGTATGGGCTGGGCGGCGCGGTTTGGACCCGCGATGTCGGCACCGCCCACCGCGTCGCCCGCGAAGTCCGCGCAGGGATGATGTGGGTCAATTGCTACGGCACGACTGAGGCCAGCGTGACTTCCGAAGGCTTCCGGATGAGTGGCTACGGCGCAAAGGGAGGCCGCCGCCACGTCGAGGAATATCTTTACAACAAGACAGTGTGGATGAATCTCGCCTGATGCTTCGGTTCAGTTGATGAATACGCCCTTGCCCGCTGCCTGCATGTCGAACGCCTTATACGCAGCGGGGGCCTGATCGAATGTGTAGCGGTCTGTAAATAGACGGTCCACCTCCAGCCCGTGATCGGCGATGAAGCGGATGCAGTCGGCGAGCTTGGCGCTGTTCACAGTCCATGAGCCAACCACCGTCAGCTGCTTGCGGATGATATCGATACTGACGTTAAGCGTCATTTCGCCGCCTTCGCCGACGAGACAGACCGTGCCCCAGCGCGATGCACTGCGCACTGCAGCCAGACGGCCCGCAGCCGCCCCAGACGTATCGAGCGCCTTGCCAACTCCTTTGCCGCCAGTCAGCGCCATGATTGCATCGACAGGATCTTCTGAGCTGGCATCGATTGTGTGCGCTGCGCCGAACTCCCGGGCCAGCGCCGCGCGCTCGGAGCTAACGTCGACCGCAATCACCCGCGCACCCATCGCCGCCGCCAGTTGCGTCGCCGAGAGCCCGACCGGCCCCTGGCCGACGATCACGATCGTATCCCGCGCCGAAACATCAAGCCTCAGCAGCGCGCCATAGGCTGTACCGGTTCCGCAGGAGATCGCCGCGCCGGTTGAGAACGAGACTTCCTCGGGCAGGGCAAACACAGTTTCGACGGCGGCGCGCATATAGGGCGCGTGGCCACCGTGACCGGTTACGCCGTAAATGATCGCCGTTCGGTCACACATTTGAGTCCAGCCGCTGCGACATTCCGGGCAGGTCATGCAGCCCTGATAATGATGCAGCGTGACGCGGTCGCCGATCCGGGCGCTGCGCGGATCGACGTCACGGCCAACTGCTGCGATCACGCCGCACGGTTCGTGTCCGGCGATCACCGGCGCGCCGCTGTCTTTAAGTCCCAGCGCCGCGAACGCTGCGCCGGCTGGCGGGCGGTACAGCTTCAGATCGCTGCCGCACATGCCCGATGCCTTAATTTCCAGCACCACATCGCGGGGACCAGGCGTTGGATCGGGAAATTCGATCAGGTCCAGGGTGCTGTTTCCGGTGAATACTACGCCGCGCATCGTCAAATTCCTCTCTCGCCAATTGTCATTGTCATTGTCCGGTGAACACCGGCGGCCGTTTCTGCATAAACGCGCGGGGGCCTTCTTTAGCGTCCTCGGTTGCTGCGTTATCCCGGGTACATTGTGCTTCGATCTCAAACGCCTGGTCAAACGGCAAGCCGTTCGATCGGACCATCGCCTCTTTGGTCTTAGCCAGTGCGACTGGCGCGCCGAGGCTGATCTGCCGAGCAAGCTCCTCGGCGACGGCCAGCACCTGATCTGGCGGCACAACGCGATTAACCAGCCCCATCGCCAAGGCTTGCTGAGCGCTCACCGGCGCTCCGACCAAGGCGAGCTCCATCGCCATTGCCCATGGCACTTGCCGCGCCAGCCTGACCAGCGATCCGCCCCCGGCGATCAGCCCGCGCCGCACTTCAGTCACACCGATCGTCGCCGTTTCGGACATGACCCGAATGTCGGTGCCCAGGACAAATTCCGCCCCACCTGCCAGCGCGTGGCCATTGATCGCCGCGACGACTGGTTTGAAGAACGTCGCACCGCGCAGGATCGCCCGGTACAGCTGCTTGCGGTCCTGCGAAAAGCGTTCCTCCCACTCACCTTCTGGCGGGCGTGTCCGCATCATCAGCGGAATTGTGCTGCCAAGATCGCCGCCGGACGAAAATGCCTGATCTCCCGCCCCGGTCACCAGCGCCACACGAATTTCGCGATCCTCGGCCACATCTTGCCAGACGTCGCAAAGGCGGACCAGCATCTCGGGTGAAAATGCGTTGCGCTTTTCCGGCCGGTTAAGCGTCACGTAAGCGATGCCGTCGCGCTTTTCGTAAATCACATGCGGTGCGGGTTCGTTCATGTCGTTTTCTCCGATGCGCGCGTTTCCAGCCAAGCGGCGATCCGGGCGGTAATTTCGGGTCGGTCAGCCTTGCCGTTCGGTCCGCGGCCGATCGAGGCGACGGCCATTATTGCGCGCGGAATCTTGTGCCCTGCCAAACGCCCGCGCAGATGCTCAAGCAATCCGGCTTCGTCGAAAGTTGCACCTTCGGTCATCGCCACCGCAGCCG
>JAYVML010000225.1:0-4624 GCA_043758955.1 Novosphingobium sp. | reverse complement strand
GTCGGCGCGCGGGGCAAACTGCGGATATAGCGGCGTGCCGACAACCGGCCCGCGCGCGCCAGTATAAGGCAAACTCTGCACGATCACATTGCGCGCGCGTTTGGTCATCACCCGGTGCGCGACCGGATCGATCTCAAGCGTGATGTCTGTCACTTCCTCGCCGTAAACCCCCGCGCTGGTCAGGAGCAGCGGATGCGCCGGATTGAGCTCGCCGTAGTTGCAAACATAGGCCTTGTGCGTGTGGCCCGAGACCACCACGTCGACCCGAGGGTCGAGCGCATCGAGGATGGGGCGAATTTCACCGGTGAACCCGGCGCAGGCATTGGGATTGTTCGAATTGTCTTGGCTGCCGCCCTGGTGGAGCAGCACTACGATGCCATCGGCGCCCTTGGCCTTGAGCACCGGGACAAGCGCGTTGATCGTCGCCGCTTCGCCCGCGAACGTTAACCCCTTGATGCCATCGGGGGAGACCAGAACGCTGGTGCCCCGCAGGGTAAGGCCGATGATCCCGATCCGAACCTTGCTCCGGCCGGAGCCGAAAGTGCGGATGGCATAAGCCGGGAACAGTGTCTGCCCGGTCTCGGTCAGGGTGCTGGCGGCAAGGAACTGGAAACGCGCGCCGCCGAACTGCTCGATTTGGCACGGCTTGCGCTTGGTTAACTGCGCGCAGCCACCGCGCTGCATCCGCAGAAGCTCATTCCTGCCCCGATCAAATTCGTGATTGCCGACTGCGTTGAAATCGAGCCCAATCCGGTTTGCCACGCCGATCGCCGGCTCATCGAGATAAATCGATGAGGCGAGCTGCGAGGCACTGATCAAATCGCCTGCCGACACGGTCAGGTGATTGGGGTATTGCGCGCGGATAGTGTCCACTGCACTGGCCAGCCACGCCGCGCCTCCGGCCGGGACCTGCACCGTACCGCCCTTGCCATCGGGTGCAAGGACTGACTGGCGCGGCGGCTCGATACTGCCGTGAAAATCGTTGATCGCCGCGATCCCCACCGTCACCGGTTGCGCGGTGGCGGCCGACCGGATCCCGCCCGGGGCCATGCAGGCGGCCACCAGCGGGAGCAGGCAGGCGGGCAGCAGATGAACGAATCGCGGAGCGCGCGGAGCAAAATTGATCATGCCCTATTCCTAGCTGAACCCGGCGGCGCGGCAAGGTATCGCGTATTAACCGCGCAATACAGTTTCTTGAAAATGTAGCGAAGTCGTTTTATATAGCAGTCGACCCAGATGGCCTTGCGGAGCATTCGAACATGGCACGCCCTCAAACCGATCTCGATGGCGGGCGCGACGCGCTGCTCGCGCTGATGGTCGCACTGATCGAAGAACGCGGCAGCAGCGCCTTCACAATGACTGAACTGGCCGCGCGCGCGGGCATGTCCACCGCCAACCTCTATCGCTATTTCGACAACAAGGATGCACTGATCGAGGCCGTGGCCGAGCATTGGTTCCAGCCCAAGGTTGAGATCATGGAAGAGGTCGTCGCCAGTGACCTCCCCCCGCGCCGCAAGATGTACGAATTTTACGCGCGCCGGTTCGCCAAGATGAAGGCGGAATGGGAGCGCGACCCGGTGGTCTTCGCCAATTATGTCGAACTGGGCAAAGAACACTTCGAGCTGGTGCGCTCGTACGTCGATCTGGGCGATCACTACCTCGCCATGATCATCGGCGAGGCGATGGCCGAAGGCTATTTCGCGGGGCTAACGATCGACGAGGCGATCAGCCTCGTCAACCAGATGACCGGCGCTTACGTCAACATCGGCGCAATGGAACTGATCATGCACCGGCTCACCACCGACAAGCTGGCGCGGATCATCGACGCGGTGTTCGATGGGCTGTCGGCGGTGGATCGCGGGGCCAAAGCGGTCAGCGGCTTGCGCGCGGCCTAAACGTCTAGATTCGCTACGTTCAGCGCGTTTTCCTGGATGAATTCGCGGCGCGGTTCTACGATGTCGCCCATCAGCCGGGTGAAGATCTCGTCGGTCACATCGGCGTCTTCCACTTTGACTTGCAGCAGCACGCGGTTGTCAGGATCGAGCGTGGTTTCCCACAATTGCTCGGCGTTCATTTCGCCCAGCCCTTTATAACGCGCGATTGCAAGGCCTTTGCGCCCGCCGACCAGCACCGCGTCGAGCAGTTCTGAAGGGCGGGTGATCTGGTCCTTGACGATCACTGGCGCGGCGGCGACTTCGCCGTCACCATCGCCGTCCGCCGCATCAGCCTCGGTGGCGTCTTCGGCTGCGCTGCTGGTCCGCACCAAACGCACCGGGGTTTCGTACACCTCGACATTTTCCACCGCCAACCGGGCCAGCTTGCGCGCCTCGGCGCTGGACAGGAAGCTGGCTTCGATCGGATGCGCATCGGTCACCCCGCGCCAGACCCGCTTGACCATCACCGCGCCCACTTCGGTCAGCTCGGCGCTCCACCGCGCCTCGCGGTCGCCGAGATCGAGCCACTTGACTGCATTGGCCAGCGCGGCCTGCCGCCCGGCCCGGTCCAGTTCGGGATTGAGCACACCGGCCATCGCCAGCGCCTCGATCACCGCCGGATCAAATCGGCGCGGCACAAAGCCCATCAGGCTGCGCATACGCAAGGCGTGTTGAACCAGCGCGGCTAATTCGGTCCCGCCCCGTCGCAGCGAATTGGGCGCGCCGCCTGCGGTCTCCAGCACCCGGCCCGCAGTGCCCGCTTCGACCAGATAACGATCGAGCTCGGCCGCGTCTTTAAGGTAGACCTCGCTGCGGCCCTTGTTGACCTTGTACAGCGGCGGCTGCGCGATGAACAAATGCCCGTTCCGGATAATCTCAGGCATCTGACGGTGGAAGAAGGTCAGCAGCAAGGTGCGGATGTGCGCGCCGTCAACATCGGCATCGGTCATGATCACAATCTTGTGATAGCGCAGCTTCTCAAGATTGAACTCGTCGCGGATGCCGGTGCCCATCGCCTGGATCAGCGTGCCGACTTCCTTTGACGAAATGATCCGGTCAAACCGCGCGCGTTCGACATTGAGGATCTTGCCCTTGAGCGGGAGGATTGCCTGGATATTCCGGTCGCGCCCTTGCTTGGCCGAGCCGCCCGCCGAATCGCCTTCGACCAGAAACAGTTCGCACTTGGCGGGATCGCGTTCCTGACAATCGGCCAGTTTGCCCGGCAGGCTGGCAATATCGAGCGCGCCCTTGCGCCGGGTCAGCTCGCGCGCGCGCTTGGCCGCTTCGCGCGCGGCGGCGGCGTCGATGATCTTGCCGACCACCTGCTTGGCATAGGCGGGATTTTCCTCAAGCCAGTCGCTCATCTTGTCGGCCATCAGGCTTTCGAGCGGCTGGCGCACTTCGGAGGAGACCAGCTTATCCTTGGTCTGCGACGAGAACTTGGGATCGGGCAACTTGACCGAGACGATCGCGGTCAGCCCTTCGCGCATGTCCTCACCGGTCAGCGTAACCTTTTCCTTCTTCATCAGCCCGGTTTTTTCGGCGTAGTTGTTGAGTGTGCGGGTCAGCGCGGCGCGGAACGCGGCCAGATGCGTGCCGCCATCGCGCTGCGGGATGTTGTTAGTGAAGCACAGCACGTTTTCGTAATACGAATCGTTCCATTCCAGCGCGACTTCGATGGCAATTCCGTCTCGCTCGGACGAAATCGCGATCGGATCGGGTAACAGCGCGATTTTGTTGCGATCGAGATAGCCAACGAACGCGCCAATCCCGCCCTCATAAAACAGATCGTGCTCAAGCTGGTCGGCATGGCGCAGGTCGCGCAATTTGATGTGCACGCCCGAATTGAGGAAGGCGAGCTCGCGGTAGCGGTGCTCAAGCTTCTCAAAATCGAACTCCAGCACGTTCTTGAATGTGTCAGTCGAGGCCAGAAATGTGACCCGGGTGCCCTTCTTTCCCGCTGGAGCTGGTCCGACCACGCGCAGAGCTTCGACCGCATCGCCGTGCGCGAACTTCATCCAGTGCTCTTCACCGTCGCGCCAGATCGTCAGCTCAAGCCATTCGGACAGCGCGTTGACCACCGACACCCCGACGCCGTGCAGCCCACCCGAAACCTTGTACGCGTTATCGTCAGAAGTGTTCTCAAATTTCCCGCCCGCATGAAGCTGGGTCATGATCACTTCGGCCGCCGAGACGCCTTCCTCGGCGTGGATTCCGGTGGGAATACCCCGTCCGTTGTCTTCGACCGAAACCGAGCCATCGGGGTTGAGCTCGATCAAGACCAGATCGCAGTGCCCGGCCAGTGCCTCGTCAATCGCATTGTCCGAAACCTCGAACACCATGTGGTGTAGGCCCGAACCATCGTCGGTATCGCCGATGTACATGCCGGGGCGTTTGCGCACCGCATCGAGGCCTTTGAGGACCTTGATCTGGTCAGCGCCGTATTCGTTCGGATTGGGGATGTTTTCAGGGGTGTCAGACATAGTGAGCATATAGGGATTCGGCCCCCAAAACGGAAGTGTGTGCGGCCCCTTCCATCCACAGGGAAATCCTGCTCAACTGACCGCAGATTCAGGGAGAACCGTTTTGAAGAAGCTCGCCACAATTGCCCTGCTGGGCACCACCTTGCTGGGCGCAGAAGCCGCCGCGATGGATGCCCAGCTACGCCCCGATCAAGTTGAGTTTCGCGG